>JAAYXE010000155.1 GCA_012516075.1 Chloroflexota bacterium | reverse complement strand
TTTAGGGGTGGGTGTGAGCGGGTTGGGCCCGCCCGTACGCCAGTTGAGTTTCTGGGACCAGGATACTGAGAAAATGCGCCGCCTGAACAGCGCCATCGACCACCTGCGTGAGATCTACGGCCACAGGGTGATCCGCCATGCGGACGAGCTGAACCGCTCACGAAAACAGGGATCATGAATAAGTGGTCACCGGCACCCTATTCTTGACACACCCGACAGGTTAGAGTATAAGTGTCCAAAAAGTGGAATTTCAACTCGTCTGCAGATGACGCCGGCGCTCGCGCTCCCTGCTGCCCGGTCCCCATTTACCTCCGTGTACACCAGACTGCGGTGGCTCTGTTTGTGCGCGGGTTTGTCTGTCCTGCACCCCCATTGAACGGCGATCCTTCCGGCGGCAAGCCGGTACGGCTGCGGGGCCTCTATGGATGAGGCGCCAGCAACCTCCTCGCCCTGGACGGGGAAGGATGTGCTGCTCATCGTCCTGGGGATCCTGGCCGTCCTGCTGGCAGCCCTCCTCGCCCTGCGCCTCTGGGCGCAGGCCACCGGCGCAGAGATCGAACCGTCGAACCTGCTCAGCACCGCGCTGGGCCTGCTGGAAGGGGTCGCGCTGATCGGCAGCGTCTACCTGCTCGGCATCAGGCGGCGTGGTCTGGATTGGGATGCCGTGGGCCTGCGCCTGCCTTCCCTGCAGTGGTTTATCCGTTCGCTCTGGCTGGGGCTGGCTGCCATCCCGCTCTCGGCGCTGACAGCGCTGCTCGTCCAACTCCTGCTCAACCGCCCTGTCGAAAACGTGCAGCTCGAGTTCCTGGCGCCAGAGGGCTTCTCCTGGTTCGCGGCGCTTAGCATGCTCGTGCTGGGCGGTTTTGTGGCTCCCTTCGCCGAGGAGCTGTTTTTTCGCGCCGTGCTCTATCCCTGGATGCGCGCTCGCTGGGGGGTGCTCCCGGGCATGCTGGTCAGCGGGGTGCTCTTTGGCGCCGTGCACCGCGAAATTTCGGTTGCCGCGGCAGCTGCACTGCTCGGGTTCCTGCTGGCCTGGGTTTACGAGCGCAGCAGTTCGCTCTGGCCGCCGGTGATCATCCACGTCATCAACAACGCTTTCAAAATCCTTCTCCTTTATGCGCTGATCGCAGCCGGGGCGCCGCTGGAATGAGGCGGCCGTCTCCGGTACCATATTGCCTCGAGGATGCCATATGCCTGACATTCACCCGATCCATCCATCGCAAGCCGCAGCCCGGAACCGCAGCGCTGCCCCCTGGCCGCTCCTCTGGCTTGTGGCCATACTGCTGTTCCTGCTAACCGGCTGCCAGGGGGAGACGCCCGCGGTGGTGGGGACTCCCGCACCGGCGGTCAGCCTGAGCGACTGCCAGATCGGCACAGAAGGCGTGTCGCTGCGCCTGTCCGCCCGCTGCGGCACCCTGACAGTCCCCGAAAACCCGGATGACCCGGCCGGGCGCCAGATCGACCTGCGCCTCGCCGTCATCCCGGCCGTCAGCCGCAGCCCGGAGCCCGACCCGCTCTACATCCTGGCAGGCGGTCCAGGCCAGGCGGCGACCGAAACCTATGTCCAGATCTCCGGCGCCTTCCAGCGCATCCACCAGAACCGCGATATCGTCCTGGTCGACCAGCGCGGCACCGGCGGCTCCAACCCGCTCACCTGCCCGGCCAGCGAGACGGGTGTGGACTATTCAGCGGACAGTGAAGACACGCAGCGCTATCTGCAGGAATGCCTGCAGAGCCTGGACGCCGACCCGGCCTTCTACACCACCCCGCTCTTCGCCGCCGATCTCGAGCGCGTGCGCCAGGCCCTGGGCTACGGGAAGATCAACCTGTACGGTGTCTCTTACGGCACCCGCTCGGCGCTCACGTATCTGAAAATGTTCCCCGACAGCGTCCGTGCGGTGATCCTGGACGGGGTGGTCCCCATGCAGGAGCCCCTGGGGATCGACGTCGCCCGCGATGCCCAGAACGCTATCGACCTTATCCTGGAGCGCTGCAGCACCGACGCAGCCTGCAGCCAGGCTTTTCCCGACATCCAGCAGGAGTTCGACGAACTCGTCGCCGCGCTGCGCGAACAGCCTGTGGAGGTCTCAATCGTCCACCCGCGCAGCGGCGAACCGGTGGAGCTGAGCTTCTCCATCGAGCAGCTTGCCGTCGCCGTGCGGCTGGCTAGCTACGCTCCTGAGACGGCCGCCCTGCTGCCGCTGCTGATCCATAAGGCCGGGGCGGAGGGCGATTACGGGCTGCTGGCCGCGCTGTACCTGATCGTCACCGAACAGCTCTCCGATACCATCGCCCTGGGCCTGAACAACACCGTGCTCTGCTCGGAGGACATGCCGTTCATGCCGCTGGAGGAGGCCCGCCGGGCCGGCGAAGGCACCTACTACGGCGACCTGCAGATCGAGGCGCTCGAAACGGCCTGCAGCGTCTGGCCGCGCGGCAGCATTCCGGCGGACTATAAAGAACCGGTACAGTCTTCTGTCCCCGTGCTGCTGCTCTCTGGGGAGGTGGATCCGGTCACGCCGCCGGAAAATGCTGAGCTGGCGGCGCAGACCCTGCCCAACAGCCTGCACCTGGTCGCACCTGGCATGGGCCACAATGTCATTATGCGCGGCTGCCTGCCGCGTGTTGCCAGCGATTTCATCGCCAGCGGGTCAGTGAACGGGCTGGACACAGACTGTGTGAACGAAATTGTCCCCAGCCCCTTCTTCGTTAACTTCTCCGGTCCGCTTCCATTGATCGCAGGGGAGTAGAGCATGATAGAGGTCAACAATCTTCACAAATCCTTTGGCAATATTCAGGCCCTGCGCGGGGTCAGCTTCACTGCCCCCGATGGGATGATCACCGGTATTCTGGGGCCTAACGGGGCGGGCAAGACCACCACCCTGCGCATCCTGTACACCGTTCTCAAACCCGATCAGGGCAGCGCCCGGGTAGACGGCTTCGACACCATCCGCAGCCCCATGGAGGTGCAGAAGCGCATCGGCGCCCTGCCCGACGCCCACGGTCTGTACCCGCGCCTGACCGCGCGCGAGAACATTCGCTATTACGGCCGCCTGCACGGGCTGAAGGGCAGCGATCTGGAAAACAAGATCGACGAGCTGGTGCGCCTGCTGGAGATGCAGGACATCGAAAACCGGGTAACGGAAGGCTTCTCCTCCGGCCAGCGCGTCAAAGTCGCCATCGCACGCGCCCTGGTCCACCAGCCCCAGAACGTGCTGCTGGACGAGCCCACCAACGGCCTGGACGTGATGAGCACCCGCTCCATGCGCACCTTCATCCGCCGCCTGTGCGACGAAGGAAAGTGCGTGCTCTTCTCCAGCCACATCATGCAGGAGGTCTCCGCTCTGTGTGACCACATCGTCATCATTGCGGGCGGAGAAGTGGCTGCCAGCGGTACGCCCGACCAGATTCTGGCCGCCACCGGGCAGCAGAACCTGGAGGACGCTTTCGTTTCCATCATTGGTACCGACGAGGGGTTGGAGTGATGAATGCACTGCAGCGCATCTGGATCATTTTTTCAAAAGAAGTCACCGATAACCTGCGCGACCGGCGCTCGATCTTCAGCGCGCTGGCGAGTTCGCTGATCGGCCCGGCGCTGATCCTGCTCCTGATCGTCATCCTGGGGCGGTCCGTCTTCAGCGATCCGTTCGACAACCCGCTCGAGGTCGCCGTATCCGGCGCCGAAAACGCCCCCGATCTGATCCAGTTCCTGGAACAGGCCGGCGCCCGCATCAACCCCGCCCCGGAGGATCCTGAAAACGCAGTACGCAACGGCGATGTGGAACTGGTGCTGATCATCCCCGAGGGATATGCCCGCCAGTTCGCCTCCGGCCAGCCGGCCACCATCCGGGTCGTGCTGGATACCTCCCGCCAGTCGGCCCTCGCTACCGTCGAGCGCGCCCGCAGCCTGATCGAGGGCTACAGCCAGCAGACGGCGGTCATGCGCCTGATGGCGCGCGGCATCCACCCGGCGGTGATCACGCCGCTGGCAGTAGAACAGATTGATGTATCCACACCGGAGAGCCAGTCGCTGATCTTCCTGAATATGCTTCCGTATTTCGTGATATTTGGAATCTTTCTGGGAGGGATGTATGTCATCATCGACACCACGGCCGGCGAGCGTGAGCGCGGTTCCCTCGAGCCGCTGCTGATCAACCCTGCGGCGCGCTGGGAGTTCGTCGCCGGCAAACTGCTGGCCTCGGTGCCCTTCGCCATTGCCACCCTGATCTTCACGCTGCTGGCCTTCTGGGCGGCCTTCAACCTGTTCCCGGTCGAGGAATACATCGGCATGCAGCTCAGCATCAACGGCCGCGCCCTGGTCAACATTTTCCTGCTCTCGCTGCCGATGATCGTGCTGGCATCCGCCCTGCAGATGATCATCGCCACCTTCACACGCAGCTTCAAAGAAGCCCAGACCTACACCGGCTTCCTGCCCATCATCCCGGCCCTCCCCGGGCTGGCCCTGGCATTCCTGCCCGTGCGTCCGGCCCTGTGGATGATGCTCATCCCCACCTTTGGCCAGCAGATCCTGATTAACCAGTTTATGCGCTCCGAGCTGGTGAACCCCCTGTATATCGCGCTGTCTTCCGTTACCACCCTCATCGTGGCGCTGGTGCTCATCCTGGTTGCGATTCGCATGTACAGTCAGGAGCGGATATTGTTCTCAAATTCCTGATTAAAGGGTAAGATTATCCCATGGCCAGAAAAACGCTGCTTCTCCTCATACTCCTGCTCCTTCCCGGTTTGATCGTTCCAACCCCGGCGCAGGCCGCCAAGGATTATGCAGCTGAACGCTACGATGTGCAGATTGACGTTCAGGAGGACGGCTCGCTTTGGGTAACGGAGACGATCGTGTTCCGCTTCTCCGGAGATCCCTTTACCTACGTTTTCCGCACGCTGCCGACCGACCGGACAGACGGGATCACCGATATCCGCGCCTCCATGGACGGCATGCCCCTGGAACAGGGAAACCAGCCCGGACAGTTCGAGATCGAAAATGGGGATGAGATCGAGGTCACATGGCATTTCCAGCCGCTGACCGGTTCTACGCACACCTTCACGCTCCAGTACCGTGTCGCCGGCGTGATCCAGAAGGGCGAGAATGCTGACCTGCTGGAGTGGGAGATCTTCCCCAACCGGCACGAATACACCATCCGTGAAGGGATGGTGATCATCAACTACCCGGCTGCAGCCACCCTGGTCGAGCAGCCCGCCGTGCGCGGCCCAAAGGTCACCCTGCAGCCCGGGGAGAACCAGCTCTCTTTCCGTGTTGAGAACCTTGGAGACGATGACACCGCTGTGGTGCGCATGGCTTTCGCCCCGGGCAGCCTGATCTCCGCGCCGCCGCACTGGCAGGCACGCCAGATCCGCCTGCGTGAAAAATCGATCGAGGCCCTGCCTTACGCGCTGTTCACTCTGCTCGCTGCTCTTACGTTAGGCGGGTTCGCCCTGCTGTGGACCTGGAACCGCAGCCAGCGCGAGACCAGCCTCCCGGCTGCGGAAGTCCGGCCGGTGCAGCCGCCGCGCGACCGCCGGCCGGCCATCGCCGGCATCCTGGCGGATATGGGGAGGCGCATTGCCTGGGATCACACCCACGGCACGCTGCTGGATCTGGCCCAGCAGGGTGTGCTTGCCTTTGTCGAAGACGGCGAGAAGAAGTGGTACCAGGCCACCAACTTCCACATCGAACTGCTCAAAGAACCATCCGGCCTGCACCCGCACGAGCGCAGGCTGGTAGAGATCTTCTTCCACGGTAAGAAAGGCCCCCGCAGCCAGGTGAACATCAATGAGTTGAGCGGTCTGGTCAGCGGTCAGTGGCGTTCGCTCACCGCCGCCCTGCAGCAGGAACTCGAAATGCTCGGGCTGGTCAGCCCTGAACGCCGCCATCGCAGAGACAGCGCGCTGGCGATCGGCACCACGCTCACGGTTGGTGGGCTGCTGGCCATACTGCCCCCGGTCGTGATGGCCTCCACCATCGCCAACTCGGGCAGCGATCTGTGGTTCCGGGTTCTGATGGTGGTCGGCGCCCTGAGCGCGGCTTCCTTCCTGCTCGGCATGACCACACTGATCACCTGGTCGTCGTATTCGCCGCTGACGGACCAGGGCGAGCAGGAAGCCGCCCAGTGGCGCGGCTTTAAACGCTACCTGCGGGATATCCTGGACGGGCGCGAATCGCTCTCCCATTTAGGGGTGTTCGAGACTTATCTGCCCTACACGGCTGCCTTCGGCCTGGCCGAGGATTGGGTGCGCTATCACAAGAAGCACGGCGGCGGCGTGGTGCCTTCCTGGTTCCGGCCGCTCTCGGCGGCCAGCGGCCCTGAAAGCATGAGCTCGCTGGTGGCCATCATCGCCGCTTCATCGGCCTCCGGCAGCGGAGCGACCGGCGCCGGGGCGGGCGGCGCGGCAGGCGGCGGTGCCAGCGGGGCCGGTTAGCTTCCTCCTCCCCGGCCGCACACCGGGCCGGGAAGCCCGTTGATCCCTCTCGATTTATGTTAAACTTAACGGTCTGCAGGCCGGCTCGCCCCACAGAGGGCGAGCCCCTGTGGACCAGCGCTGTTTCCGGCGCCGGCTGGCTTACCCCGGCATGAAGGACACATTGAACGGCGAACGCATATTTACCCTGACCGAACTACGCCGCTATGACGGTGAGGATGGCCCCCTGTACGTCGCCTGCGGCGGCGTCGTTTACGATGTCAGCGACTGCCCCAAGTGGCGCACCGGCATGCACGAAGGCATGCATTTCCCCGGGCAGGACCTCACCGGCGAGCTGGGCGAAGCGCCGCACGGCGCCGAGGTCTTCCGGCGCCCCTGCGTCCGCCGTGTCGGCCGGCTGGCTCCCCCCGGCGTCGATTAAAAAACCAATACCACGATGAGGTGCATAATCCATGGAGTTGCAGCGACCAGATTTGAAACAGGTAGATCCGGAGGTACTTGCCTATATCGAAGCCCTGGAAGCAGAGCTTGAACGCCTGCGCCAGGGGAGCCGCTCACGATCCCGGTCCAGTGTGAGCACCGGAGAAGACGATGGCATACTGGCCGCCATCACTGAGACGGAAGAACCCCCCACCACCCAGAACCTGATCACCGCCACCGCTTCTGGGACCTTGAAGCGCACCCCGCGCCATCTGTACCACCGCCAGAACCGCGGCGGCATGGGCGTGTTCGATCTCGAAGTGCCCAGAGACGAGGCCCCAGCCCTGCTGGCAGTGGCCGATGAGAGCGAGACCCTGCTGGCGATCACCAGCCATGCCCGCGCTTACCGTCTGCCGGTCAGCGCGCTGCCCCAGAGCGAGGTGCACGACCGGGGGACATCCTTCGCAGCCCGCTTCGAGCTGCAGGACGGCGAAACCCTGGCCGTCCTGCTCCCCATTCAGGCCCAGGGCTACCTGGCCATGGTCAGCAAGCGCGGGTATTACCGCATCCTGCGCCACCATGTCTTCGGCGAACACATGAAAGCCGGGACCTCTCTCTACGATCTGAAAACCTTTGGCCCGCTGGCCGCCGCATGCTGGACGCCCGGAGACGGCGACCTGTTCATCGCCACCCGTCAGGGAAAAGGGATCCGCTTTGCGGAGAAGAACCTGCCGCCGGGCGGCGGTCTGGGCATCCGCCTGAGCGACGGCGATGAAGCCGTGGCGATCGCCCCGGTCACGGAGGACAGCGGTGTGTTCCTGATCTCCGCCAGCGGGAAAGGCGCCATCCGCCTGATGTCCGGCTTCAGCGCCAACAAATCCCCCGGTGCGGCCGGGAAGATCGCCCTCAATACCGACCGGCTGGCCGCCGCAGCAGCGGTCGAAAGCGGCGACGACATCTTTCTGATCTCGCGCCTGAGCAAGATCATCCGCTTCCCCGCCGAACAGGTTCCCCCGAAAGAAGGCGTGGTGCAGGGCGTGATCTGCATGTCTCTGCGAAGCGACGAAGTTGCTGCCCTCGCTGTCAGCCCGGCCTACCCCCGCTTATAAAAGACAAAAATGACTCCCGTTTTCCAAACGCCCGACTGGGTAAAAAACGCCGTCTTTTACCAGATCTTTCCCGACCGCTTTGCGTTCAGCCCGTCGCTCCCCAAACCGGGCAATCTCGAGCCCTGGGACGCCGAACCGACGATGTACTGCTTCAAAGGGGGCGACCTGCTGGGCGTGCTGGAGCGCCTGGACTATCTGCAGGACCTGGGGATCAACGCCATCTATTTCAACCCCATCTTCCAGTCCGCTTCCAACCACCGCTACCACACGCACGATTATTTTCGCGTCGACCCGCTCCTGGGCGGCGGCCGGGCATTTCGTCTCCTGCTCGATGAAGCCCACCGCCGCGGCATATACATCGTGCTCGATGGTGTGTTCAACCATGCCAGCCGCGGCTTCTTCCAGTTCAACCACATCCTGGAGACCGGCCCGCAGTCCCCGTATCTGGACTGGTTCACCGTCCACGACTTCCCCCTCAACGCTTACAGCGGCGAGCCTCGCTACGAGTGCTGGGAAGGGCTGCCGGCGCTGCCCAAATTCAACACCGCCAACCCGCAGGTGCGTGAGTTTATCTTCTCGGTGGCCCGCTACTGGCTCGAACAGGGCATCGATGGCTGGCGCCTGGATGTGCCCTTCGAAATCGATGACGACGCCTTCTGGCAGGAGTTCCGCCAGGTAGTCAAAGGGGTCAACCCCCAGGCGTATATCGTGGGCGAGGTCCCCTGGGAGGCGCAGCGCTGGCTGCAGGGTGACCAGTTCGACGCGGTGATGAACTACCAGTTCACGCAGGCCTGCCTGGGTTTTTTCGCCGCCGGCAGCCTCGACCGCAGCATGGAACAGGGGATGATGGGCCTGCCTTCCACGCCGGTGCTGGACGCGGCCGGTTTTGCCCGCCGCACCACGGAGCTGCTCGAGATCTACCCCCACGAGGCTGCTCTGGCCCAGCTTAACCTGCTCGGCAGCCACGATATGCCTCGCTTTGCCGCCCTGGCCGGGGGCGATCAGGCTGCGCTGCGCCTGGCGGTGCTGTTCCAGATGACGTATCCCGGAGCCCCCTGCATCTACTACGGCGACGAGATTGGCATGGCCCAGGGGCAGGCCCATTATCCCGAGGCCTCACGCTGGGCGTTCCCCTGGGACCCGACACGGTGGGACCACGAGCTGCGCGATGAATTCAAACGCTGCATCGCCCTGCGCCGCCGGCACCCCGCGCTGCGTACCGGCAGCTACCAGGTGGTTCACGCTCAGGGCCAGCACCTGGCTTTTCTGCGCGCGCTGGATGATGAGCGCCTGCTGGTGTTGATCAACAACGACCAGGCGACCTGGCAGGTGGACATTCCTGCGAATGGCCATCTGCCAGATGGCTGCCGCGGCGAAGGCCTGCTCGATGCTGGATCGCTCAGCGTCCAGCACGGCCGCCTGACGGGCATCTCCCTCCCGCCGCGCTCCGGTGCTGTGTTCGCCTGCCGCCCGCAGCCGTAGGAACACGGCATTATCTGGCTCCCGACCCGCCTTATAATGCGGTCTTCCGGAGCCCGAGAAATCTGTCCCAACAGCAGGCGTGCCTGCCAACGAAAAATCTATACTGGCTCCCACGCTCCTCGTGGGAGCCAGTAAACGGGCGCTCTGCTCCTCACAAGGGAAGTTTTTCTAATTATTGGGTCATGGAAATCGAATCAGGTTATTCGGTATACCATAAAGCATGCGACAATAACTTTTACCCGCAGGCGCGCTGAGCGGCATGCTGCGCATGCCTGGTCGAAGCGGCCTGCGAACAAATAAACTCGCAACGCCTGTCTGCCGCAGTTCTCGCCTCGCGCCCCGGTCAGGACCGCAAAAGGGGAACATCCTCCCTGACCGCCCCCTGGGGTAAAATTCTGTTTCAATCTGTCTTCCCGGGGCAGATCAAAAACACTCGTGGAGGTATACATCAAATGGCCTGGATCATCCTGTTCATCGCCGGAATCTTCGAAACCGTATGGGCGATGGGGTTAAAATACTCTGAAGGCTTCACAAAACTGGTCCCCTCGCTGATCACCGTCGTCGCCATGGGCCTGAGCGTTTTCCTGCTCTCGCAGGCGCTCAAAACCCTGCCGGTCGGCACCGCCTACGCCGTGTGGACCGGTATCGGCGCAGTCGGGGCTGTGATCCTGGGCATTATGCTGCTGGGCGAACCGCGCAGCCTGCCGCGCCTGTTCTTCACCGCCCTGATCATCGCCGGCATCATCGGCCTGCGCTTCACCGGCACAGAATAAAGTCTGGGCCGCAAACGGCCCGTACTTCTGCAGGCATCCGCCTACCCTGCACTGCGTCAGACCGTGGATATTGTCTATGCGAAATCTACCAGCCGGCAACCTCTCTTACCCGCTTCTCGAAACCCGCATCCATGCCTGGGTCAGCTCCCGGCCGGATATCTACGGCGCCTGCGCTGTTGGCTCGCGCGCCCGCTCCGACCCGCCCCCCGACGAATGGTCTGACCTTGACCTGATCCTGTTCACATCCGCTCTTCCCCGGCTCAGTGCCGGTTCCTCCTGGTTCTGGCAGTTCGGCGAGGTCTGGCTGGCGCACCTGTTCAGCGAAGGGCCGCACCCCGAATGGCAGGTGATCTACGCCGGCGGGCTGAAGGTCGACTTCTTGCTGGTGCCGGTCACCCCAGCAGCAAAAACCCGCCCGGCCCTGCAGGATCTGCTCGCCGGCTTCCCCGACCGTCAGGTGCTTGCCCGCGGCGTGCGCCCGCTGGGTGACCTCCCCCCCATCGCTTTTACAGCGCAGCCGCCTGCCCCACCGCCTTCGCCGGATGAATTCAAGACCCTGATCACGCAGTCACTCTTCCTGTTCTACCGCATCGAAAAGCTGGCCCGCCGCGGCGAGCTCTGGCAGGCCCAGCACCAGTTAAGCTGCGACCTGCGCCCGCGCCTGCTGACCCTGCTCGAATGGCACACGCGCCTGTCGAACTCCCTGCCTCCGGATACCTGGTACCACGGCCGCCGCATCGACGCCTGGGCCAGCCCGCGCTTCCTGCCGGTGCTGCCCGCCCTGTTCCCCGCTTACCAGGCCGTAGATGTCCACCGCGCGCTGCTGGCCGCCCTCGATCTCTTCACCGCTCTATGCGGTGAAATCGCCCGTCATCTGCACGTCCCCATAATCGAGACCACCTCGCCCATCCTGGACTGGATCCGCCTTGCCCCGGCGGCCGGCGGCTCCTGAACCAGGTCTTTCCAGGAAAGGATCTGCCATGCGCTCGATAACCGACCAGAAATACCTCAAAGAACAGCAGTATAAAACAGCGGACAACCTCCAGGCGCGCATCAACCTGCACACCCGCTTCAGCACCAACCCATACCCCTGGTTTAGCTGGGTGTACGACCACCTGGAGCTGCAGCCGGGGATGCGCGTGCTCGAGGCCGGCTGCGGCCCGGGCAGCCTGTGGGCGCACAACCAGGCCCGCCTGCCTGCGGACCTGCGCCTGTTCCTGGGCGACCTCTCCGCAGGCATGGTCAGGGAGGCGCGGCAGAAGAACTCGCACCCGCCCATTTTCCGCTTCCTGTGTCTGGACGCCCAGCACATTCCTTTCCCGGATGGGTCCTTTGATGTCGTGATTGCCAACCACATGCTCTACCATGTTCCCGATCTGCCGCAGGCGGTGCGGGAGATTGCCCGTGTGCTGCGCCCGGGTGGCCGGCTGTTCGCCGCCACCAACGGAGAAAGGCATATGGGCGAACTTCACGACCTGGTCCACGCCTTCGATCCGTCACACAGGCCCACTTACGAGCTGGTCCGCCGCTTTTCGCTGGAGAATGCTGCTCAGGCACTGAGCGAGGCCTTTGAACCCGTCCAGGTCTTCATCTACGAAGACAGCCTGGAGGTGACCGAGGTCGAGCCCCTGGTGGCCTACGTCTTTTCCATGTTCAGCCACATCAGCGATCTCCCCGCAGACCAGCGCGCGGCGTTCGAGAGTCACGTGCGCGATCACATGCGGGACGGCGCATTCCATATCTCCAAATCACAGGGGCTGGTCACTGCCTGGCCGCGCCAGCCCGCCCACATAAGGTAGAATAAACGCTATGTGTGAAATGCGAACCGCACACCCTGAGAGGAGAGCTGTGAAGTTGGAGTATCTGGCCTTTTTAACCCCCATTCTTCTGGCTGACCTGCTGGTCCTGCTCCTTACCGGCTGCACCACTTCCGGCACGGCTCCCTTCGCGACACTCACGCCTTCCGGCGTGCTGGCTCTGACGGAAACTCCGGGAGGTGAAGTCCCTCCCGACACCGCAGAGCCGGCCTCCACTGAAACTGAACCGCCTGCCACACCGACCTCGCTGCCTGCATCGCCGACCCCCGAACCGGCCGCAGAGACGCCGCCCGCTGTCACCCCTCCGGAGCAGGGCATCATCGGCCCCGACACCGCCCCCGATCTGCAGACGGCCGGGGAAGTGGCTGAAGCAGACGTGCAGACCTTCGCCTGGGTCGCCTCGGAACAGGGCGAAGTCGAACTGGCCCTGGCGACCACCAGCGAGGTCGTCATTTACGAGGTGGATCCGGAGACCCTGCGCACGGCCATGGAGGCTTCCGGCCCCACCCTGCTGACCGCTTCCCCCGACCAGCAGCGGCTGGCCTGGGCGGACGGTGAAAACCAGGTGCACATATGGGAGACCCAGAACGGCGCCCAGCCCCTCAGCGTCGAGGCCGGGGACGAGGCGCTCACCAGCCTGGCTTTCTCCCCCGATGGCTCCGCCCTGGCAGCTGCCAGCCAGAGCAGCCTGCAGATCTGGGATGCGACCAGCGGTGAGCTGCAGGTTTCCTGGGACCTGCCCTCCTTCCTGACCGACCTGACATTCTCTCCCGACGGGACTCGCCTGGCCGGGGCTGACCCGCAGAACTTCACCGTGTATATCTTCGACCGTGAATCCGGCGAAGTGCTCGCGACCCTCACCTGGGAGGAGCACGCCAGCCCGGTGCTCTACAACGCGGTCTTCTCCCCCGACTGGACCCGCATCGCCTGGGTGGCGCGCGGCACCGTACAGTTGATGGATGTAGAGAGCGGCGAGCTGGGGGTGGTGCTCTCCCACGAAGATTTCGTCAGCGCGGTAGACTGGTCCCCCGACAGCCGCCTGCTGGTCACCACCGCTGCCGCATCGGTTGAGGGCGAGTTCGTGCCCGCCGCCATCCTGTGGGACGCCGAAACCGGCGACCAGCTGCGCGTGCTGCCCCTGCAGGCTGCCGCCACCGGCGTTGAGTTTTCACCCGACGGGACGCACCTGGCCGCCCTGCAGTTTGGCGCTGGCATCCAGCTCTGGTCGGTCGCTCCCTGATCGGCCTTCTCCCGGGGGTGGTGCCTCGCCGCCCCCGGTTTTTCTTTACCAATCCCCCAGCACCGCTGAAAACCCATAACCGCACATTTCCCGCGCGCTTTGCAGATTCGCAGGCGGTTTCCCGTCCGCGCACAGCCGCGAATTTCTTGACTCCAGGACACAGGGGGGTATACTTCACGCTTGTGCCATTTCGCAGGCACCTCGATTTCAAGGGCTGCAGGCGGCCAAAAGTGCCGCCGTGGAGAAGAGATGAAATCCTTTCGTGTTGCGCTTCTGGCCAATTT
The DNA here is from genome assembly GCA_012516075.1 of Chloroflexota bacterium. Taxonomy (GTDB): domain Bacteria; phylum Chloroflexota; class Anaerolineae; order Anaerolineales; family UBA4823; genus JAAYXE01. Next base: position 27,817 of record JAAYXE010000155.1, on the reverse strand, counting down.
GAAGGTTAACGCTCCCCGCTTTGAGGGCATGCCGGCAGACCAGTGGGATGACCTGGACTCCGAACGCACGGTCCAGGCGCTCGTCGAAGCCATACGCGCCGGCGGCCACGAGTGCGAATTTCTGGAGGGCGATGTTACCCTCCTCGACACCATCCGCAAATACAAACCGGATATCGCCTTTAACATCTGCGAGGGGCACTTCGGCGACGCCCGCGAAGCCCAGGTGCCGGCCATGCTCGAGATGCTGCGCATTCCCTACACCGGCTCGCGCGTGCTCACCCTGGCGCTGACTCTGGACAAGCCAATGACCAAGCGCATCCTCAGCTATCACGAGCTGCCGACCCCTAACTTCCAGAGCATCGAACGCCCCGACGAGCCGCTGCACGAAGACCTGACCTTTCCGCTGTTCGTTAAACCCAGCCGGGAAGGCACGGGGATGGGGGTCAGCGCGTCATCCATCGTCTACAACGAGGCGGAGCTGCGCGAGCAGGTGAAGCTGATCATCGCCCGCTACAACCAGCCTGCCCTGGTGGAATGCTTCATCGAAGGCCGCGAGGTGACTGTGGGCGTGGTCGGCAACCTGGAGGGGCCGGTTGCCCGCCGGCTTCCGGAGGATGAAGAAGCTCACCATATCCAGGCCGGGCTGCAGTTCCTGCCGCCCATGGAGGTCGACCTGCAGCCCTACGTCGAATCCGACCACGTGTACAGCAACCGGCTCAAGGTCGACCTGGCCGACCAGCTCAACTACATCTGCCCCGCCCCCCTGAGCAGGGAAATGGTGGAAGAGCTGAACTGGCTCACGGCGGCCGTCTTCCGCGTTACCGGCGCCCTGGATGTCGCCCGCGTCGACTTCCGCCTGGACGCCAGCGACAACTGGAAACCCTACATCCTCGAAATCAACCCGCTGCCGGGCCTCTCGCCGGGTATCTCCGACCTGGTGATCGAGGCCGCTGCCGCCGGGATCGATCACACCGAGCTGGTCAACAAGATCCTGAACACGGCATTAAAGCGCTACGGCATGATCGACTGACCCGCCGGCCGCGGGAAGTGCCTAGTTCTCCTGTCTCATACCGGTTAGTGTAACACTCTAAGGGATTTCCCCCCTCGCTGAAAGGGAAATCCCTTATTGATTCTCGCCCACCGCAGTCGTTATAGTTAGCATGCGCACAGGCTGGCAGTTTGAACCGCGCGTTCACCGCCAGACGAGCACAAATAACTCAAAAAAGGTTTGACAGGAGGAAATCATGCACCAGCAGGAGCACGGAATCACGACCGGTACGACTGATGTCACGTATAACCTGATCAGTGTGGCGTATCACGCCTTACAGGGGGCCGAAAATTATTCGATTTACGCCATGGATGCCGAGCAGAACGGAGATGATGAGACCGCACAGTTCTTCCGCGCGCTGGTCGATGAGGAGCGCCGCCGCGCTGACCGCGCCAAAGACCTGCTGCTGAGTAAACTGCAGGCCCAGAAATAGTTTGAATCAGCCCTGCCTGGAGGGCTTTCCGGGTGGGTGCGGATACAGGAAGGGTTTTGCCATGTCTTCGCGCAAAACCCTTCCGTTTTTTTTAGGGGGGGACGCTGATTTGCGCGGATTCTGCATCGTCCGGCGAGAATTACTCGATCCTTTTTTTAAACTACCTGTGTGAGACCCTTACCCTCCCCCGCTGCGGCTCCCGCCCCGGCGGTCGCCCTGCAGGGGAGGTCACGTCCCTCCGCTCTCTCAGCGTCCGTAATTCGCAGCATCGCCGCGTCCCACCCAATTTCCCCCCAATTGCAACAATTCCACTATAATTCACGCATGCAGATCCTCAACGAAAAACAGGAAACCCTCATCAAAGAAGAGCGCCAGGTGCTCAACGACCTGCGCGTCTCCCTGGTGCAGTTCAACGCCGCCCCGGAAGACCAGGAGACGCTTGCAGATTCCATCCAGCAGCTCGATGAGCTCTTCCTGCTGGTCATCGTGGGTGAGTTCAACGCCGGCAAGAGCGCCTTCATCAACGCCCTGCTGGGCGACCGCCTGCTCAAAGAGGGCGTCACCCCCACCACCACGCACATCAACCTGCTGCGCTACGGCCCCAGCCAGGAGCGCACCGTGGTCAGCGAAAACCAGCACATCCTCACCCTGCCGGTGGAGTGGCTTTCCGAGATCAGCATCGTCGATACCCCGGGCACCAACGCCATCATCCGCGCCCACGAGGAGATCACCTCCCAGTTCGTCCCGCGCTCCGATATCGTGCTCTTCATCACCTCCGCCGACCGGCCCTTCACCGAGAGCGAGCGCATCTTCCTGGAGCGCATCCGCGATTGGGGCAAAAAGGTCGTCATCGTCATCAACAAGATTGACATCCTCGAAAGCGAAGCCGAACTGCAGCAGGTGGTGCAGTTCGTAACCGATAACGCCCGCAGCCTGATGGGGATCGTACCCGAGATTTTCCCCATCAGCGCCCGCCTGGCGCTGCGCGCCAAAACCGGCGAGCCCGGGCTGTGGGAAGCCAGCCGCTTCGAGGCTCTTGAGCGCTACATCCACGATACCCTGGATGAATCCAGCCGCATTCGCCTCAAACTGTCTAACCCGCTGGGCGTCGGCGCGCACCTGGTGGAAAAGTACCTGAAGATCAGCCGCGAACGGCTGGACCTGCTGAAAGACGATTTCGACATGCTGGAGGACGTCGACCGCCAGCTCGCCCTCTACAAAGAGGACATGCAGCGCAGCTTCGAGTTCCGCATGTCCGACATCGAGAAAATCCTCTTCGAGATGGAGAACCGCGGCCAGGAATTCTTCGATGAGACCTTCCGCCTGGCGCGCGTGATGGATCTGCTCAGCAAAGAGCGCATCCAGAACGAGTTCGAGCACAAAGTGGTGGGCGACGCCCCCCAGCGCATCGAGCGCCGCGTGAACGAGCTGATCGACTGGCTGGTAGACGCTGACCTGCGCCAGTGGCAGGCCGTCACCGAACATCTGGCAGAGCGCCGGCGCCAGCACCAGGACCGCATCCTCGGCGATCCGGGGATTGGCAGCTTCCACTACGACCGCGAGCGGCTGATGGACGCTGTCGGGCGTGAGACCCAGCGCGTGGTCGATACCTACGACCGCCGCCGTGAGGCCGAGGCCATCGCAGAAGGCGCCCAGCAGGCTGTGGCCGCCTCCGCCGCCATGAGCGTCGGGGCCGTGGGTCTGGGCACGCTGGTGACCCTGCTGGCCTCCACCGCAGCCGCCGATATCACCGGTGTGCTGCTGGCCAGCGTGATCGCCGCCGTGGGCCTGTTCATCATCCCTGCCCGCCGGCGCTACGCCAAACAGGAGATGAGCGAGAAAGTGGCCGCACTGCGCCAGCAGCTGGTCACCTCGCTGCGCGGCCAGTTTGAGCGTGAGATGGAGCGCAGTCTGGAGCACATCAACGAGGCAATCGCCCCCTACACCCGCTTCGTGCGCGCCGAACGTACCAAGCTGGAGGAAATGAGCGCCAGCCTCGAGGCGCTGCAGACCCACCTCGACCACCTGCGTGTCCGCATCGAAGAAATTTAATCCCCGCCGCGCAGGCGGCGTATCAAAAAATCATGCGATTAATTTCCTTGACATGTTTTCTCGCCCTGTGGTAAACTGGCCGAGTTCTGAATATCCTTTAGAAAGGAGAGAGGCGCCTGTGTTGCTCTCAGCAGTAATCGAGAAGAGGCTACATGGAACCGAGGTACCGGGCGGTTTCATTTTGCCTTGTCGGAGTGCGCCTCTTGACGGCTAGGACGTTTTTCAACGCACAGCAGCCACGGGAGCACTCCATCAGCCCCGTGGCTTTTTATTTTCCACCTTCTTAACCGGCCGCGGGCGCCCCCTGCGGCCGGTCTTTGTCTCTGGACTACATCGCAGCACAGCAGGGGAGGTACTTCTTCGAATTAAGGAGACAGGCAAGTGGATAAAGATTTGCAGACAACACCTTACACATACGACTTGAAACAGGCCGCCACAGCCAACCGCCTGTTAGGTTTGTGGCGCATGATGTCTCGTTTTCGCCTGGCCTATGTGGGTGCGACGGTCAGCCAGGGGATCGCCGCAGTAGCCAAGACCGCCACCTTCTTGTGGCTGCGCTACTTCGTCGATAACATCCTGGTGCGCGAGGATGCAGCCCGCCTGCTGCCCTGGGTGGCGCTGGGATTCGTCGGTCTGGCCGCCGTGGAGGGCAGCTTCACCTACCTGAGCGGCCGCCTGGCTGCCTTCACCGCCGAAGGTGTTGCCCGGCGCCTGCGCAACTACCTTTTCGACCATATCCAACGGCTCTCCTTTGCCTACCACTCCCGCACACCCACCGGTGAGCTGATCTCGCGCGCCACATCCGACGTGGACGCCATCCGCCGCTTCTTCTCCGAACAGGCCATCGGTGTCGGTCGCATCATCCTGCTCTTTGTCGTTAACTTCGTCGCGCTGCTGCGCCTCGACGTCGGGCTGGCCTTCTTCTCGATCATCATCGTGCCGCTCATCGTGGTCGTCTCGGTCTTCTTCTTCCGCCGCATCTCAAATGCCTACGAAGCGTTCCAGGAGCAGGAAGCCAAACTGTCCACCACGCTGCAGGAGAACCTGAGCGGCGTGCGCGTGGTCAAGGCCTTTGCCCGCCAGAGCTACGAGCGCGACAAGTTTGAAGCGGACAACCGCGAGAAGTACGTGCGCGGCATGCGTCTGCTGATGAACCATGCGCTCTTCTGGCCGGTCTCAGACATCGTCTGCGGTGTGCAGATGGTGGCCGGCTTTGGTCTGGCAGCCTGGATGGCCATCCAGGGCCAGATCACCCCCGGCATGTACGTCCAGTACGCCGGCCTGGTGGTCTGGTTGATCTGGCCCATGCGCAACCTGGGCCGCCTGATCGTGCAGACCTCCACTGGCCTGGTCTCCTACGGGCGCGTTATGGAGGTTATCCGCGAGGACCGCGAGCTGCTGGATGCGGGCAGCGCTCCCATCCAGGGTGATGTGCGCGGTGAGCTGGTCTTCGAAAACGTCTGCTTCGAGTACGAAGACAAGAACGAAGTGCTCAAAGACATCTCCTTCTCCGTAAAGCCGGGTGAAGCCGTGGCGCTGCTCGGCCCTACTGGTTCGGGTAAAACCACGCTGGTAAATCTGCTGCCGCGCTTCTACGATTACACCGGCGGGCGCATCCTGCTGGACGGGATTGAGCTGAAAGAATACCCCCGCAAGTATCTGCGCAGCCAGATTGGCATCGTCGAGCAGGAGGCCTTCCTGTTCTCGCGCACCATCCGCGAGAACATCAGCTACGGCGTGGAGCGCAAGGTGACCCAGGAGGAGATCGAAGCCGCTGCCCGGGCCGCCGCCATCCACGATGTGATCATGTCGTTCCCCGAAGGCTACGACACCCTGGTCGGTGAGAAAGGTGTCACGCTCTCGGGCGGGCAGAAGCAGCGCCTGGCCATCGCCCGCACGCTGCTCAAAGATCCCCGCATCCTGATCCTGGATGACTCCACCTCCGCCGTGGACACCGAGACTGAAGCCGAGATCCGGGCTGCGCTGGAACGCCTGATGGAAGGCCGCACCACCTTCATCATTGCGCACCGCATCCAGAGCGTGATGCAGGCCGACCAGATCATCGTCCTGGACAACGGGCGCATCGTCCAGCACGGCACCCACGAGGAACTGCTGGCCGATGCCCGCGACGGCAAGCCCGGCATCTACCGCCAGATTTACGATATCCAGATGTTGATCGAGACCGAGCTGCAGAAGGAGCTTTCTGGAGCCGAAGAAGAGACGCAGGCGGTCAATGCCTGATGTGAGCGGCACGGGCGCAGGCCCGCTGAGGCGTATAGCCCGGGGCCTGCCGCCCGGCTGCAGAGGGACGTAAGATGTCTGATCAATATTTTGAAGAAGAAGAGTTCACCACCCAGTTCAACGGGAAGACGCTCCTGCGCATCATGGCGCAGACCGCGCCGTATAAGAAGTGGCTGGTCGCCCTGCTGTTGAGCATTTCGATCACTGCCTTCCTGGATGCCGTCTTCACGTACCTGAGCAAGGGCATCATCGACAACGCCATCACGGCCGGTGACCGCCAGGCCCTGATCCGCTACCTCGCTGCCTACGGCGGGCTGATCCTCGTGCAGGCGGTGACGGTGTTCGGCTTTATCTACACCGCCGGCGGCCTGGGCGAAAAGGTGCGCTACGACCTGCGGCAGAAGCTCTTCAATCACCTGCAGGACCTTTCACTGTCTTACTACAGCCGCACGCCGGTGGGCTGGATCATGTCACGCGTCACATCTGATACCGACCGGGTGGCCGAGCTGGTCACCTGGGGACTGATCGACGTGACCTGGGCGATCATGAACATCCTGTCTTCCGCCGCCTTCATGCTGCTGATCAACTGGCGCCTGGCGTTGATCGTGCTGGCCGTGCTGCCGGTGATGCTCGCCGCGGCCATCTGGTTCCGCCAGAAGATCCTGACCGAGTACCGCCAGGTGCGTAAGATGAACTCCAAGATCACCGGCGCCTTCAACGAGAACATCAGCGGCGTGCGCGTGGTCAAAGCGCTGGGGCGCGAGCCGGAGAACCTGCGCGAGTTCAGCGTGCTCACCAGCCAGATGTACCGCTCGGCCTACCGCGCCGCCTGGCTCTCGGCACTCTTCCTGCCCACCGTGCAGATCATCAGTGCCTTCGCCATCGGCGGGGTTGCCTGGTACGGCGGCCTGCAGGCGCAGGTCGGCCTGCTCACCATCGGCGGTATCTACTCGTTCCTGTCGTACATCACTTCCATGATGTGGCCCATCCAGGACATGGCGCGCGTCTACGCCGAGATGCAGCAGTCGATCGCTTCGGCGGAGCGGATGTTCTCCCTGATGGACGCCCGGCCCGAGGTCGCCGACCTCCCGGATGCGTACGACCCCGGGACAATCGCCGGCGATATCGAGTTCGACCACGTCGATTTCTACTACGAGGAAGGCAAGCCGGTGCTGCAGGACTTCAACCTGCACGTCCGCCAGGGTGAGACGATCGCGCTGGTCGGCCCGACCGGCGGCGGTAAATCGACCATCGTCAATCTGATTTGCCGCTTCTACGAACCCAAGCGCGGCCAGATCCGCATCGGCGGCCGCGATTACCGGGAGTACTCGCTGCAGGCTATCCAGTCGCGCATCGGTGTGGTGCTGCAGACCCCGCACCTGTTTTCGGGTACAATTAAAGAGAATATCCGCTACGGGCGGCTGGATGCAACCGACGCAGAGATCGAAGAAGCTGCGCGCGTGGCCGGAGCCCACGATTTCATCATGACCCTGCCGAAGGGGTACGATGAGGAAGTGGGCGAGGGCGGCAACCTGCTCTCCACCGGCCAGAAGCAGCTCATCAGCCTGGCGCGCGCCGTGCTGGCCAGGCCCGAGATCTTCGTCATGGATGAAGCCACCAGTTCGGTGGACACCCTGACCGAGGCGTTGATCCAGAAGGGCATGGACAACCTGATGCAGGGACGCACCAGCTTTGTCATCGCCCACCGCCTGTCCACCATCAAGCGCGCAGACCGCATCCTGGTGATCGAGAACGGCCGCATCGCCGAGATGGGCACCCACGCCGATCTGCTGCGCAGGCGCGGCCACTACTACCGGCTCTACACCAAACAGTTCCGCCATGAGCTGGGGCAGGAGTACAACCTGCACCGGTTGACGGGCGAAGCGGTAGCCTGATCGTTCTGGCTGCCCGGAAAACCTCGCTGAAAACAGACTGGCGGTAAGAGCTGCCGGTCTGTTTTCCTTATCGTTGAAGGAGTGTGCATGAAAATCGCGGTGCTTGCCGATATCCACGCCAACCTGATCGCCCTGCAGGCGGTCAGTGCAGATATTGAGGCCTGGAACCCCGATCTGGTGATCGTCGCCGGTGACATCGTCAACCGCGGCCCGCGGCCGGCCGAATGTCTGCGCTTCATTCAGGAGAAGCAGGCCTCCTCCGGCTGGCAGGTGATCCGCGGCAATCATGAGGACTACGTCATCAGCCAGACGGAGACCGTCCCCAACACCACCGCCTGGCACGTTCACCGCGCCTCGTACTGGACCTACCAGCAGTTGAACGGCGGCGTTGCCGCGCTGCAGGCGATGCCGTTTGAGTTTCGCTTCGACCATCCCGAAGGCGGACCGGTGTGCGCCGTGCACGGATCGCTGCTGGGCATCCGGGACGGCATCTACCCCGAAACGCCCGACGAAGACCTGCCGCCCCGGATCGGCGCAGACCGTAATCCCTGCCCGGCCCTCTTCTGCGTGGGGCACACGCACCGCCCGCTGGTGCGCACGCTGGGTTCCACCCTGGTGGTTAATGCCGGGTCGGCCGGCCTGCCCTTCGACGGCGACACGCGCCCCTCGTATGCGCGCATCGTGTGGCATAAGGGCGCCTGGCAGGCGAGCATCGTGCGCGTGCCCTACGATTTGCAGAAGGCCGAGCAGGATTTCTACGACAGCGGCTACACCCCCGACGCTGGCCCGCTGGTGAAGCTGGTGATCCGCGAACTGCGCACCGGGCAGTCCATGCTCTACAACTGGGCCGTGCGCTACCAGCAGGCGGCTCTGCGGGGGGAGATTAGTATGGAGGAATCGGTGCGGCGGATACTGGAGGGTTGAACCGCTGAAGCGCTGAGGGGAATGAGGCACAGAAGAAACAGGGTGAGCTTCTGTGTCTGGAAAAATTGATCGGCCCAACCAGCCTTGTTTCTAAATATTCATCTGCAAGATTATTTGCTTTAAGGGCACGGCGCTGCGACGAAATCTGGCATGATCTTCCGGGAACCGGTCAAGCATTTTCGACCGCTGCTTGCTGGGCGCCGTGCCCGCAGTCCACAGCCCCATCGTTCCACGGCGCGGGCACGGCTAACTTCTAAAATGGCAGCCTTCGTGAAGAGCATATCTTTTCCACCTGGCCGCTTTCCCTCTCCATTGCCGTGCCCTTACAAAAGCGAGGTTCTGGTATGGGAAACTGGCCGTACACATAGGATGACCGTAAAGGTGGGCATCCCTGGAGGCAGCGCGTGTGAGACACTGCTCCCTGACGCAGCAGGGATGACATTCCCATTGTGAGAGCCGGGATGCTCGGATTTCAAACCTGCTATGATGAGATGAGCAGGGTAGAGGTCTAATAGATGCGTTCGCGTGCGCAGAGCGCCCGGATTTACGCTTCCACGCAGAGCGTGGGAGCGAGTGAATCTACATATCCGCGGCAATCTGCGTTTCCGCGTCCCTCCGTGTCCCCTGGCCTGTGACAGGCATATAAAAACCCCACGTTCCCGTGGGGTTTCAAACATCCCTCCCTCAAACTACACAATCTTCGTCCCGCACTCGGGGCAGAACTTCACGCCTTTTGCGGGGGCTCCGCAGCTCGGGCAGTTCTCCGGCGCGCGCATGATCTTCGTCCCGCACTCGGGGCAGAACTTGGCTCCATTGGCCGGGGCGCCGCAGCTCGGGCACACATCCTTCGCCGGCTGCACCATGGGCGTGCCGCACTCCGGGCAGAACTTCGTCCCGGCCGGCGCCAGCGTGCCGTCGTTCGGGCAGCGCGCCGCCTCGCCCGAAGCCACCTTCGCCGCTTCGCTGGCCTTCTTGATCACATCGCCCAGGCCGAACGCGCTGGCAATCCCTTTGATCATCCGGCCAGCCTGCTCGCCCTCCGCCTCTGCGATTTCGTCCTTGCGCGGCGAGTCCTCGTTGCAGTATCCGCTCTGCTCGTCGAAATCCGACAGGCACACGATGCGCAGGCAGGTGGGGCATTCGCGGAAGTGGATCTTCACCTGGTCCCAGGCCTTCTCCACCTGCTGGGGCGTCAGGTGATAGGTGTAACGCGGGTCCTCGCCGGTCACACTGTTGGCCACCGCCCCGCCAACCAGGGGGATATTGCGCAGGAAACCACCAACAGCCTGGCGCCCAATATCCTTGGCGACCGTGTTGATGACTTCCGGCTGACTGCGAAATTCTCGATCGCAGGTATCACAGTAAAAGACAGCATAGGGGCCGATGCCGTCATTGCGGACATCGTAGCGGGGCATTCGACTGAACTCTGGCATGCTCGGTGTCTCCTTCATCAATGATGGTGTGGATCGTCGTCACAGTCGTACCTGTTTTGCAGCAGCGCCCAGGGACCGCACAGTGAGGACCGGAAAGGGGTGTTTACCAAATTATTATACAGTTGTTCCCGCTTTTACCACACGAATTTGTGAGGCGTTTCTGTGAAATCTGGCACAGAATCTGCTTCTGCGCAGTCGTTCTGGCCCTTAATTGCAGAAAAAGAGCGATATAATAGGTTATCGTTCTATTTTTCACAATAAATCATACCTATTATCCGCCATATCATATGACATTAGTCAATTTTCGCCCTCTGCCCCTTCTGCTAGAATGGGTCTAGCTCAAAGGGAGAACGGCGGTAAAGATATGACGAGCGTTGGAAAAAACATCAACTGTATCAAATTCACGGGCGGCGAGCTGGACCCTGTCGACACAGATGTGGTAGTGGAGGCGCCTGTTACCCTGACGGTGAATGGTGAAGCCTGGGTCACTCTGATGTGCACCCCCGATAAGCTGGAAGCGCTGGCGGCAGGTTTTCTATACAACGAAGGAATCATTCAATCGCGGCAGGACATCGCCGACCTGCGGGTCTGCCCTGCACAGGACAACGTGGATATCTGGCTGCATTTCGGCGTCGAAAAACCGGAAAAATGGCGCCGCACAACGGGCTGTACCGGCGGTGTGACCCGCCTGGAGTCTGAAAAGGCCGGGGCGCAGCCCTCTAAGTACAACCCGGCCCTCAAGAACGGGCGCGTGCTGACCCCCGGGCACATCGGCCGCCTGGTCGAGAACCTCTACGCCGTGCAGGAGCTGTACCGCAAAACCGGAGGCGTCCACACCTCTGCTTTAAGCGACGGCGAGCGCCTGGTCGTTACCGCGGAGGACATTGGCCGCCACAACACGCTGGATAAGATCGCCGGCCAGTGCCTGCTCGAGGAGATCTGGCCAGAACCGCGCATCCTGCTGACCACCGGGCGAGTGAGCTCGGAGATGCTCCAGAAGGCGTTGAAGATCGGCGCCGCGATCGTCATCTCCCGCACCTCGCCCACCTCGCTGTCCGTCGAGACGGCGCAGCGCACCGGCATCACGCTGATCGGTTATGCCCGCCGCACCCAGTTCACCGTTTATACCCACCCGGAGCGGGTTCAATTGGCAAATCCCTGCAAACAAACCGCAGGATGTTAAAAAAATTCCAGGGAAACGGAAAACGACATCAATGAAGCTCAGCCAGATTATTCAAATCGCAAATGGGGTCTGTCATACGGGCCCCTTGACCCAGGATATTGAAATTAAAGGAGGTTTCGGAGCCGATTTGATGAGCGATGTACTCGCTGCGGTCATCCCGGACGCCGTGCTGCTCACCGGCCTGTGCAATCCGCAGGTCGTGCGCACCGCCCAGATGGCCGATGTGCGCGCAATCGTCTTTGTGCGCGGCAAGCAGCCCCATCCCGAAACCGTTGAGATCGCCCTGCAGGAAAACATCCCGCTCATCAGCAGCCCGTTCGGGATGTTTGAACTGTGCGGCCGTTTATTCCAGGCGGGCCTGCCCAGCCTGGAACAGACTGTCCAGCAGGAAGGCCATGGCCAGGACAAGTGAAGTGATCGGCGGTAAAGGGCGGGTTTTCACTGACGAGGATGCATCGCATATCTCGCGCATCGAAGAGCTTTCTTACGATCTGAAAATCCGCGAGGTGATGACCACCGATCTGATCGTGGTCTCCCCGAAGATGAAAATGCAGGACGTGCTCGAGCTGCTGCGCCAGGGACGCATCTCTGGCGCGCCGGTCGTCTGGCAGGGGAAGCTGGTCGGGCTGATCAGCTTGGAAGACCTGATCCGCTCGATGGTGAACCACGAACTGCATAAGAACGTGGAAGACTACATGACCCGGGACGTCATCACCGTTAAGTCCACCGATCCGGTTGTCAAAGCGCTCGAGAAGTTCGCCCGCACGCGTGTGGGCCGCCTGCCGGTGCTGGACCCCGATGGCTACCTGATCGGCATCATCACCAAAGGCGACATCACCCGCGGCATCCTCTTTGCCCTGCACAAAGACTTCCAGGCCGAAGAAATCCGCGTCTACCGCGCCAGCCACCTCTTCGAAGATATCGTTTCAGACCGCACCAGCCTGATCATGCGCTACCGCATCAAGGCTGGTGATTTTACGCACGGCGGCGCCGCTTCCGCCAACATCAAGCGCGCGCTGCTGCGCCTGGGCGCCAACACACAGATCGCCCGCCGCTGCGGCATCGCCATCTACGAAGCGGAAATGAACCAGATCATCCACACTGATCAGGGCGGGCTGATCCGGGTGGAGATCGAGCCCCACCGCATCCTCATGCAGGCTATTGACGATGGTCCGGGCATCCCCGACATCGACCAGGCCATGCAGCCCGGCTTCTCCACGGCCCCCGAGTTCGTGCGTGAGCTGGGCTTTGGCGCCGGGATGGGGCTGGTCAACATCCGGCGCTGCGTCGACAAGATGAGCCTGACCTCGATCAAAGGCAAAGGAACCCGGCTGATCATGAAGATCTATCTCCAGCCGGAGGACAGTCTCAAAGAGAACAACGATCGTTCTCTCCAGGAAGAGGATCTATGACACTCCAGGAAATCATCGATCAACTGGATCTCAAACTGCTGACCGAAAGCCAAGACTTTGCCTCTATCACCCCGTCCAGTGGTTATGCCTCAGACCTGCTGAGCTGCGCCATGGCAGGCGCGAAACAGAACGGCATCTGGATCACCCTGCAGGCGCACATCAACATCGTCGCCGTGGCTGCCCTGCTCGAACTGTCTGCGGTGATCATCACCGAAGGCGCCCAGCCCGATGCCGACACCATCGAGCGCGCCAACCAGCAGGGCGTCACACTGCTCTCCACATCCGAGCCAACATTCAGCACGGCAGGCAGGCTCTGGGAACTGGGCCTGCGCAGCGGCTAGCGGTTTGCGCGTCATACCGCCTGACCTCACCCTCTGAGCGCCTCCGGCGTCCAGGCGCAGCGGGGCTGGCTGCTCCCATCCCTCCGTACGGCAGCCATCCTGCCGGCGGTTTGAAGGTATCCATCCTGCTCACACTGGTGTCTTTATATGCGATCTTACCGGGCTGAACTGCATGTCCATACGGTGCTCTCCCCCTGTGCCGAAGTCGAAATGATCCCCCCGCTGATCGTGCAGGAATCGCTGGAGCGTGGCATCGACATCATCGCCATCACCGACCACAACGCCAGCGCCAACGCAGCCGCGGTCATGCAGGCTGCCCGGGGCACCGGCCTGGCTGTACTGCCGGGGATGGAGCTCCAGACACAGGAAGAGGTGCACCTGCTCTGCCTTTTTGATGATCTGACACAGCTCCAGTCCTTTCAATCCCTCGTCGACCGGGCGCTGCCCGAGATCAAGAACAATATCGACTTTTTCGGAGAGCAGTTTGTCGTCGACCCCAGCGGGGATTTCATCCGGCGCGAAGAGCGCCTGCTGGTCACCTCAGCCCGCATCACCCTGGAGGAAGCCTTCCACGCTGTGAAGCGCCTGGGTGGGATGGCCATCCCCGCCCACGTGGACCGCAAAGCCTTCGGCCTGCTCGCAATCCTGGGGTTCATTCCACCAGACCTGCCGTTTGCCGCCATCGAAATCTCTGCGCGCCTCAGTCCTCACCGGGCGTCGATTGACTATCCGCAGCTCGCCGGCTTCCCCCTGCTCCAGGGCGGCGATGCCCACCGCCTTTCAGAGCTGCGCGGCGCCAATATCCTGCACATCCAGGCGCCAACCATCTCAGAGCTGCGCCTGGCTCTCCAGGGTCGCGGCGGCCGCTCGCTGCAGATCGACGCTTAATCGCCTTTATTTCATTATGTGATAAATTTCACATTAGATCATGACATTCGATAGATGGCGATCACTGGCAATTAGGATAGACTGATAGCGAAACCCAAGGTTTGATAACGGGTTTCCCGCATCTCTCAAAAGGGAATTGGACGCGGTTAAACGCTGAAAAACGCAGTTCCAAAAAATCTCAAAGCAAAGCGCCAGATGGATGGAGTATCCATGACCCGACTGCTTGAAAACATCCCCCCCAACGATCCACTCGTTATCCCCGAGAAGAGGGTCCAGATCGACAAAATCCTGCAGGAAAACAGAGAGGTCCCCGGGGCAACCATGGTCGTGCTCAACGAGCTGCAGAGCCAGATCGGCTATGTCACCGAGCCGATGCAGGCGTATGTGGCGAAGGAGCTGAACGTCCCCCTCAGCATGGTGCACGGGGTCGTCAGCTTTTACTCCTTCTTCACCACCCGGCCGCGCGGCCGGCACACCATCAAATTCTGCATGGGGACGGCCTGTTATGTCGCCGGCACCCCCCAGTTGATCGAAAAAGCCAAACAGGCCCTGGGCATCGACATCGGCGAGACCACCCCCGACGGCGCCATCACCCTGGAGGTCTGCCGCTGCGTGGGCGCCTGCAGCCAGGCGCCGGTAGTGATCATCGACGAAGACGCCCAGGGGCGTGTCAGGCCCAACAAATTCCCGCAGCTCCTGCGCCGAGTCCAGGACTGACAGGTCCTGGACCGTACAGTACCGATCGGGAAAAACCGGCCAAAGAAAACCATGAAAGAGATTGCGCTCCATATCCTGGATATCGCCCAGAACAGCCTGGCAGCCGGGGCGTCAGAGATCCGGATCTCCGTTGAGGAAGATCTGATCGCCGACCGCCTGCGCCTGTGCGTGGAAGATAACGGCAAAGGAATGGATGCGCAAACGCTCCAGCAGGTCGTAGACCCCTTCACAACCAGCCGCACCACCCGCAGCGTTGGCCTGGGGATCCCGCTGCTCAAGGCTGCCGCCGAAGCCAGCGGCGGAGAACTGCGGATCGAATCCACCCCCGGATGCGGTACACGCCTGGTGGTGGCTTTCCAGCACAGCCACATCGACCGCATGCCCCTGGGCGACCTGCCCGGCACCCTGCTGGCGCTGGTCGTCCCCAACCCGCAGGTGCGCTGGCAGTTCCGCTATACCGTGACTCTACCCGGTGTGGGAGAAGCGCACAGCTTTACCTTCGATTCGGACGAGATCGTCCGTGTGCTGGGGGATATCCCCCTCAGCGATCCGGACGTGCTGGCATTTCTGCGGGCGCACCTTACAGAAGGGATCGCCGCGCTGCAGGCCGAATGTAAGTGATCAGGAGAACTGCTCATGACAACCATTAAATCGCTCGAAGATCTGAAACGGGTTCGCGAAGAAGCCCTTGCGAAAAGAAAAATGAAAACCGAAGCCGGCGGCAAGCGCGTGATCGTCGGCATGGGCACCTGCGGGATCGCCGCCGGGGCCCGGGAAACGATGAAAGCCATCCTCAATTACATCGAAAAGGAAAACCTCACCGGCGTCGTTGTCACCCAGACCGGCTGTATCGGCATGTGTGAGAGGGAACCCATCGTACAGGTGGAAACGGGCGAAGGCTCGCTGGTCACCTACGGCCGCGTCACCCCCGAGCAGGCAGAGCGCATTATGCGCGAGCATGTGACCGGCGGCAAAGTCGTCACCGATCTGGTCGTGCCAGTATAACCCGGCGTTCCGGCGCCCGATCACCCGTAACTGCAGGAAGGTATTCCTATGCCCTACTACCGTTCTCATGTACTGGTCTGTGCCGACCCCGAATGCATCTCCCGGGGAGCCCTGGCCCTGGAAGATGCTCTGCAGGACGAGCTCGTTGCCCAGGGATTGATCGATGAAGTGCAGGTGCTCGAGACATCTCGCCTTGGCGGCTGCTCCAGCGGCCCCGAGATCATGGTTTACCCCGAAGGCGTGCATTACAGCGGCCTGACCGAAGATGACATCCCCTTCCTTGTGGAGGAACACTTCCTGAAAGGCCGCATCGTCGAACGATTTCGTGTCCCCGTAAAAAGCGATGCCGACGAAGAACTCGGCCCGCCCAAACCCAAGGAGGTGCGCGTCGTTCTGCGCAACTGCGGCAAGATCGACCCTGAAAACATCGAAGACTACATCGCCGAAGATGGTTACATGGCCCTGGCCAAAGTGCTCACGGAGATGACCCCTGAACAGGTCATCGACGAGGTCACGCGCTCGGGTCTGCGCGGGCGCGGCGGCGCCGGCTTCCCGGCCGGACGCAAGTGGCAGCTCTGCCGCCAGGTTCCAGACTTCCCCAAGTACCTGATCTGCAACGCCGATGAGGGCGACCCCGGCGCGTTTATGAACCGCCGCGTGCTCGAGGGCGACCCCCACTCGGTAATCGAAGGTATGATCATCGCCGCCTACGCCATCGGCGCCAGCCAGGGCTATATCTACTGCCGCGCCGAGTACCCGGTTGCCGTGCGCACCCTGCGCATTGCCATCCAGCAGGCGCGCAGGCTGGGCCTGCTCGGCGAGAACATCCTCAACAGCGGCTTCTCGTTCGACCTGGAAGTGCGCATGGGCGCCGGGGCGTTCGTCTGCGGCGAGGAGACGGCCCTGATCGCCTCCATCGAAGGCCGGCGTGGCGAACCGCGCCCCCGACCGCCCTTCCCAGCCGTCAAGGGCGTGTGGTCGAAGCCGACCAATAATAACAACGTCGAAACCTACGCCAACGTCCCCCAGATCATCCTCAAAGGCGCCGACTGGTTCGCCAGCATGGGCACGGAGAAGAGCAAAGGCACCAAGACTTTTGCCGTGGCCGGCGATGTGAACAACACCGGCCTGATCGAAGTGCCCCTGGGCATCACCCTGCGCGAGATCATCTACGAGGTCGGCGGCGGCATCAAAGACAACAAGGGCTTCAAAGCCGTGCAGATCGGCGGCCCGATGGGCGGCTGCCTGACCGCCGAGCACCTCGACGCCCAGGTGGACTACGAATCCCTGACCTCCCTGGGCGCGATGATGGGCTCCGGCGGGCTGGTCGTTATGGACGAGGACACCTGCATGGTGGATATCGCCCGCTACTTCATGGACTTCACCCAGGACGAGAGCTGCGGCAAGTGCACCCCCTGCCGCGTGGGCACCCGCCGCCTGCTGGATATCCTGCTGCGCATCTGCGGCGGCGAAGGCCGCGACGGCGATATCGAGCTGCTCGAAACCCTGTGCGAGGAAATCCGCCAGACCAGTCTGTGCGGCCTGGGTCAGGGCGCACCCAACCCGGTCATCAGCACGCTGCAGCACTTCCGCCACGAATACGAAGCGCATATCTACGAGAAACGCTGTCCGGCCAAAGTCTGCCGGGCGCTGATCCAGTACCGTATCTCAAAGGATATCTGCACCGGCTGTACGGTGTGTGCGCGCAACTGCCCGGCGAACGCCATCAGCGGCGAGCGGCGCAGCCCGCACACCATCGACCCGTCTCTGTGCGTCCGCTGCGGAATCTGCGCGCAGGTGTGCAACTTCAACGCCATCGAAATCGTGTCGGAGGGCATTCGGGCTGCCGTGAACTGAAGCGTATCCACTTCTTCTACCAGGGATCAGGAGGAAATCGATGCAAGTGAAAACGGTCGACCTGCAGACCAGCCAGGCGGTGAGCGCCGCGATCGAAAAGCACGGCGCCTCGCGTGAAGCGCTGATCCCCATCTTGAGCGAAGTCAACCGCCTCCTGGGCTATATCCCTGCGGAGGCCTTCACCGAAATCAAACGCCAGCTCCGCCTGCAGAGCAGCGACCTGCGTGTGTACGAGAGCCAGCTTTACTCGCTTGCCAGTTTCTACCACATGCTGTCTACCGAAGAGCTGGGCCGGCACGTGGTCCGCTTCTGCGAGAGCGCGCCCTGCCATGTCGTCGGCGGGAGAGAACTGCTCACGGCTGTGCAGGAGACCCTGGGCATTCAGCCCGGCCAGACCACGCCCGACCGTAAATGGTCGCTGATTACCACAAGCTGCCTGGGCGTGTGTGCGGTGGGCCCGGTCCTGCTCGTCGATGACGATATCTACGGCAACGTCACACCCGACCAGGTGCCCGAGATCCTGGCCCGTTATGAGTGATCCGGAGGCTGAGCAATGAAAACGATCCGCTCCATGGTTATTGTCTCCGGCGATCCGGTCAGCCTGCAGAGAGGCGCTTCTGAGCTGATGCAGGCCCTGCAGAAAGAGATCAAAGCCTTCGACCTGGCGGACGAAATCACCGTGGCGATGGCCAGCGACCTGGGCCGCCACGACGCCCTGCCTCTGGTGGTCGTCTACCCCGATGCGGTGGTCTACGGCCCGGTGCAGCCCTCCCAGGCTCGCCTGCTGGTCGAAGAGCATCTTTACAAGGGCCGGGTAGCTGAAGCGCTGCTCGCCCCGGTGCGCGAGCTGTCCGGCACCATCGCCTGGCTGCGGGCGCGCAAAGGCACGCTGCCAGCCGAACAGCGCATCGTCCTGCGCCGCGCCGGCCTGATCGACCCCGAGAGCATCGACGATTACATCCTGCACGATGGTTATCAGGCTCTGGGCAAAGCGCTGACCACGATGACCCCCGCAGAGGTGATCGACGAGATCACGCGCTCGGGGCTGCAGGGGCGCGGCGGGGCCGGTTTCCCGACCGGCCGCAAATGGTCCTTCGTGGCCGGAGCGCCCGGCCAGCCAAAGTACGTGATCTGCAACGCCGATGAGAGCGAGCCGGGCACATTCAAAGACCGCCTGATCCTGGAAGGCGACCCGCACAGCATTATCGAAGCCATGGTGATCGCGGCTTACGCCGTGGGCGCCAGCGAAGGCTACATCTACATTCGCGGCGAATACACCCTGGCCTACCAGCGCCTGGAGAAAGCAATCCAGCAGGCGGAAGAATACGGCCTGCTTGGAGACGACATCTTCGGCACAGGCTTCCATTTCAAAATTCACATTCACTCCGGGGCAGGCGCCTACATCTGCGGCGAGGAGACTGCCCTGATCGAGTCCATCGAGGGCAAACGCGGCGAGCCGCGCGCTCGCCCGCCTTACCCGCCGACGAAAGGCCTGTGGGGCAAGCCCACCCTGGTCAACAACGTCGAGACCCTGGCCAACGTGCCCCCCATTATCCGCAGCGGAGCCGACTGGTACCGCAGCTTTGGCACCCCCAGCAGCCCGGGGACCAAGGTCTACACCATCCTGGGCAATGTCAACAACACCGGCCTGATCGAAGTGCCCATGGGCATCACCCTGCGCGAGGTGATCACCATTTACGCCCAGGGCATGCGCGACGGCCGGCCGCTCAAGCTCTTCCAGTCCGGCGGCTCGAGCGGCTCGATTGCGCCTGCCAGCCTGCAGGACACGCCCATGGATTTTGAATCCTTCCGCAAAGCCGGCGTTTCTCTGGGCTCCGGCGCGCTGCTGATCTGCGACGACCGCACCTGCGTGGTCGATCTGGCGAAGGTGCTGGTGCAGTTCTTCCGCTTCGAGAGCTGCGGGAAGTGCACCCCCTGCCGTGTCGGCACCCAGCGCTCGTACGAGATCCTGACCGCCATCACAGAAGGCACGGCCCGGCTCGAAGACCTGGATGAACTGCTGCGCCTGGGTGAAGCCATGGAAACCCTGTCCAACTGCGGGCTCGGGCAGACGGCAGCCGTCCCCACCCGCGATATTCTCAAGCATTTCCGGGCTGAGGTCGAAGCCCATATTCGCCTGGGCGTATGCCCCAGCGGAGTTTGTCCGATGGAAAAAGCAGCGGTCCCGGTGTGATCGACCTCAGACCCTGCGAGGAGTGTAGCCAGCAATGATCTCCATAACAATTGACGGCAAGAATGTTGAAGTCCCCTCCGGTAGCACCGTTCTGGAAGCTGCACGGCAGGCGGGCGTTCACATCCCTACGCTCTGTGACCACCCGTCGCTTAAGCCGTACGGCGGCTGCCGGCTGTGTGTGGTTGAGGTCGAAGGCATGCGCACTCTGCAGGCCTCCTGCACCCTCCCGGTGAACCAGGGGATGGTCGTGCACACCCAAACACCGAGGGTTACGCGAGCTCGCCAGTTCGTCCTTGACCTGATCTTCAGCGAGCGCAATCACTTCTGCATGTACTGCCAGAAGACAGGCGGCGACTGCGAGCTGCAGAACGCGGCTTACGAGCTGGATATGACGCACTGGCCGCTGCAGCCCGGCTGGTCGCCGTTCCCGGTGGACGCTTCGAACCCGTACTTCGTGTTTGACCACAACCGCTGTATCCTCTGCCGGCGCTGCGTGCGCGCCTGCGCCGAGCTGGTGGGCGTCAGCACGCTGGGTGTTGAGAACCGCGGCGCCAGCAGCATGGTCGTCGCCGACTACGGCCTGCCCATCGGCGAAAGCACGTGCGTATCCTGCGGCGTCTGTGTCCAGATCTGCCCCACTGGCGCCCTGATCGACCGCACCAGTGCATACCTGGGCAAAGAGGTCACCGCCAGCCGCGTGGCGGATATCTGCCTGGGCTGCAGCCTGGGCTGCGGCATCGAACTGCTGGTCCACGAAGATCGCGTGCTGCGCGTGGACGGCGACTGGAGCGCTCCGGTCAGCGGCGGCGTGATCTGCGAGCGCGGCCGCTACCACTCGCTTACCGACGAGCATGAACGACTGCACACCCCGCTGGTGCGGCGGAACGGCAGGCTTACCCCCACCGGCTGGGAAGATGCCCTGGAAGAGGTAGCCCGCCGCCTGCGGCCCCTGCGCGGTGCCGGACAGAACGGCGTCGCCGCCCTGGCGTCCACCCGCCTGCCGGCAGAAGCGCTGAATGCCTTCGCGCAGCTCTTCCGCGAGGCGCTGGGCAGCCCGGTCGTCACCAGCAGCGAGGAAGACCGCTTCCTCCCCGGGCCGTTCGAGCGCCTGGATAACCGCCTCCTCGACCTTGAAGAGGCCGGCTGCGTGCTCGCCCTGCAGGCCGATCTGTTCGCCTCCCATCCCTCCGCCGGCTTCTACCTGCGGCGCGGCCTCTCTGCCGGTGGGAAGCTGGTGCTGATCGACGCCCAGGAGAACAGCATGGCTGAGGTGGCGGACGTCTATGCCCGCCCGCAGCCCGGCAGTGAAGCGGCCCTCATTCAGGGCATCCTGCAGGCTGCTGCCGAACTGGGCCTGCTGGACAGCGACCTGGCCCCGTCCGCTGGTTCGCTGTCCGGGGTCAGCCGTACAACCGGCGTCTCCGCTGAAACGATTGCCGCCGCGGCCCGTCACATCGCCCCGGCGCATAACCTGCTCATCGTCTTTGGCTCCGGCCTTGGTGATGAAACGGCTCAGGCCCTCCGGACGCTGGCCGAAATCTTCGAGGCGAAGCTGTTCTCGCCGCTTGGCGGCGCCAACAGCCGGGCGGCGCAGCAGTACTGCCTGAAGCAGCCGTTCACCCCTGCAGGCTGCCAGGCGGTGTACATCGCTCTGGGCGATGACCAGCCTGCTCCGGACCTGCTGGAGCGCGTCCGGGACGTGCCGTTCCTGGCCGTCCAGGCCAGCTACGCCTCCCCACTGACCGAAGCCGCCGATGTCGTCCTCCCGGTCGAGACCTGGACGGAGCAGGAAGGCCATTACCTTAACCTGGAAGGCCGCCTGCAGAAGACCGCCCGGGCGACGACTGCTCCGGCCGGCGTGCGGTCGAACCTGGAAGTGCTGGACGCCCTTGCGCAGGCCGTTGGCGTGAAGATCAACCCCGACTGGGAAGCCGCGCTCTTCCCAGATAGCCCTGTGACCACAGGTCGTGAACCGTAAACCACAGGCAGTCAGGAGATAGCATATGGCGAAACCCAAGATTTCATCGGATTGGCTGGCCGGATGCGCCGGATGTCATATGTCCCTGCTGGATATCGACGAACGCATCGTTGAAATCGCCGAACTGGCCGATCTGCGCGCCATGCCGATCACGGACCTCAAAGAGCCGGATGAGGATGGCGTCGACGTGGGGATCCTGGAAGGCGGCGTGAACAACAGCGCCAACGAAGAGGTGGCGCACCGCATGCGCTCACGCTGCAAGATCCTTGTGGCCCTGGGCGACTGCGCTGTCTTCGGCGGCGTACCCGCCATGCGCAATTTCTTCGAAATGAACGAAGCCCTGCGCCGGGCGTACGTGGAGACCGAAAGTACTGACGAAGAAGGCCGCATCCCCGACGATCCCGAGCTCGCCCGGATGGAGAAAACGCGCGCGCTGCACGAAGTCGTCCCGGTGGATGTCTTCGTCCCCGGCTGTCCTCCCGATCCGGACGTGATCTACTACGTGTTGAGCGAACTGGCTCAGGGGCGCATCCCTGAGATCAAAGACGAAAAGCTGCACTGGCACTAGTCCAACCCGATATCAACCGGACAGGAACAGGCTGCGAATGAGCACACAGAAAATTACCATCGAACCCGTGACCCGCATCGAGGGTCATGCCAAGGTAACCATACACCTTGATGATGCAGGCCAGGTGGAGCATGCCTACCTGCACGTGAACGAATTCCGCGGCTTCGAGAAGTTCTGCGAAGGCCGCATGTATTTCGAGATGCCGTCGATCACGCCGCGCATCTGCGGCATCTGCCCGGTGAGCCATCACCTGGCCGCCGCCAAAGCGGCAGACGCCCTCGCCGGCTCGCCGCCGCCGCGCCCGGCCAGCCTGCTGCGCGAGCTGATGCACATGGGTCAGGTGATCCAGAGCCACGCGCTGCACTTCTTTGAACTGGCCAGCCCCGACCTGCTCCTGGGGTTCGACCATGATCCCGAGACACGCAATGTAGTCGGCCTGATCCGCACCGACCCGGATCTGGCGCTGAAAGCCGTTAACCTGCGCAAATACGGCCAGCAGATCATCCAGATACTGGGCGGCCGCCGCATCCACCCCAACTTCGCCGTCCCCGGCGGGGTCAATAAGGCCCTCAAAGCCTCCGACCGCGACGCCCTGCTGGCCGGCATCGACACGGCGGTTGAGACGCTGCAGACCGGCGTGGGCCTGGTGCGCGACTGGGCCGAGAACAACCGGGAAGACATCGAACGCTTCGCGGTGTTCAGCAGCGGTTATATGGGCATGGTCACACCGGAAAACGGGCTGGAGCTCTATGATGGCGACATCCGCCTGATCGACTCCAGCGGCGCACAGCTCGAAAAATTCCCCGGCTCCGACTACCTCGATTACATCAGCGAACATGTCGAGAGCTGGTCTTACCTCAAGTTCCCCTACTACAGCAAGCTGGGCTGGCCCGACGGCGTTTACCGCGTCGGCCCGCTGGGCCGCCTGAACGTGGTGGAAAAGATCGACACGCCGCTGGCCGGCGAGGAGCTCAAACGCTTCAAAGCCCTCAACCCCGGCGGGCCGGTCGAAAACACGCTTTACTACCACTACGCCCGCCTGATCGAGGCGCTCTTCGCCGTTGAGAAGGCCCGCATGCTGCTGGAAGACCCCGACATCCTCAGCACCGAGATCCTCAATACACGCAGGGACTACCGCGGCGAGGGTGTGGGCGTCCTCGAAGCGCCGCGCGGCACGCTCTTCCACCACTACTGGGCCGACGAGAACGGCCAGCTCACGCGTGTGAACATGATCGTCGCCACCGGCCATAACAACTGGGCGATGAGCAAGGCCGTGGACAGCGTGGCCAAAACCTACATCAGCGGACAGCCGGTGAACGAAGGATTGTTGAACCGGGTGGAGGCTGCTGTACGCGCCTACGATCCCTGCCTGTCGTGCTCCACGCATGCCGTCGGGCAGATGCCCATGGTTATCGAGGTGCGCGACAGCGCCGACCATCTGGTACAGACCCTGAGCCGCGGTGTGTGACCGCAGAAGGAGTGCCCACCTGGAGAAAATCCTTGTTCTGGGATACGGCAATGCCGACCGGCAGGATGACGGCGCCGCCTGGCACGTTCTCAACCGGCTGGCCCGGCGGCTGGGGCTGGAGGCGCCGCCCTCCCCCCACGAAGGGCTGGAAGCCGCGCAGGAACTGCAGGTCAACGGCAGGACCGTTTTCATCCAGCTTCTCTTTGCCCTGCAGTTGAGCCCCGAAATGGGCGAAACGCTGGCGGAGTTCGACCGGGTCTGTTTTGTCGACGCCCACACAGGCAGCGTACCGGAAGAAATCCACCACGAGAAGCTGCAGAGCGCATTCCAGGCTTCGCCGTTCACGCACCATCTCACACCCGCGGCCTGCCTGGAGATCAGCGCTGCGCTGTACGGGCGCTGCCCCGATGCAGCGCTGCTTTCAATACGCGGTTACGAGTTCGGTTTCACCACCAGCCTTTCTCCCCGCACGGAAAAGCTTGTGGACCAGGCCGCCGGTCAGCTTCACAGCTGGATCGAACACAACCGGTTTTAACGGTTCTGGTTTACAGGTTATCTCAAACAATGAGGTGAATATGGTTCGGCTGACAATAAACAACATTCCGGTTGAAGCGCCTGAAGGCACCACCGTACTGCGGGCGGCTGAACGCGCAGGGATCACGATCCCTACCCTCTGCGATCACCCCGACCTGACTCCCTTTGGGGGCTGCCGGCTGTGCATCGTACAGGTCAAAGGCGCCCGCCTGCCCGCTACCGCCTGCACACTGCCTGTCAGTGAAGGGATGGTGGTTGAAACAGAGACCCCGGCGCTGATCCAGTCCCGGCGGACGATCCTGGAGCTGCTCCTGAGCACGTATTATGATGCGGATCAGGCCCAGGCCGCTCTCGCCGATACCGAGCTCATGCGCTGGGTGCGCAAATACGAGATCGACGTCAGCGCAGCGATGGCCAGAGAGCCGCGCTACCCGGTGGACAGCGACCCCAACCCGTTTGTCCACGTCGACCTGAACAAATGCATCCAGTGCACCCGCTGCGTGCGCGCCTGCGCTGAAATCCAGGGCCGCTTCGTCTGGGGCATGGCGGAACGGGGCTACAACACCCATCCGGTCCCCGGCGCCGGCACGGATATGCTCGACGCCCGCTGCGAATCGTGCGGCGCCTGCGTGGCCTACTGCCCCACCGGAGCCCTGGACAACAAGATGTCGCTCCATGCCGGCGCACCCGACCGCCTGGTCACCACCACCTGCACGTACTGCGGCGTCGGCTGTACGCTCGACCTGAACGTCAAGGACGGGCGCGTGATCCGGGTGACGTCGAACCCGAACGGCGCGGTCAACGGCATGCACCTGTGCGTCAAGGGCCGCTACGGCTACGACTTCATCCACCACCCCGACCGCCTCACCCGTCCGCGCGTGCGCCGCTACCTGCTGGAAGGCCAGCCGCGCCCTGCTGAAGGCCGCGGCGAGTGGGTGGAAGTCGACTGGGACACCGCCCTGGCGATCGCCGCCGAAAAGCTGCGCCAGACCCGCGACACACACGGGCCCGACAGCGTCGGCGTGCTGACCTCCGCCAAGTGCCTTAACGAAGAAAACTACCTGATGAACAAGTTCGCCCGGCAGGTTATCGGGACGAACACCATAGACCACTGCGCCCGTCTCTGACACTCCAGCACCGTGGCCGGTCTGGCCACTTCCTTTGGCTCGGGCGCCATGTCCAACTCGATGGACGACGTGGTGGAAAACGCTTCCGCCATCTTTATCATCGGCTCGAACACCACCGAGCAGCACCCCGTCTTCGGGGCGATGATCCGCCAGGCGGTGCTGCGCCGCGGCGTAAAGCTGGTGGTCGCCGATCCTCGCCGCATCGACATCACCGAATTCGCCACCCTGCACCTGCGCCAGCGGCCGGGCACCGATATCCCCCTGCTCAACGGGTTGATGTACATCATCCTGGAGAAGGGCTGGGAGGATCGCGAGTTCATTGATAACCGCACGGAGGGCTTTGAGGAGTTCAAAGCCACCATCGAGCAGTACCCGCCGGACAAAGTCAGCCAGATCACCGGCGTTCCGGTAGAAAAGCTCTACCAGGCGGCCGAGATCCTGGCCTGCGAGAAACCCATGGCGGTCTGCTGGGCGATGGGCATCACCCAGCACATCGTGGGCGTGCGCAATGTGATGGACCTGGCCAACCTGCAGATGCTCACCGGGAACATGGGTATCCCCGGGGGCGGGGTCAACCCGCTGCGCGGCCAGAACAATGTCCAGGGCGCCTGCGATATGGGCGGCCTGCCCAACGTCTACCCGGGTTATCAGAACGTCACCAGCGCCGAGGCGCGCCAGAAGTTCGAGGCGGCCTGGGGCGTCTCGCTGCCCGATCAGGTCGGCATGACGGTGACTGAGATGATCCCGGCTGCCGGGGAAGGTAAGGTCAAAGCCCTGTATATCCTGGGCGAGGACCCGGTGACCAGCGACCCCGACAGCGCGCACATCCGTCACTGCCTGGACACGTGCGAGTTTATCGTGCTGCAGGAGATCTTCCCCTCGGAGACCTCCGCCTTCGCCGATGTGCTGCTGCCAGGCGTGTCGTTTGCCGAGAAGACCGGCACCTTCACCAACACCGAACGGCGCGTGCAGATGGTGCGCCAGGCGATCGATCCTATCGGTGAAGCCCGGCCCGACTGGCAGATCACAGCCGGGCTTGCCCGGCGCATCCTGGCGGCCGGCGGGCGGACGGTGCAGCCAGCTCCCTATGCAGGCTGGGACTACAGCAGTACTGCGGAGATCCTGGCCGAAGCGGCGGCGCTCACGCCCAGCTATGCCGGCATCTCTCACGCGCGCCTGGAGCGCGGCGAGCGCCTGCAGTGGCCGGTGCCCTCGCCGGACCACCCCGGAACGCCCATCCTGCATGTCGGTAAGTTCACGCGCGGTAAGGGCCGCTTTATGCCCATCGATCACATCCCGCCGGCGGAGATGCCCGACGACGAGTTCCCCATGCTGCTGAGCACGGGCCGGGTGCTGTACCACTGGCACGGCGGCACCATGACCCGCCGCGCACAGGGCCTGCTGGAGGTCTACAGCCAGGCCCTGGTGGAGATCAACCCCATGGATGCCGAGCATCTGGGGCTCAACGGGAACAAACGAGTGCGCATCCGCTCGCGGCGCGGCGTGATCGAAGCTCAGGCCTGGGTCACCGACCGGGTGCCGCCGGGGATGGTGTTCTCCAACTTCCACTTCCCCGAATCGTCGGCCAACGAGCTGACCATCGCCGCGCTGGACCCCGTGGCGAAAATACCGGAGTACAAGATCTGCGCAGTTAAAGTCGAAGCAGTTTAAACTCAAATCCTCTCCTGCCTGGAACGGCGCCAACAGCCTCTCGATCGCTGTTTTTATAATCGATCAGGGCATGGCTGCAGCCTGACAGCAGGAGAGGATTCTTATATTTCCAGGGATCAGTCTAATCCGTCACCCTCAGGCGCACAGAAAGGCACATACGAAATGGAGCCCGGGCAGTGCTGGCCGCGGTATCTTTGTGCCCTGACGGTTTTTCCATGCAGTTTAATTTAATCGATCAAGGAGATTTGCTTTACGAGCGCGGCGCTGCGCCGGGGTCAGGCATTCTGCTTCGGGTGACTGTCTGGAGAGATCGCCTGCTGCTCGCCGCGCGCCGTGCCCCTTTACACCTGATATACAGCATTCTAGAAAGCAAGAGAGCCCAGCAGATCGCAGCCATACGTGGCCGAAGCGGCCTGCTTTCAGGTGCAGCAGCGCAAACCTGAATCCTGTCCCCAGGGAGTCCCCGACCGGAGATGCAATGCAAATGCCTGGTAAAGTTGCCGCTCCAGCGGCCTGACGGCCATATCCCTTCTCCCTGCTGCACAAAAAAACTCTTCCTTTCTCCCCCTTTCCTGCATCATTCTTGCAACATCGTTAAGAACGGAACAAAGCACAGCTAATTATCGTCATGTTTTTTAGATATTAGGGAATTCGTCCCTACCAGGAGTGAGAATTGATGTCCCCTTCAACGCGATCAAGGCTGCTTATTGTTTCCTTCATCTTCATCTTGCTGGTGACCGCCTGCAACATGCCGGCCGGCCCAACGCCGGAAGCGCAGATCCCCGGCGCCATCCACACCCAGGCTGCGCAGACTGTCATCGCCCGCCTCACACAGACCACCTCTGAAG
>JAAYXE010000154.1 GCA_012516075.1 Chloroflexota bacterium | reverse complement strand
TTAGCAGATCCACGTACGCCGGGTCCGGCCCGGATTCCCCGATCAGCAGCCCCGTGGGAGGTCCGCTGTGCGTGTGGACGGCGGTCAGCAGGCAGCGTTCAGGCGCGTACAGGGGACCCAGATCGGCGGCCAGAGCCGCTGGGATCTGCTGCTCTATCTCATCGTTCAGCCCCAGCAGCTCGTAACTGAGCAGGAAGTACGTCTGCCCCTGGGCGCGCAGGGCAAGGACGCGGACATACAGAGGTGTGTCGATCCCGGTGGACGGGCGGTTTTCGCGGGATATGAAACCGCTGAGCGGGGTCCCTACTGCGGGGGTAATATCAGCCTTACCAGCGCCAGCTTCAAGCAAAGTTTGCGCTCCTTTCGATCCGTGCGCAATGAACTCGATGCGTCCGCTGCTCATCTCCCACGGTCAGAGAGTATTGATAGAAATGTCATTCTACTCTTCTAATACAGCCCTGAAGATTCAAAGCCGGTTTTGCTCGCCCTCTTCTAGAAAAGGGCGAGCAAACCTATCTTTTTATTCGTAGCGGCCAATTTCCTCAGCCAGGGGGGTGAGCAGTTCGATCTTCCAGGGTTCCACCCGCGGGGCCACCGAGCAGGCAGTGCTGAGGATGTAGCCGGCTCCCGGCTTGCCGATCTCAATGCGGCTGGCAGCTTCGGCGATGACCTCTTCTTTCGTGGTGTAGGACAGCAGGGCGACTGAGTTCATATTGCCTTTGAAGAACAGACGGTCTCCAAAATCGCGTTTGGCAGCAGCCAGGTCGCCGTTGCCCAGGGGCGGCGGGTCGAGAGTGTCTACGCCGTTGGTGCCGGTGGCTTCCATCAGGTCCAGGCGGTCACCGATGCGCCCACAGGTATGCGTGTAGACGATGCCGCCGGCAGCCTGGATGGCGCTGGTGACGCGCTTCTCGTAGGGCACCACGAAGGTCTGGTACTGCCTGCGAGAGAGAAATGGCGCGGCGACGAAGGCCGATGAGAGATCGATGGCGTCCGCGCCGCGCTTCAGCAGCGCCAGGGAAAAGGCAATGACATGTTCGGTCAGGCGGTCGAGGGTGGCATGCGCCTTGCCGGGATCGGTCAGCAGACCAACCAGGGCGTTTTCATAGCCAAACAGCTCGAAGAAATGCGTCAGCGGGGAGTAAACCGAACCGTGCACCGACAGCTCATTTCCGATGGCGGCTTTGACCAGATCGAACGCGCGCCATGAGTATTCGGGGATCGGGCAGTCTGTGAACAGCCCGGGGTTTTCTTTTTCGGGGATGTCCTGCATGTGGTAGAGCACATTCCAGGTGTGCCCCAGGAATTCGTCAATTCGGTCCAGGTCTTTTTCGGGGTCGAAGGTGTCGAAATCGGCACGCTGGGGCTTTGACGGATCGGCCGGATAGTGGTGGGGCATATCGTCCCAGGGCATGAAGGTGCGGCTGCCGTCACGCCAGTACAGCGTCTCTCCGTTCTCGTCTTCTTCGATTTTCAGCAGGTTGCGGTCCAGATACCCCTCAGGCCGCCCCGGCAGGACGACCAGGGTGCCGTCGAAGCGGTAGCGCCTGGCGAGCTTAATCGTTGCGTCAGCGAAGGCTTCGGTCTCGTACCAGATCTCGTGCGGTTTATAACCGGCGTTCAGGTTGTAATGCCCGATCGAGAGCTGGCACATCACGGGTACGCGATCGGGGTTCTGATGCCGCATGGTGCGGGCAATGCGTTCACGACCGTTCATCAGGTCCTCCACATCAATGGTAGCGGCCGATCTCCTCGGCCAGGGGGGTGAGCAGTTCGATCTTCCAGGGTTCCACTCGCGGGGCCACCGAGCAGGCAGTGCTGAGGATGTAGCCGGCTCCCGGCTTGCCGATCTCAATGCGGCTGGCAGCCTCGGCGATGACCTCTTCTTTCGTGGTGTAGGACAGCAGGGCGACTGAGTTCATATTGCCTTTGAAGAACAGACGGTCTCCAAAATCACGTTTGGCGGCAGCCAGGTCGCCGTTGCCCAGGGGCGGCGGGTCGAGAGTGTCTACGCCGTTGGTGCCGGTGGCTTCCATCAGGTCCAGACGGTCGCCGATGCGCCCGCAGGTATGCGTGTAGACGATGCCGCCGGCAGCCTGAACCGCGCTGGTAAGGCGCTTCTCATAAGGCACCACGAAGGATTCATACAGCCGGCGCGAGATGAAAGGCGCACCGGCAAATGCGGAAGAGATCAGCAGGGCATCAATGCCGCAGTCGTTTTCTGCCATGGCTAATGCAATAGATGCATCTGTCAGCCTTTCGAGCAGGGCATGCGCTTTGCCCGGGTCTGTCACCAGGCCCATAAGTGCTTCCTGGTAGCCAAATAACTCCATGTAGTGAGTGAACGGGGAGAATACCTCGGCATGAATGGAGATCTCGGGGCCTGCTTTTTCCTTCACCAGTGTAAGTGTATCCAGGAAGTAATCCGGGACCTGGCTGAGGGGGCCGTGGTCGACCTTACCGGGCAGCGACTGGATGTGATAGGTGTTCCACAGGTAGCCGGTGTAATCGTCGATGTTCTCCAGGTGATCGGGGTCGATGGCCTCGAAACAGGCGCGCTGCAGACGGTTCTCATCCGCGGGGTAGAAATGGGGCATATCATCCCAGGGCATGAAGGTGCGGCTGCCATCGCGCCAGTGCACCATCTCGCCGCTTTCATCCCGTTCGATCGAGGTCACGTTTTTCAGGTAATCCACAGGCCGGCCGATAACGTTGACCAAAATGCCGTCGAAGCGGTAGCGGCGCTGCAGGCTGACCATCGCCTCCGCCATGGCTTCGCTGGTATACCACAGCTCGTGGGGAGCCATACTGGTGTTCAGCAGGTAGTGACCGAAGGAAAGCTGGCACATCACCGGTACCCGGTCCGGCTCCCTGTGGCGCATGGTTAGCGCGACGCGTTCTCTGCTGTTCATGGCCGGAATTAACCCTTTACCGCTCCTGCGGTCAGGCCTTTGATAAACTGACTGGCCATCAGCAGGTAGAGAATGATAATGGGGAGCGTGGCCAGGGAGAGGGCGCTGAGGATATTGGTCCAGTTGGTCTGGTACTGGCCGAACAGCAGGGTCACGCCGAGGGGGACGGTCCGGCTGGCCTCATCCCGAACCAGGATCAGCGGGAACCAGAAATCGTTCCAGATCGGGATCAGGTTATAAATGGCAACGGTCGCCAGGGCAGGGCGGATAAGGGGCAGAATGATCGTACGATAAATCTGCCATTCGGATGCGCCGTCAATGCTGGCCGCGTCCAGGAGGTCTTTCGGCAGGCCGCGTATAAAGGTGGTGATCACCAGGATGGCGATGGGGATCCCCATGGCGACGTAAATGGGGATCAGTCCGAAAAGCGAGTTGTTGAGGCCGAGTTGAATAATGATCTGAATAATACTGATGGTACCCAGGCGAATGGGGATTAAAAGCCCCAGGATAAAGGCGAAATACACCACGCTGGAAAAACGGCTTTTCCAGCGTGCAAGCGCATAGGCGGCCATGGAGCCAAACAGCATGATCAGGGCAAGGGACGTTACGGTGACGAAGACGCTGTTGCGAAAGAAGAGATCGAAGCGGCCGGCGCTGAGCGCGTTCTGAAACCCTTCCAGGGTGATCTCAGAGGGTAACGAGTAGGGACTGCGGAAGATCTCCTTCTGATTTTTGAAGGAGTTCACCAGCATGGTGTACAGCGGAAAGAGGACTACCACCACCCAGGTCATCAAGATCAGGTGGGTGCCCAGGTTTGACCATTTGAATTTGCGCTTCATCACACCGTCCTCAGAGTTCAAGCTGCTGCTTGCGATTGATCAACAGCCAGGCGCCGACGCCGACCAGCAGAACCAGGAAGATAATCACCGCGATGGCTGCGCCTAACCCGGCGTCCATGTGGCCGGTGAGGACCTCACCGCCAATACCTGTACGGTAGAAAAATGAGCCCATGAGGTCCGTAGAGCCGGCCGGGTCACCCCGGGCTGTCGCCATTGCATAGATAATGTCAAAGGCGCTGAAGTTACCGATAAAGGTCAGAATGGTGACGATGCCGATCATGGGCATGATCAGGGGTAGTTTGATGTGCCAGAAGGCCTTCCAGGTGCTGGCGCCATCCACCTGAGCTGCCTCGATTAATTCATCGGGGATGTTGAAGAGAGCGGCCAGGTACATCATGGTCGGCAGCCCGACCCACTGCCAGCACGAAATCAGGGCGATCGTGATCAGCGCAAACTTCGGGTCGCCCAGCCAGGGATGGACCAGGGATTTAAGGCCAATGGCTTTGAGCAGGTGAGGCACAGCTCCCCACTGGGGGTTCAGGATCAACTTCCACAAAAAGCCGATCACCAGAACAGAGAGGGTGGCCGGCAGGAAGATGATGGTGCGGTAGAAATTAAAACCGCGGATCTTTTTCGTCAGCAGCACTGCAAACAGCAGGCCCAGCGTGTTCTGCACCCCCATATGAATGATGAAGAAGATAACCGTATTCTTAAGGGCATTGAACAGCCGTGCAGACCAGATCGGGTCAAAGAACAGGGTCCTGAAATTCTGCAGGCCGACGAACGTTTTCGGGACAATCCCCTCACCGGTATATAAACTGATGCGAATGGAGCCGAACAGGGGCACAGCCATGAAAAGGATATAGATGACGAGTGCCGGCAGGAGAAAGACCAGCCAGGTAAGGCGGTTTTTCATTTCCCGGCTGCTGCTCCTCTCGACCGGTCGGCTAATTTTATCCTGCCGGTCAAATTTCAAATGAGTCTCCATCACAGCTCCAAAAATTCTACCTGGTCGAAAAACTGGCTGTCAGGCAGTACGGCTGGAAATTACGCCGCACTGCCTGACAGGGTTTGTATGCAGGCCAGGCAGGTTAAGATGGCGATCCGAAATACACCTGAGTCTCTGCAAGCGGGCAGGGTGTACCTGACTCAAGAGGGGCGCGTGCACCGCACCCCTCCTGATCCTAATTGCTTTTGCAGTTCTTCTGGCCTTCGTGCCAGGAAGAAATCCCTTCGTACATCTGATTGGCAGCCTCTTCGGCAGTAATCTCGCCTTTGATCACGGCGATACCCAGGTCGGTCATCAGGGTAGTGCTGTCGGGAGTGCCTTCGTTCATGTAGAAGCGAATGTCGCTGCCTTTCGCCGAGGCAATCAGCTCAAGGAACTTGTTGGCGTATACATTATCCAGCTCGATTTCATCCTTGGTCATGGGGAAGAAACCGGGCAGATTTTCGGCCAGTAGCTGGGCCGATTTCTTCGTGGTCAGCCAGCTCAGAAAAGTCCTGGCTTCTTCAGGATGTTTGGTGGCGGCGTTAATGCCTACACCGGCGTCCAGCTCCAGCTCAAAGTAAAGGTCTTTGCCTGCGGGAGGCGGAACGGGCATGATGCTCCACTCGAAATCTGTTTCTGTGGCTTCGAAGACCGGGATATCCCAGGAGCCGCCGAACCACATGGCTGCCTGACCCTGCAGGAAAAGCTGCTGGCTGTCGTAGTACGTCAGCGCTTCCTGTCCTTCGGGCAGATAGGGGGCGATATCGGCCAGCATCTGGAAAGCCTGGACGAACTCAGGACCATTGAGGCAGCGCTCACCGTCCAGGTAAGCCTGGCGACCTTCGACACCGCCGATCACGGATGGGATCCAGTTCTGCAGCAGCAGGGTGGGAACCGTCCACGATTCACCGGTGGCGTTGGAGAAGGGGATGTAGCCGGCATCCTGAATGGTCTGAGCCTGGGCGATCAATTCTTCCCAGGTCTGGGGAATGGACAGACCGAGCTCATTGAAGATATCCTGATTGTAATAAATGCCGGCGGATGTCGCAATATAGCCTACGCCGAAGACTTTGCCGTCATCGGCCGTCCAGTTATCGATGGCCGCATCCGTGATGTTTTCCAGCCCGGGCAGGCCATCGATTGCCAGGAAGTGGCCTTCGTTGTACAGCTTATGAGAGGCCCCGGAACCCTTGGCGCGCAGGTAGTACAGATCGGCGCCGGTACCGGCTTCCATCTGGGTGCGCACTGCAGCGTCATAATCGGGGGGATTGGTGGGGTCGAATTTGATGATGATATTGGGGTAATCTTTGTGGAACTCGTCCAGGATGACCTGCATTTGCTTGACGTCATCCGTGCGCCAGCTCCCCAGGGTGAGGGTGACCACATCCTCAGCAGCGGCGGGTTCTTCGGTCGTCTCAGGGGCCGCAGTTGGGGTGTTCTGAGCACAGGCCGAGAGGATCATGCTGGCAACAATCAGGAAAATCAGGGTGGTCCAGCTTACTTTCTTGAACATTCTCTTGTCCTCCGAAGACAATCGATTCTTGTTGTTCTGGTTGTAAAAAGGCAAAATCAACAAGGCCTGCTTGCAGAAAGAATTGTGCCAGGCACCTCCTTCCGTGCATGAGGAGCCGACCTGCGAACCAGGCGGCTGAAAATGGGATCACATTACTTTTTTCCAATCTGGAAGTATAGGTGATGCGGATTCTAGCAGGGTGAGAATATATTGTCAATGGAATTTCTGTTCTGATGAGAAAAAGAGGTTAATGCTTGACAAATCAAGGGTTTGCTGGCATAAAATGGGGCATATCCAGTGATTTTAAGCGGTAAAATGTGCATAACCAGAAAATATTCAGGGCACGATGTAATGCACGCTGACCTGACCGGCAAAAACCG
This sequence comes from Chloroflexota bacterium, assembly GCA_012516075.1. GTDB lineage: Bacteria > Chloroflexota > Anaerolineae > Anaerolineales > UBA4823 > JAAYXE01. The sequence continues at coordinate 26,236 of JAAYXE010000154.1, read as the reverse complement.
CCTGTTTATTGTTTCTAAGTTGGAAGGAAGTAGAGATGACAGGTAAATCCTCCCGCCGGAGCTCCTTGAGCCGGCCGAAACATCCCCGCTGGACCGGGCAGGACCTTCAGGCACTGCGGATCACCAATTTACAGGCACTGCTGACAGCGGTCTGGGAACACAGCCCCATTTCCCGGGTTGATCTTTCCACAATGACCGGACTGGCGCCCTCGTCGGTGACCCGCCTGCTGCAGGAGTTGATGGAGATGGGGCTGGTGCAGGAGACCGGTAAGGGGGTCTCATCTGGCGGCCGTCAACCGGTGCTGGTGGTGCCGAATCCCAACGCCGGCCTTGTAATCAGCCTGGATTTAAGCGGGCCGCAGGCGCGCGGCGGTCTTTTCGACGCAGCCAACAATCTGCTGGTTTCCATCGACCAGCCCTTTACTGGCTTCGGCCCACAGGCGATTCGCGATCTGGTGTTCGAGCTGATCCACCGTCTGCGCGCAGAAGCAGCACAATTCAACCGGCCGATCCTGGCAATTGGCATCAGCCAGCCCGGTCAGATCGACACGCACACCGGAGTCATTTACGAGGCTTCCAATTTTCGCCTGCGAAACTTCCCCCTGCGGCAGATCTTGACCGATGAATTTGGCCTGCCGGTCTATATCGAACACGATGCTTCGGTCGCTGCGCTGGCAGAAAAGTATTACGGCGCCGCCCGGAACCTGGATTACTTCCTGTATGTGCTGGTTTCGACGGGCATTGGATCCGGCATCATTATCGGAGGGCAGGTATACCGCGGCGAAACCGGAAAATCCGGAGAACTGGGGCACACGATCGTCAATCCTGGCGGACCATTATGCGTTTGCGGGAAGCGCGGCTGCCTGGAGGCCGTCGCCGCTGCTCCTGCGATCCTGTCCGGGGCGCGTAAAATGGCCGCATTTGGGCGCTCGGATCTGCTGTACGAGCTGTGCGGCGGCTCCCCGGAGAAGCTGACGATCGAAATGGTGGCACAGGCTGCCCGGGCAGGCGACGTGTTCTCTCAGGATATCCTGGCCCGCTCTGCGGAGTATCTTGCCCTGGGCCTGATCAACCTCACCCGGTTGTTTGACATTCGCCGGGTGATTGTGGGCGGTGAGATCTCGGAAACGGGCGAACTCTTTTTGGACCCGCTGCGTGAGAAGCTGATCGATTACGGCCGGGACAGGCTGGATGTTGAGATCATCCCGGCCAGGCTGCAGCAAAACAGCTTTCTGCGGGGGATCAGCATGCTCACCCTGCAGGAAGCGATCGGTCTTCGAGTCAAGAACTTAGAAACGTAAAGGCAAAACACTATGGAACCATCCACTGTACTACCCGGCGTTTATCAGTACCTGCAGGCCGTTCAGGACATACAGAAGCGGATCATCGAAACCCAGGCCGGGGTTTTTGATCGGGTGATCGAAGAGATGTTGAAAACCGTCCGCAGCGGCGGGCGTATTTTTGTCTTCGGGACCGGACATTCGCACATGATGGCGGAGGAAGCCTTTTTTCGTGCTGGCGGCCTGGCTGCAGCCGTGCCGATCTTCATGAACGACCTGATGCTGCATGCGAACCCGGACCTGAGCAGCCGCCTGGAGCGTACTCCGGGCATTGCCCCCCTCCTGCTGGACCAGTACCATGTGCGCGCTGGAGAACTGCTGTTCGTGTATTCGAACAGCGGCGTGAATCACATGCCCGTAGAAATGGCCATGCAGGCGAAAGAGCGGGGGCTGGTCGTGGTGGGAGTGTGCTCCCGGGCATATGCACGGGTCGCGCCGCTTTCTGCGCTGGGCAAGCGGCTGGACGAAGTGGCCGACTATGTCATCGATAACATGGGAGAACCCGGTGATGCAGTGGTAGAACTGGAGAACAGCGAATGGCGAGTGGGTCCTACCTCGACGATCACCGGGGCATTCATCTGGAACAGCCTGGTTATTGAAGTCGTCCGGCGGATGAATGCAGCCGGTGAGGCCCCGCCGGTATTCGCCAGCTTCAACATGCGCGGCGCCACGGAATACACACGCGCGATGATGCAAAAATGGGGCAGGCAGAATCCGCATCTGAAGGGCTGGATTGACGATGACCATTGAAATGGCAGCCATAGGTGTGGATCTGGGCGCGACAAAGATCGCCTCGGCGCTGGTTTCTGCGCACGGCGATGTGCTGGCTGCGCGGCAGACTCAAACGCAAAGCGTGGAAGGGAGCGAAGCTGTACTCGACCGGCTGGCGGCGGAGATCGAGGCCCTGATCTTCGAGGCCCGCTGTCCCGTGGCCGGTGTGGGGATCGGCTCTCCCGGCGTCGTCGACCCGGTCAACGGAATTGTCCGCGGCGCGGTGAACCTGAATTGGGACGAGGTGCACCTGGTGGCCGGCCTGCAGGCCCGGCTGACTGGTGAACTGCCCATCTTCGTGCAAAAGGACACCAACGCCTCAGCTCTGGGAGAGCTGTTTTTTGGAGCCGGGCAGGGCTGCCAGGATTTCGTTTACCTGTCGATTGGATCCGGCCTGGGAGGGGGAGTGATCGCCAACGGCCAGCTTGTGATCGGAGCGAATGGAATTGCAGCCGAACTGGGCCATTTATCGCTGGACCCGGAAGGTCCTCCCTGTATCTGCGGGCTGCGCGGGTGCGCTGAACTGACGGTCTCCGGCCCGGGGATGGTCAACCTGGCCCGGCAGCGTTTGAATTCCGGCGCGAGAATTGGTGAGATTTGCGATCCTGACGAGCTGACTCCGGCGGGTATACTGGAAGCGGCCGGACGAGGGGACGCAGCTGCCCTGTCCGTGCTCGCGCGTGCCGGTTCCGATCTGGGCGCGGTGATGGCTGCCTGTACCGCAGTGCTCAACCCGCAGCGCTATGTGATCGGCGGGGGCCTGGGCCTGGCGGCATTCGATTATATCGTTCCGGCGGCGCGCCGCGAGCTGGAGCGGCGGGTGACCCCGGCCGGTATGAGAAGGCTCGAAATCGTCCCTTCATTGCTGCCCTCCAGTGCAGTGGGGGCGGCCTGTCTGGTCTGGCAGAGCAAAGGAGCTGAAAAATGCGTGGAATATTGATCCGGAATGCGCACGTCTATACGCCCACAGGGGATTGGCTGCCCGGGTGGCTGCTGACGGAGGGCACCAAGATCAAAGCATTAGGCCCCGGCCAGCCGCCAGAATATCCGGAAGAAGCAGGCCTGCGTGTGATCGATGCCGGAGGCAGCGCTCTGCTGCCGGGTTTGATCGACCTGCATGTGCACGGTGCTCTGGGTCACGAAGCGATGGACGCCAGCCGCGAATCGCTGCAGGTGATGGCGCGCCTGTTTGCACAAAACGGCGTGACCGGCTTCCTGCCCACCACCTGGACAGCGAGCCGTGAGGTCACCCTGGCTGTGCTGCATCTGGTGCGCGACCTGGAAGAACCTTTTGATGGCGGCGCCAGCATCCTCGGTGTGCATATGGAGGGCCCCTATTTCAACCCGGCAAAGGCTGGCGCGCAGGACCCCACCCAGATCCGCCGGGCGGAAAAAGACGAAGCTCTGGAGTTCCTGGACAGCGGCGTAGTGCGACTGATCGCTGTGGCGCCGGAATTCCCTGAAAACCTGTGGCTGGTCGATGAATGTGTCCGGAGCGGCATCCGGGTCGCGGCGGGTCACACCGCAGCGACCTATGAAGAGATGAAAACCGCCGTAGAACACGGTGTCCGTCAGACGACCCACACCTTCAACGCTATGACCGGTCTGGGGCATCGCGAACCCGGCACAGTCGGTGCAGCGCTGACTATGCCCGAACTGCAGTGCGAACTGATCGCCGATAATGTCCACGTTCACCCGGCGGCGCAGAAGATCCTGGTATCCGTCAAAGGGCCGCAGAACGTGATCCTGATCACTGACGCCATCCGTGGGGCTGGTTTACCGGAGGGCAGCCAGTTCCAGGTTGATACCCGCACGGCTGTGGTTCATAACGGCGCAGCGTACCTGGCCGACGGCACTCTTGCGGGAAGCATCCAGACTCTGAACAACTGCCTGCGCAACGTGATCGCCAACACAGGATTATCGCTGGCAGAAGCCTGGCCCATGGCCAGCCTGAACCCGGCCCGGGCGATCGGGCTCGCGGCGTCCAAAGGCAGCCTGGAGGCAGGGAAAGACGCTGACCTGGTGCTGTTGAACGAGAAGTATTAGGCGCTGCTGACGGTGGTGATGGGGCGGATTGTATGGGAAGCTGAAAGGCTGCAGGAACTGCATCATTAATGGGCCTGGGACAGTTTCTGCAGGGTGTATTGGTTGATTATCTGTTGATTCTGAGCCTGGCAGCGCTGGGTTTGTTCGGCTACGACAAGCTGATGGCGGTGACCCGCCGCTGGCGCATACCGGAGCGGGTGCTGCTGACAATAGGACTGGCGGGCGGAGCCTGGGGAGCTTTGCTGGGCATGGTAGTTTTTCGTCATAAAATCCGCCGTGCCCGGTTCTGGATCACCCTGGTTCCGCCCGCCGTGGTTTATCTGGCGCTTTTGATATTGATATCAGACCGGTAATTCGACTTCGGAGATTTTCACCGGCAGGCGGCCGTACAGGAAGTTGAAGTCCCGGATCGCCTCGATCAGATCTCCCTCGAGGACGTGCGCCGGCATACGGTACGACCAGTTGCCTCCGGTTCTGCCGGGGAAGTTCATGCGCGCACTCGAATCCTGTACCAGGAAATCCTGAATGGGGGCGATGGCAAACATGGCCACGGAGGACCAGACAGCACGAATCATGCCCCAGACGATATCATCATCCCCACGGCCCAGGTAGCGCCGGCAGAAGTCGCGCTCCTTCTCAGGGGCGGTACGGTACCAGCCCAGCGAGGTGTCATTGTCATGGGTGCCCGTGTACGCGACGCAGTTGCGCGGATAGTTGTGGGGCAGGAAATCTTCGTCCGGGTCTCCGCCGAAGGCGAACTGCACAATCTTCATCCCGGGTAAACCAAACCGCTCGCGCAGTTCGATCACATCATCGGTGATTTCACCCAGATCTTCCGCAATCAGGGGAAGTTCGCCCAGCGCCTGTTCGATTTTCTCAAAGAAGTCGGCGCCGGGGCCGGGCGCCCAGCGGCCAATCTCGGCGGTCGGCATGCCGGCCGGCACTTCCCAATAGCCGGCAAATCCGCGGAAGTGATCGAGACGGATGATATCAACCATCTGCAGCACGGCTTTCAGGCGGTCCTGCCACCACTGGTAGCCAGTTGCTTTATGGACATCCCATCTGTACAGTGGATTGCCCCATAACTGGCCGGTTGGAGAAAAGTAATCCGGCGGTACACCGGCAACTACCGTTGGGTTTCCTTTTTCGTCGAGGTAGAACAGCTCGGGATGTGACCAGACATCTGCGCTGTCATGAGCGACGAAGATGGGCACATCGCCGATAATTTTGATGCCTTTTTCAGCGGCATATTTTTTGAGTTCATTCCACTGGCGGTAAAAGAGAAACTGGCGGAAAACCTGGCGATCCACGGCCACAGCAAACTGCTCACGGGCAGCCTGCAGGGCTTCTGGCTGGCGCGAGCGCAGGGATGGATCCCAGTTCGTCCAGGGCCTGCCCCCGTGGGCGTCTTTCAACGCCATAAACAGGGCGAAATCATCCAGCCAGTGGTGGTTTGCTTCTCGAAATGCTTCCAGTTCCGCCATCAATCCGGCGGGCTGGCGCTGTTGAAATACCTGATAAGCGCGGTCCAGCACGGCCAGTTTCCAGGGGATCAGCATCCCGAAATCGACACGGTCTTCCGGGAAGTCGGGACGGTCGGCGACGTCCTCTGTGCGCAGCAGGCCTTCCTCCAGCAGGCTCTCGATGCTGATGATGTAAGGATTTCCTGCGAACGAGGAGAACGCCTGGTACGGGGAGTCGCCGTAGCCGGTTGGGCCGAGGGGCAGCACCTGCCAGAGCGTACAGCCGGCGCTGGCTAAAAAGTCGATCCAGCGCCGGGCGATCAGCCCAATTCCCCCGATCCCCCAGTAACCGGGCAGGCTGGTGGGATGAAGAAGAATTCCAGCAGCACGTTCAAACTTCATTCGGTAACCTCTTCGTCTGGATATAGTCGTCTCCGCGAATGATATCGGAGGTAAGATCGCCGTGATAAACATCCGGGCCGATGATCGCGCCTGCTTCCACCCTCAGCCCTGCAGGCAGCCGGCTGTTTTTGCCCACCATGGTAATGCGCAGCTCACCGCCGGTGTCAAATGCACCCAGGCCGATGCATACCCCTTCTTCAGTATAAGCACGCTTATCGATGATGCTGCGTTCAACCACCGCGTTGGGGCCGACGACGCACTCGGAGAGCAGCACCGACTCGCGGATCTGCGCACCGGCGTGCACCCGCACGCCGGGAGAGAGCACGCTGCGTTCGATATATGCTCCGGGAGAGATCACGCACCCGTCGGCGATCATGCTGTCGATCACTGTCGCCCCACGTGAGATCCAGACCGGCGGGCGTTCCTCAGTACGGGTGTGGATGATCCAGGAGCGATCATTCAAATCGATAGGCGGGTTTTCTGAAAGCAGGTCCATGTGTGCCTGCCAGTACGAGTCTACTGTTCCTACATCGACCCAGTAGCCGCTGTATGGATAGGCTGCCACGCGCGCACCGCTGTTGACCAGCTTCGGGAGGATATCCTTCCCGAAGTCGTGAGATGAATCGGGGTTCATGTGATCCTCCCACAGGGCGCGGTTGAGCACATCCAGGTTGAACAGGTAGACGCCCATATTGACAAGGTTGGAGGGAGGGTTGGCCGGCTTTTCAATAAAGGAGCGCACCTGATAATCGTCACCCACCTCAACGATACCGAAACGTGACGCCTCAGACATCGGCACACGGATGGTTGCCATGGTGAGGTCCGCCTTGTGATCGCAGTGGAAGGCGATCAGGGCGTCGTAATTCATCTCGTAGATATGGTCACCGGAGAGGATCAGCACCAGATCGGGGTTGCTGTGCTTGATAAACATGAAGTTCTGCTGGACCGCGTCAGCCGTCCCGAGATACCAGTCGGAGGTGTTGCGCGCTTTATAAGGCGTGTAAATGCGCAGACCGCCGGTGAAATCACGGTCCAGATCCCAGGGTCCGCCGGCGCCGATATGTTCAATCAGGGAGTGCGGGCGGTACTGGGCGAGGATCATGACATCGAAGATCCCCGAATTAACGCAGTTCGACAGGGTAAAGTCGATGATGCGGTACTTCCCGGCAAATGGGACGGCAGGCTTCGTTCGCTTGGCAGTCAGAATCCCCAATCGTGAGCCTTCCCCTCCGGCCAGAATGACTGCACGTGTTTTCATAATCAAATCCTCCCCTACCAGGTGGATCAAGAACTGGATCGAATGACAGCGGATGGGTACCTGGGAATCATACCTCAGTTTGTGAACTCCCGGGCTGTCTGGCTGCTTTTGCCCGGGCTAGTGAGCGGTACAGTGTGAGGTACTGGCGGGCGAAGCGATCCCAGGAGAAATCCTGCTGCATGCAGCGCTGCTGCAGCTGCGTCCAGGCATCCCGGTTTTCATAGACCGCCAGCGCGCGGCGAATGGCCTCGCTCAGTGCAGAGGCCGATTCTTTATCGAACAGAAAGCCGGTGCTTTCTTCGGATAGATCATAATCCTGAATGGTGTCTTTCAATCCGCCGGTGGCACGTGCGACCGGCACCACCCCGTAGCGCATCCCGATCATCTGGTTCAATCCACAGGGTTCGTAGCGCGATGGGATCAGGATGATGTCGGCAGCGCCGTACATGCGCCGGCTGAGCGCGGCGTCGAAGCGGACGGCGACGCGCACCTGGTCAGGCAGGTTGTTCTCGAGCCCGCGCACTGCCGCCTCCAGCACCGGATCTCCGGTGCCCAGGATAACGGCCTGCCAGCGCTGCCCGGCAATGTGGCGGAGTGCATCGGGAACCAGGTCAATCCCTTTCTGCTTATCCATGCGGCTGATGATGATAATCAATGGGATGTCCGCATCGACCTCCAGATTAAACTCCTGCTGCAGAGCGGTCTTGTTGACCTTCCGGGGAGTCAGGTCCTCGTGGGAGTAGTTGGCTTTGAGCTGTTCATCTGTGCGAGGGTCCCAGCGGTTAACGTCGATGCCGTTGAGGATGCCGCTGATATCCTGTTTTCGCTGGCGCAGGAAGCTGTGCAGGCCAGAGCCAAATTCGGGAGTCAGGATCTCCTGGGCATAGGTCGGTGAAGGGGCGACGATGTGATCGGCTGCCAATAACCCCAGCGGCAGGGGCATCTGCTTTGCCCAACCGGGCAGGGCTGAGTTTTCGGCTGGGGGCAGGCCGAACTCGTCCAGCGCCTGCTCTGCTCCAGCCCCCAGATAGGGCAGATTGTGTAACCCCAGCAGCGCTGCAGCGTTATTAAAGACAGGATCGCTGTCCCGCTGGATTAGCGACAGGGCGTAAACAGCCGGGGCGGTATGCCAGTCATTGGCATGCACGATGTCAGGGGGCCATTCCAGGCTGCGGGCCAGTTCCAGGGCGCAGAGCGAAAAGAAAGTGAATTTGCGGCCATCCTCAGCAGGGTCGGAGGTGTATACCGGAGCGTCTGCCGGGATCATTGAACCTGATATGAAATAAACCGGCAGCCCTCTCATTTCCAACATCAACGCTTCTGCCGGCAGCGAACCGCCGGCATGAGGCACCTCGAAAGCGGCCACACGCTTCAATGGATACTGCTTCTGCTGGATGGCCCCATAAAAGGGGATGACCAGACGGATGTCGATTCCGGTCTCATCCTCTGATGTGGGGACGATACCATGCAGCGCCAGAGGCAGCGACCCTGCATAATCCCCCAGCCCACCGATCTTGATGAAAGGGTCGGCTTCCGCTGCGAGGAATAAGACATTCAATTTTGGCTTCACTGTCATCCTCCCTCAAGGACTGCCCGTGGAGTCAGGACTGCATTTGCATTCATTTTACACTACGCGAGGATTTCGGCCAGCATCTGTTGATTGTTATTTTTTTGAATAAAAACGGATATCTTCATCATGTTTTGAGGTATAATTAGGTAAGTTTCCTCTATTTTTACCGGTAGGAACTAAACAGCACCATCGTGCGTTAATGCCTTAACGATAGTTATCAGGAGTTGTCATGCCAGCCAGAGCCTTCATTGTGCACGCGCATTTTTACCAGCCTCCACGAGAAGATCCACTTACCGGTGTTATTCCAAAAGAAATCGGCGCAGCTCCTTTTAATAACTGGAACGAACGCATTCATGCCGAGTGCTACCGGCCTAACGCCGAACTGCGCAATTTTGAACGCATCAGTTTTAATGTCGGCCCGACCCTGTTTCGCTGGATGGAGGGCTATGACCGGGTTACTTACGAGAGAATCATCGCCCAGGATCAGGCCAACGTTAAGCGTCACGGGGTAGGCAACGCCATTGCCCAGGGATACAACCACACGATCCTGCCCCTGGCTTCGCTGCGTGACAAGATCACACAGGTTGCCTGGGGCATTGCTGATTTTAAACACCGCTTTGGCCGCAGCCCGCAGGGAATGTGGCTGCCTGAGACGGCAGTGGACAGTGAAACCCTGCAGGTGATGGCCGATCAGGGCATAGAATTCACCATTCTGGCGCCCTGGCAGGCGCAGGGGGAAGTGGATGTTACGGAACCCTACCTTGTTCCGCTGCCAGACGGGCGTCACATGACGGTATTCTTTTACCAGCGTGATCTGAGTACCCGGGTCAGCTTCGATCCCGAAGCGACCATTAACGCCGATAACTTTGCCCGCTACCTGCTGCTGCCGTATTTCCAGCACGAAAAGGAAAAAAGTGGTGAGCCGCAGGTGATCACCATTGCCTCCGACGGGGAGCTTTACGGGCATCACCAGTATCTGCGCGACCGCTTCCTGGCCCGTTTTGTCGATGGCGCTACCAGCGACCTGGGCATCGTCCCGGTTTACCCGGCGCTGTGGCTGAAAAACTATCCCGCACGGCGCACGGTGAATATCCAGGAGAACACTTCGTGGAGCTGTCACCACGGCGTATCACGCTGGATGGGGAACTGCGCCTGTACGCCCGGTTCTGGCGCGTGGAAGGCGCAGATGCGCTATGCAATGGAACGACTGGCGGGCGAACTGGACCGGATTTACCTGGATACCCTGCGGCCGTATATCGACGACCCGTGGGAACTGCGCAACCGCTATATTGAGGTCATCCTCGGGCAGCGCACGGCCGGCAGTCTGATTCAGGAAATGGCCGGCCGGGCTCTGGATTCTGAAACCACCAGCCGCATCCACCTGCTGCTGGAAGCGCAGCGCGAGCGCCAGCGCATGTTCACCTCCTGCGGCTTTTACTTCGAAGATTTCGACCGCATCGAACCCCGCAACAATGTGGCTTATGCTGCACAGGCCGTTCTTTACGTGCAGCAGGCAACGGGCATCAGCCTGAAGGAGCAGGTGAGCGCCGATCTGGCTGCTGTGGTCAGCGAGCGCAGCGGCGTGCGCGCCGATGAAGTGTTTGAACGGCACCTGGAACGGTCGGAAGATCACCGCGGCCTGATTAAAAACCAGGCTGTTCCCGGTGAAAGTGCAGGAACAGCCTGATCGTGAGCACAGGGCGGCTTACCGCCCTGTTTTTATTGTGCCCGGACTGCGGCGAGGAGGCCTTCCACCCGGTAGCCCGCCTCTACGGCGGCATTCTGCAGCCTGCGGATCCAGTCACGGCGGGTGATGATACCGGCAGCGACGTCCTCCGGCCTGTCTATCTGATCGCCGTCGTGTATCAGAGATGCGCTGACCAGCTCAATCACCGAGGCTGCAAATACCCACCACAACCAGCATTCGAACGCTTCTTTGTTAAACCATAAGATATCCTGATAGCGGTTGACGCCCAGGAACTGCTGAAACTCGCTGTCGCGCAGCCAGCGCTGCAGCGCCTGCTCAGGAGCCGGCAGTGCTGGAGCCTGACCGCTTTCTCCCAGCTGAAGGCCGGTCAGCAGCCTGATCACCGTCACGTGCTGGCCGGCGGCGCCTTCCGGCACCCCCATTTCTTTCAAAACCCCAGCCGTGATCTTCCCCAGGAGCCATTCTGAGATCCAGGTGCGGCTCTGTTCGGCCGATTCCAGTGAGTGCCCACCGATTGCGATCCGGCCCAGGTGGTGCATCACCAGCCAGCCCAGCAGTGTACCCCATACCCCCACGTCTCCGTCTGGCAGGCTGCCCTGCGCCGAAGCGCGACCGAATTCACCTTCAGGGCCGTCGAACAGGTAGCGCAGAGCGGCTTTGTATTTACGGGAGCGCGGCAGCGGGCAGATATTTCCCAGGGCAGGCAGCCTCAGTGCGGCGCCCAGCTCGCGGCGGAACTCGCGGGCGATCGTCTCCGGATCGTCACCACCGCCGTACAGATTGCGGATTTCATTCAGCAGCGCTGTCATCTTTCCAACGGCTTCGTCCAGAGCCTGAGTGAAAGCAGGCGGCGCCTCAGTCCGCCAGCGGTTGCCAATCAACCAGTTCAGCGAACCGGGGTTAATAAGCTCCTGGAACGGGCGGTGCACCGGCTGCAGGAAGACCTCTTTGAGCGTCTCATCGATGCTGGGGACCCCGCGCCCGGCCAGAAAATCATTGAGCCGGGCATACTGGCGCCACTGGTTATCTTCCACTTCGTAGAAGTCGATAAAGACGTGGTATTTGTATGCATTCAGCTCCAGGTACAAACCCTGTTCGTGCAAATCCCGGCTGCTGCGGATGTACTGCAGCCCGCTGATCTGGTCGCGGAAGATGGTGAAGTAGTTTTCTCCCCTGTGCAGGTTCAGCCCTTCTCCCAGCGTGCGCTGAACCAGACGCCGGCCTCCGGCGCCGTCTTTTTCCAGAAAGGCGGCAGAGGTGCGGATCCAGCCCTGCGTGGAGGCGTATTTGTTGTGATACACCGTCAGGCCGCGTTCCTCTCCTACACGGTTGGAGAAGGCAAAAACATCCTCGTTGACGGTTCCGCCGGTGGTGAAGAAGTCGTACAGCAGGAAGTTCTCAACGCCGGCGAACAGATAGCGCCGCCGCAGGAGCGGGAAAATTTCGCGCTCATGGCGATCCACCAGGGCAGCATCGGGGCGTTCATCCCAGTAGGCGCGGCGGAATTCCATGCCGTATTTTTCGGTGTAGCCTTCGATCTGGCCGTGCCCGATCATCGGCAGCCCGGGTAAGGTGGCCATCAGAACGCACACCCCAAAGTATTTATCGCCCTTTCCGAACTGGTCGACCGCGGTGCGCTCGTCGGGGTTGTTCATGAAGTTGACGTAGCGCTTGAGGATTTCCGGGTCGAACTCCAGGGTGTTTTTAATCAACTGGCGGTATTCCTGGTTCTTTTCATCGCGCAGCATATTCATAAAGGCGCTGTTGTACACCCGGTGCATCCCCAGCGTACGCACGAAATAGCCTTCCATCATCCAGAAGGCTTCCGCCAGCAGCAGGGTATCGGGTACTTCCCGGGCCACGCGGTCCACCACTTCGCGCCAGAATTCGTTGGGGAAGAGGGCATCAAACTGCTCCCGGGTCATGCTGTGATCTGCCCGGCTGGGGATGTCCCCGCCGCTGCCGGGTTCCGGGAACCACAGGCGCTGGTAGTGTTTTTTCGCCAGAGTCATGGCGGCGTCGAAGCGGATAATGGGGAATTTGCGCGCTACGTGCAGGATGGTCTGAATGACGGCTTCGCGCACATCGGCGCGCAGGTAGTTCAACTGCGCGGTGTCATTCCAGGGCATGGAGGTGCCGTCATTGCCGTGGTAAATGTACTGTTCCCGGCCGCTCTGAAAATCCACCCGCTTGAAAACCACTGCGGCGTCGCTGTTGTCAAAGTAATGGTCTTCCAGGTAGATCCCCACCCGGCTGTCCCAGGATAAATTCGGCCCGTTGAAGGTATACGAAGGGAAGGGGCTGTAATCCAGGGAGATAAACCATTCGGGATGTTCGATCACCCAGGGCGAGTCGATGCCCATGTGGTTGGGGACCATGTCAGAAGCCAGGCGAATGCCGCGCACCCAGGCCCGGTCTCGCAGCGCCTGATAGGCTTCCTCACCTCCCAGGTCGCGAGCGATCTCATAGTCGAACAGGGAATATGCGGACGCGACGGCATCGGGATTGCCCCGGAGCTGTTTGATCGTTTTTGAAGCGGGGCTGCGTTCCCAGAGACCGATCAGCCACAATCCGGTGATGCCCCAGCGGGCCAGTGTGTCCAGCTCCTCATCCGGGATCTCGTCCAGGCGGGCAATGGGGCGGCGGTATTTTTTGGAGAGCTGGTCGAGCCAGACATAGGTGTTTTTCGCGAGCAGGACAACCTTCGGCATCCACTCACGGTCAGGGCTGAAGCGTTCCACTTCCTGTTCCAGACCACCGAAATCGTAGACCAGGGACGGGCCACCACCGCCCGTTCCGAAGGTCGCTTTCTCTTCCTCTTTGATCAGGTCCAGACTGCTCAACAGCCGGTAGAGGTAGCTGCTGAGCAGAAACGCCCATCGGGTGCGGATGTACTCGAGCTGCCCGCCCAGGGAATGGGGGACGGCGATGGCCGGGCTGCGCAGCATATCCACCAGGTTCTGCATGTCGGGGCCAAACGGCGGCTGCTGCTCGAAGAAATCATGGAGTTCCGAAATGATCTCGCGATAAGCTGTTACCTTACTCAGGTCGGAATCGTCGAATAATTCAATAAAAGGGGCAAAAGCCGGGTTGGCGTTCGCGATCCAGAGCATGAGCAGTTCTTCCAGCACAACCGCGCGGTTGGGGAGGACGGCGCCGCCGGGGAGCTGTGAAGTGCTGCTCAGGTAATCATCCAGATCGATCTCACGGCGGTAGACAGCCAGGGGAGGAAAATCTTCTGCAAAGCGCCTCAGCGTCTGGTCGACCCTGTCCTTTCCGATGCGCTGCTCAATCCATTCCAGCGCCTCGACGAACACACCGGCCCGCTGCTGCTGTCGATAAAGGGCGATCACAAAATGCAGGATCTCATCGATCAGCCCCATGGCGTTGATCTGGCTGGCGCGGACCGCACGCTCAGGAAAGCTCACCACGTCGCGGCGTTCGTTCATGCGGGCAGCGAACACGCGTGCCGCATGAAAGTTGGCAAAGATCACATTGCCAGTGAATGAGAACAGGTTTTCATCGAACTGGTAGAGGTCCCTGGCCTGACGTGAAATGTGGAATTCAAAACGTACTGGTCGTGCTCCTGACGGATCCCTGCCGGCGCTGGTATGCATTCAGCCCTCCCATTTGTTTTACTTTCCTGCAGTTCTGTATTTGATTATATCCTGTCTGCTATGCCCCATTGCAGTTCGGGATGGATCACATTTGACTGAACCCTTTGAATGGGATAGACTTTGAATAGACTGTAAGAAAAGATCCGCCGCGGCGGCTGACCGGGGGAAAAAGCAGGAGGAATACCATATGGCAATCAGGCCGCTCGAAGCTTCTAAGCTGTATAAGCATACCGATCCATCGATTTTTAAATTTGAAACCACGGCCGAGCTGCAGATCGGCGACGGGCTGGTCATCGGGCAGCCGCGTGCAGTGGCGGCTCTCCGGTTTGGATCCAGCATTCAACAGGCAGGCTACAACATCTTCGCCATGGGGCCCACCGGCATGGGGAAGCGTTCATTCATTCTGGAGCATTTTCGCCAGCGCGCGGAAAGCGAACCTGTGCCATCGGATTGGGTGTACGTGCACAACTTCGAACAGCCGCACCGGCCCACTGCGATCGAACTCCCTCCGGGGAAGGGGGCCCAGTTTCAGAAAGACATGCAGGAGCTGGTCGAAGAAATCCGCACCAGCCTGGTGGCGGCTTTTGAGAGCGATGAATACCGCACCCGGAGGCAGGTGATCGAGCAGGAGTTGAACGAATACCAGGAAAAGGCGCTGGAAGAGATCCAGCAGCAGGCGAGGGAGAACAACTTCGCTCTGATCCGCACACCGGGCGGACTGGTGTTTGCACCCACACGCGATGGAGAAGTGCTTTCCCCCGAGGAGGTGCAGAACCTTTCCGAAGAGGAGCGTAAGACGCTGGAGACCACCCTGCAGTCGCTCCAGCAGGCTTTACAGAAGGTGATGCAGCAGATGCCGCGCGCCCAGCGCCAGGTGCGCCAGCGGTTGAAGGAGTTTAACCGCGAGATCATCAATTTCGCGGTGGGCGGCATCGTCGATGAAATGCGCTCCCGCTACAGCGAATTCCCAAAAGTTGTCAGCTACCTGGACGCTGTACGGGAGGATGTGATCGAAAATGCCTTCGAATTTTTCCTGTCCGATGAAGAAAGTCAGGATGGGGGTGCTGGCGGGTTGATGGCGGTGCTGGCGGCACGCGCCCGGGGAAATCAGCAAAGCGCCCTGGAACGCTATAAAGTAAACCTGCTGATCGATCACCGCGATTCACAGGGCGCGCCAGTGATCGAAGAGGATAACCCTACGTACCAGAATCTCACCGGCCGGGTGGAGCACACGGCGCAGATGGGCGCCCTGGTAACCAACTTTACACTGATCAAACCCGGCGCTCTGCACCGGGCCAACGGTGGCTACCTGATCCTGGATGTGCGCAAAGTGCTCTCCCACCCCTACGCCTGGGAGGCGCTCAAGCGATCCCTGCAGAGCAGCCAGATTCAGGTCGAATCGATCGGACAGATGCTCTCGCTGATCAGCACGATCTCGCTGGAACCGGAGCCTATTCCGCTGAAAGTGAAAATTGCCCTGTACGGGGACAGAGATATTTATTATTTGCTGAGCGCTCTGGACCCTGAGTTCCCCGAGCTTTTCAAGGTGCAGGCCGATTTTGAAGAGGAAATGGACCGCAGCGAGAAAAACCAGGAGGCTTATGCGCACGTCATCGCCCGCATTGTGCGCGATAATAAACTGCTCCCGCTGCACCGGGATGCGGTGGCGCGCGTGCTCGAGTACAGCTCCCGGCGGGTGAGCGACGCGGAAAAACTCTCCACGGGCATCGAGGAGATTGCCGACCTGCTGCGCGAGTCCCACTTCTGGGCGGAAGAAGCCGGCCGGGAGGTGGTAACCGTCCAGGATGTGGAGAAAGCGATCAACGAGAAGATCTTCCGCGCCGACCGGCTGCGTGAACGAGTTTTTGAGACCATCCTGAGAGGCACCTTCCTGATCGACACCCAGGGAGAAAAGGTGGGGCAGGTGAACGGGCTGTCGGTGATCCAGTTAGGTGGTTTTGCGTTTGCCCGCCCCAGCCGGATCACCGCACGCGTGCGTCTGGGTAAGGGAGAAGTGATCAATATTGAGCGTGAGGTGGAACTGAGCGGCCCCATTCATTCGAAAGGCGTGCTGATCCTTTCCGGATTCCTGGGGGCGCGCTATGCGCGTGAAAGGCCGCTGACGCTTTCCGCCAGCCTGGTTTTTGAACAGTCTTACGGTGGAGTGGACGGAGACAGCGCATCATCGGCGGAACTTTATGCCCTGCTGTCCGCCATCGCCGGAGTGCCCATCCGGCAGTCTCTTGCGGTGACCGGCTCGATTAACCAGCACGGCGAGGTCCAGGCTATCGGCGGTGTGAATGAGAAGATCGAAGGCTTCTTCGATATCTGCCGTGCGCGCGGGCTGACAGGCGACCAGGGAGTGCTGATCCCGGAGGCGAACACGAAGCACCTGATGCTCCGCCAGGATGTCATCGATGCCGCTGCTGCCGGGCGTTTCCATATCTACCCGGTGAGTCATGTGGACCAGGGGATCGAACTGCTGACCGGAATTCCGGCCGGGGAAGCCGACGCGGAAGGGAATTATCCACCGGATACGATCAATGGGATGGTCCAGAGAGAACTGATGCGCCTGGTTGAGAAGCAGAAAGAGCACAGCCAGCAGAATGGAAGAGAAACCGGTCAGGAGGAGAGCGTATGAGCCGGTCCACCGGTGATGAAGATAAAGAACGCATTCGCCGGATTCTGGTTGCTCTGGATGCCTCCCCTTCCAGTCTGGCCGCGCTGCAGGCTGCGGCGGATCTGGCTGCGGCCAACGATGCCGAGCTCTACGGCATCTACGTTGAAGATGTCAACCTGCTGCGCCTGGCGGACCTGCCTCTGGTCCGCCAGCAGAGCCTGTTTTTCAGCGGCGGGCGCAGCATCAGCCGGCAGCAGTTAGAGCGCGAACTGCGCATTCAGGCCCGGCAGGCACGCCGTGCGCTGGAAGATGCCGCCCGCCGCCGCCGGCTGAGATGGACGTTTCGCACTGCGCAGGGAATTATATCGGTGGAGCTGCTTGCGGCTGCCAGCGAAGCAGATTTAATAATCCTGGGCAAGGCAGGGTGGTCCCGGCGCAGACGCCTGGGTTCAACAGCCCGCGTGGTGATCACGCAGGCGCCGCAGCGGACGTTGATCCTGCAGCAGGGAGCGCATCTGGGCCTGCCAGTGGGTATTCTGTACGATGGTTCGCCTCTGGCGCGCCAGGCCCTGGCAGCAGGCGTGCGCCTGCTGTTCGAGCGCGAGGGCTATCTGGTGGTCATGATTCTGGCCGGGAGTCCGGAACAGGCGCGTGAACTGCAGTCCGAAGCCTCCGAGATTCTGCGCAGCACCGGAGTGCACCTGCATTTTCGCTGGCTGCTTAAACCCAGTGTGAAGCATGTGGTTGAACTGGTTCGCGCCGAGAACATTAGCGTGCTGGCCGTACCGATCCAGGTCGGGAACCTTTCTATCGACAGCCTGACCGAGATCCTCGACGAACTGGATGTACCGGCGTTGATCCTGCGCTGAATGCGCATAGTTTACCGGAGTCGGACAGAGCCAGCAGGCCATGAAGATCTACCGGACCCTGATTTCCGCAGAAGAGCTGGCCCGGCATAGCGGCGACCCTGCCTGGGCCATTGTTGACTGCCGGTTTTCCCTCCAGGACCGTGATTACGGCCGGAAAGAATATGAGGAGGCACATATTCCCGGCGCGGTGTATGCCCATCTGGATGACGATCTATCGGGGGAAATTCAGCCTGGAACAACCGGACGACACCCGCTGCCCACGGTAGAAAAGGCCGTGGAGATATTTTCGAAACTCGGCATCGACCGTGACATTCAGGTCGTGGCTTACGACGACGACGGTGGGGCGCTAGGAGCGGCGCGCCTGTGGTGGCTGCTGCGCTGGTGTGGTCATGAAGCGGCCGCCGTGCTGGATGGGGCTGGCAGGCCTGGCGCGCGCATCACGGGCCGGAGCGTTCGGGCGTCGAAACGCGCCTCCGGCGGGATTTTATCCCAGCGGTTAAGCCTGATATGGAGGCAGACGCTGCGGATCTGATGCAGTGGATCGGCGATCCTGCACACCGCATTATCGATGTGCGCTCTCACGAGCGCTACCGCGGCGAAAACGAGCCGATCGACCCCGTGGCCGGTCACATCCCCGGAGCGGTGAACGCCTTCTATGGTAATTATTTAACCCCGGAGGGTTATTTCCGGCCGCCCGGGGAACTGCGCCGCTCCTTTCAGGAAATACTCGACGGCATACCGGCTGACCAGACAGCTTTTTACTGCGGATCGGGGGTGACTGCCGCACTTGGGATTCTGGCGATGGCCCATGCCGGTCTGAACCTGCCGCGCCTGTACGCCGGCTCGTGGAGTGAGTGGATCACCGATCCTGAGCGCCCGGTAGAAACCTGAAACGGGAATCAGCCGCCCGTAAAATCGACCACCGGGATGGGCCCGCTGAGCTCGTCGATGAGCATGCTCTCCCCGCCGACCGTATTCAGGCGCAGACTCCAGACTTCTTCAGTTAAGCCCCCATCCAGGTAGATAAACCGCTCCGCATCCACCCAGTAGATTTCGAGGACACTGACAGCGTCTGGAATAAGAGGTGCCAGGCTGCCATCGATGGCGCCCAGCGTGGGCGTGCGGGTACCGCCCTGGTAGAACACGAAATGTGTCGAATCGGGGGCCCAGCCTTCGAGGGTCATTGGCGATGCGGTGTGTACAATCACGTCTTCAGAGGCATCCGCAGCGCTGAGATGCAGCTCATACATGTTCGCCGCCGGATCTCCGACCTGCTTCAGGTAAAGCAGGTGCTCCAGGTCCGGTGCGTACATGGCTTCGGAGCCAAAGAAGGGAGCGGCAGTGATCTGGCCAATCTGCACCGCCGGGGACCCGCTGGTGGGGATCTCCCACAGGGTGGTGGGCGGTGCGGCAGGGTCGAGTGAATCGTGCGGGGGGATGGCAACCCGCAGTTTACTGGAATCAGGCGCCCACACCGGCCGGGCATAGTACTCGTATTCGCTGTAGGTGAGCACCCTTTCATAGTTCAGCAGGGCGTCACGGCGGTTGGAACCATCGACATTGACCAGGCTGATCTCTGTAGGGGTGACCACAGCGATTTGAGACCCATCCGGTGAGAAGTGAAACTGGCCCCCCTCTCCTGGCGCCAGCAGCGTGCCGTGTTCCAGCGTATCCGTATCGACCACGCGCAGGTCGTTGTAAAGGAGCATACCCGGACCCTGCAATACCTGGCGGGTGTTGTAAGCCAGCCTGTGGGTTCCCGGAAAAAACTCCATCTGGTGCGGCACCACTGCGAATGCACCCGGATCCATATCGGAGAGCGCCTCCACGCTTTCCAGCAGACGCTCATTCGACCCGTCGCGGTTCACCGCCCACATTTCTACGTGCACCTCATCCGCCTGGCGTAAAAAGGCAATCACCTGACCATCGCCCGAGATGGTTAAAGCAGTGATCTCACCCTGCGTGCTGATCTGGCGCGAGCCTTCTGACTGCGTCCACAGCCAGACCTCTCCGTTCTTGATGTAGGCAATATGCAGTTCCTGAGCATCCGGTGCCGGAGTAGCCGGAGCTTCACTCTCTGGAGGAACGGTAGCTGTGATCCCGGTTTCCGGCGCGGCTGCTGTCAGGGTGCCGCGCACTTCGGTCTGCAGCGCCGGGCTGGTGGTTGGGGTCGCATCCGGCAGCAGTGCCCTGCAGGCCAGGCTGGCCAGGATTAACAGGAAAATCAAAACGACCAGTGGGCGGTTACGCATCATACCTCCTCCGGTTTTCCCCATTACGTGCGTTCTCCGGATTTTACCGCAGATAATAAAAGAGCAGGTCAGCATATCCGGCCCGTCCCCGCATTACCAGCGGGACGGGCCGGCTCGCAGCCTGCTCCGGTCAGGGTTCTACAGGTCCTGATAGCGTGAAGCCTCCAGTTCCTGCCTGAGCCGCTCCTCTGCGCTCATTGGGGTGGTTGGCTGTTCACGCACCCTCTGGCGTTCGGCGGCCTCAGCGGCGCGCAGTTCAGCCAGCGGGCGTCTGCGCATCGCTCCCCACTTTCCGCAGTGCGGACAGCGGTCAAACCTGGTCGCAATACCCAGATTGGGCGCCAGAATTCTCAGCGGGAAAGGCCTGCCGCAGCGCGGGCAGATCGCCCCTCCTGCAATCCCATAGTTCTGCTCTGTTCCCAGTGGGATATCGGCCTTTTTCCCCCCACCCGTCAGGAAGGGGATGATAAATGAGATTGCCATCGCACCGAACACCACAACCAGCAGCGGGACGAGGATGCGCATGGCCACCTGGTAGCCTTCCTCTGGCGTGACGAAATTGGCTTGAATCAAGTTGGACTGCAGCTCACGCCCGTCAGACGTATATCCGGTGGCCTGCAGGGTGTGCATGCCGTATTCGAAATTGCCGGTGTCAAAGCCGAGGGTGAAGGGGGCTTCTGTATCTTCGCCAACGAGTTCCCCGTCGATGTAGAACTCAACCCGCTCCAGGTTATCGGGCCCGAGGGTGATGCGCATCTTGAAGGAGCCCTGGATGCGGTTCCCTGCGTTGAACCCGAAGTTTTTTCTCAACCCCAGCACCAGCTCTTCATCCTGCTGGGCGGCGGCAGGTTGTGAGGCGGCTGCCACCAGCAGGATAAGGACGAGCAGGATCTGAATTACGCGAAGCCTTTTCATGACTTATTTCCAGCGGGTAAGGATCGTCTCTCTCTGGAACAGCTTTATGGCCAGGAACATGAGAAAAACATCCAGAATCAACAGGATGAACGCAGAGACGATGATGAGCTGCCGGTCAATGATAAACAAGCCGGCAAGCTGGCCAAAGAAAATCCCCAGAACAGGGAGGATGACCACCATGGAGAGCTGCTCTGCAACGCGCGGGTCGTTAACCCGCGAGGAAACCATCACACTGACGAAGACCGCCAGAAGCGCCATCAACGGACCGACGACGATCACCGCCAGCAGCCAGCGGGCGTCCAGCAGCGCGGAAAGCAGCACTGGATCGGGGGTGATGATCCAGGCCCCGATGGCGAAGATCAGAAATGCCAGATAGGTGACCAGAACGGCTGGCAGCACTGCGGCCAGGCTTTTACCCATCAGGAGTTCCATGGTGGTGATCGGAGTGGCCAGCAGCGGCTCCAGGCTGCGTGTCGTTTTCTCGCCGACGATGGAGTAGGCTGAGATGGTCGCCGGGATAGCGAGCGGCAGGATCATGAACATGATCATGAACTGGCTCACCAGATAGACCTGTAAACAATCCCCGCTGCTCAATTCCTGGGGACAGAAAGCGCTGAACTCGCTGGGGATGTCTCCGCCGATGGATTGTGCACTGTCCGCCCGCATGGCGTACAGGATGACCAGTGGGATGGCGGTCATCATGAGCGGCAGGAAGGCGACGGTGAAGAGCACCATTTTATTTTTAAATACTTCCGCCCATTCTTTTCGAATGATGGTTTTAATTTTGTTCATTGGCGCCGTCCTGCATACGGATATACTGCAAGTAAACATCTTCCAGCGAGTGCCGCAGTTCACCGACAAACTGGATATCGGCGCCGGCGCCCACCAGCAGCCTTACAATCTGGGGGTTGCAGACCTCCGGATTATCCAGGTTGACCACCAGCTTCCCGTTGATCATGCGGGCATCCTGGACAAAAGGCAGCTCTTTGACCAGCCCAGTGAAGGCTTCCTGGGGGTTCGCCAGGTGAAAGACCACTTTACGGCCAAACAGCTGTGACCTCAGATTGGCAGGCGTGTCCATCACCAGCAGGCGGGTCTTGAACACGCCGATGCGGTCGCACAGGCGGTCGGCTTCATCCAGGTTGTGGGTGCACAGGAAGATGGTGCGGCCCTGCTTCTTCAACTCCATGATGAAGTCACGCACCAGCAGAGCTGCTTCCGGATCCAGGCCGGCGGTGGGTTCGTCCAGGAAGATAATGCGCGGCTCGTGCAGCAGCGCCCGGGCGATGGCCAGTTTTTGCTTCATGCCTTTTGAGAACGTGCCAGCGGCATCGAAGCGCCGCTCCCACAGCCCGAGCATGCGCAGGTATTTTTCCACCTGTCCGGCCGGGTCTTTAACCTCGTAGAGGTTGGCGAAGATCATCAGGTTGAACTCCGCACTGAGGTTGTCATACATGCCGGGGGTTTCCGTCAGGATGCCCACCGTGCGGCGGATATCGGTATCCTGCTGCCCCAGCCGGTAGCCGTTAATGGTGGCCGTACCTCGCGTGGGAGAAATTAAACTGGTCAGCATACGCACGGTGGTCGTTTTCCCGGCGCCGTTTGGGCCCAGGAACCCAAATACTTCGCCCTCTCTGACATGGATGCTCAGGTCTTCCACGGCGGTGAGATCGCCGAACTGCTTGGTCAGGTTTTCGGTGCGAATCATTGCTGATACCTCGTACGGTCCAGGTCCTCGGGTGTTTCGTCGATCCTGACCTCAGGCACGGAAGAGACAGAAACCGTTTCCGCCGGAGCCGGGATTCCTTCCTCCGGCTCCGGTGATCTGAGCTTAAAGATGATATAGAGATTGAATATGGTGAGTAACCCGAGTACGATCTCGGCTGGCACGGCCCCCCAGGTGGCGTTAACGTACAGAACGACCGCATTCAATAACGTGTGCAGGGCCACCGAGAACCAGACCCAGCGGACCTGCCCGCGCAGGAAGGCCTGCAGCACAAGGATGGAGAAGGTCAGGTGAGCAGGGATGCTGAAAGCCCGTTAGACAAAGCCCAGCATCGAAATGTACCAGGGGGTTGACCAGTATGCTTCCACGCCCTCCTGCACTGCGGCGAGCTGGTCGGCGGGGACGAGTGTGCTGAGGTCAGGGGTGCTGCGCAGGATCACCATGTTGAGGTAGGTGATGAGGATGATTCCCCCGATAATCAGGGCCTCGACGCCCCCATGCCCGGCGCCCATTAACAGTCCCTTCGGCCAGGTGCGGGCATCTTTTGCGACCCAGCGGTACGCGGCATAGCGAAACCACTCTTCCCACAGACCGGCGCTCAGCCCGTAAAACAGAACCTGGAAAACCAGCGGCCAGTCTGATACTCCCAGGCGGGGTACGACCAGGTTGTTAAACGGGATATGCCCGATCTGCGAGAAGACGAATGTGGCTGCACCAATCAGGTAGAGCAGCCAGCTCAACTTAAATTTGTAGGTGAGATATGCGCCCAGGCCGATGGCCATGATGAAGATCAGCGTGGCGCTTAAGGGGTAAGTGAAGTATAAAATTTCCAAGGATAACTCCGTTTGAGATCGCAGGGCAGTCAGACGAATCCAGCGCGGCGTGCGCCAGTCCTCCGAACGATAAACTCATCTAATTATACAGCAAGGTGATCGGCTGGACTTTCTGACCTGTATACTCTGCCCATTTGATGAAAAAACGGCCTGGGGAGAGCCAAAGATGCGCGGTAGGGAAGGTGTCTCTGTGGGGTATGGATGAGCGGGGTTGACATGATCTGGTAGAATCTTAAGTAGATCGGTTCTGTCCGATTTTTGCAAAGGTACATATCAATTTATTGCCCCTGGAACAATCGTCCGGTCTGATCTGGACGCTGCAGAGCGTACAGGCTGGTGGACAGGCGCAGGTCGGTTTATTAACAGGGCAGCAGGTTTTCTGTTTACCGTCTTGCTCTTGCACGCGCCCTGCAATAAGCCGGCTGTTCCAAGCGGTTTGTCTGAAAAAAATGGAATGCCACTGGAAGGTGAACATGAATAATTGATAAAAACACAAAATTGGACAACATCAGTGATATAATCCAGGCAGCAGATGCTGCCGGGAGCCATTAATCTGCGTTCAATCTGGATCACAACCGGGCAGTTTTCGGGCGAACACATAAGGCAGCAGGGGGCTGAGCTGCCTGGTAAATAAACCAGGTTTTTTTCAATTCAGGAGGGTTCTATGACCAATCGAGTGCGTGACTGGATGAGTCGGCCGGTTATCGTCGTCGATCCGGACAGCAGCGTATCTTACGCACTGACGCTGATGAGGCGCCGCGGTATTCACAGTCTGGTGGTGACCCTTCCCAATAATGATTACGGAATCATAACGACCACGGATATACGCGATAAGATCATCGCCTCCGACCGCAACCCTGCGGAGACACGTGTGCGCGAGATTATGACGTCGCCCGTCGTCGTTGCAGATCCGGATTGGACTTTGAAAGAGTGTTCGTTGAAGATGATGGAAAAAGGCATTCATCACATGCCTGTAGCCGATCAAAACGGATCACTCATCGGTATCATCTCCGCGACGGATATCTTCACGGCCGCGGAGGAAACAGGATGGGGGTCGGGGACTTAATCAAAATGGCCAGAAAAAATTCAACCACTGAAACGAATAGGGTTCGCACAATGGAGAAACAGGACTACGAAAATCTGTACTATCAAATGGTGCTGATCCGGCGTGTGGAAGAGGAATCAGCACAGCTTTACCAGCAGGGAAAGATCGGCGGCTTCCTGCACCTCTACATCGGTCAGGAAGCGGTGAGCACCGGTCTGATCGCAGCGCGCAAGCCGCAGGACCGCGTGATAACGGCCTATCGTGATCACGGTGTGGCGATCAATGTTGGAATCCCGGCCAAGGAGGTTATGGCCGAGCTTCTGGGTAAAGCCACCGGAGTTTCGAAAGGCAAGGGCGGTTCCATGCACATGGCCGATGTGAAGAAGAACTTCTGGGGCGGGCATGCCGTCGTCGGCGCGCACCTGCCTATCGCTGCCGGCCTGGCTCTGGGCGACGTGTACCAGGGTAATGATGGTGTCACGATCTGTATGTTCGGTGACGGCGCCACCAATATCGGCTTCTTCCACGAGGCGTTAAACCTCTCGAAGGTCTGGAACCTGCCGGTGCTGTGGGTGTGCGAAAACAACCAGTACGGGATGGGCACCTCTGTTGAGCGGGCCTCAGCCGTGCCTGAAATCCGGCAGAAAGCCGAAGGCTATGCCATGCCCAACCGCCGCATTAACGGTATGGATGTGATGGAAGTGTACAACGCCAGCAAAGAGATCCTTGAGGAGATCCGCGGCGGGGCGGGCCCGTACTTCCTGGAGATTGTCACTTACCGTTATCGCGGTCACTCTATGGGCGACCCGGAGCGCTACCGCAAGCCCGATGAAATTAAAAAGTGGCAGGAAACCGATCCGATCGGCATCTTCAGCAGCTACCTGATCCGCGAAAATATCCTCAGCCAGGAAGAACTGCAGGAAATCGAACAGCGAGTCGAAAAGGAGGTTCAGGAGGCGATTGAGTTCGCTGAAAACAGCCCAGAACCGCCGCCCGAAGCGCTCTTCGAGCACATCTATGCAGATGAGTAAGCCTGCGACCGCACGGTCAGCCTGGAACGTAAAAAAAGAAAATTGAAGCGAACAAGAGGAAACCATCATGGCTAGAATAACCATGCGTGAAGCCATCTCCCAGGCTTTGTGGGAGGAAATGGAACGAGATCCGAAGGTATTTATCCTGGGTGAAGAAGTGGGGGTGTGGGGCGGTACGTATGCCGTCACTCGCGGTTTCTATGATCACTTCGGCCCCGATCGCGTGCGCGATACCCCGATTTCAGAAGCGGCCATTGTGGGGGCTGCTATCGGAGCGGCGATGACGGGTTTGCGTCCGATCGCAGAACTGATGACGATCAACTTCGCTTTCGCTGCGATGGATCACATCGTCAACGAAGCTGCCAAGCTGCACTACATGTTTGGCGGGCAGTTTCTTCTGCCGCTGGTCATCCGGGCAGTGGGCGGCGGTGGCCGCCAGCTTGCCGCGACGCACTCGCAGACCCCGGATGCCATCTTCGCTCATTTCCCGGGATTGAAAGTCGTCGCCCCGGGCACACCCGAGGATGCGAAAGGGCTCCTCAAGTCTGCGATTCGCTCGAACGACCCTGTCCTGTTCATCGAGCACGCCACGCTGTACCAGGTGCGCGCCGAAGTGCCGGAGGGTGATTACACTACCGAGATCGGAAAGTCGAAGATCCAGCGGCCTGGCAAGGATGTGACCATCGTCACCTACAGTAAAATGCTGGAAGTATCCATGAAGGCAGCCGATGCTCTGGCGCGCGATGGGATAGATGTAGAGATCGTTGACC
>JAAYXE010000153.1 GCA_012516075.1 Chloroflexota bacterium | reverse complement strand
CCTCAGAAGAGCACGAAGCCCCGCCTGCGCGGGGCTCGCTCGTCACAGAAACCCGGCGAAGGCCGGGTTTCGTGCATTTCGCAGCCCGAAGCCTGGTTCCCGGGCCCTTCAACCGACGCTTTCAACCGGGCGCGAAAGGTCACTGGCCTGTCCCGGGGCGAGGGTTAAGGATTGGAATATTTACAAACCAAACGCGAATTACAACCTTCAAGGTCTCCGGCGGGCGCCATCCCGGATGGAACCAGATGTGAGGAAAAGATCACAGTGGAAGAAGAACCGCTTATGACCTTGAAGGTTTTATTACTCCCCGCCCAGCCTCCCTTTAAAGAGAAAGATATTTATAAAAGGATCGAGAAATTCATGCCGTGCAATGCTGAACATCCAGAAGCATGGCGACACGGACCTCCGCCCGCAGGCGCGCGGAGCGGCATGCTGCGCAAGCTCGGTCGAAGCGGCCTGCGGGGTCAGATGCTGGAGGCTATGAAGAAATTAAAAACCTACCCTTGAAAGAGGATTAGGATCATGGATATGTTCCCTCCCCTGCATGGCAGCCTGCCTGCCCGCAGGCGCGCGGAGCGGCTTGCTGCGCAAGCTCGGTCGAAGCGGCCTGCGGGCGCAGCGATCGTGCTGGCGCTCCCCCCGCATCCGCCAAATAACACAGGGCCCGCCTTCCCCCAGGCGGGTCCTGTCCGTTAAGCTGCACCCCAGCTTACACTACACCAGCCCGGCGCGCACGGCGTACACTGCCGCCTCCACGCGGTTGGCGGCGTGGAACTTCTCCTGGATGCTGCGCAGGTGCTTCTTCACCGTGTTCTCGCTCAGAAACACCCGCTCGGCGATCTCGCTGTTCGAATAACCCGCCACCAGCAGCTTGAGCACCTGCTGCTCGCGCTCGGTCAGCGGCTCGATCCGCTCGGGCTCGGCCTGCTCGCAGCTGCGGCAGAACTCCTGCATCATCTTGGTGGCCATCAAACCCGAGAGCGGCGCCTCCCCGGCCATCAGCCCGCACAGTTCATCGTGCAGCTTCTTGGCGGGTGTGTCTTTGAGCACATACCCGTGCGCCCCGCTGCGGCAGGCGTTCTTCAGGTCTTCCTCGTTTTCCGACGTGGTCAGCATAACGATGTGTGTTTCTGGCATTTCGCGAGCGATCTGTCGCGTGGCCTCGATGCCATCCATACCGGGCATGAAGATGTCCATCAGGATGATGTCGGGGCGAAGCTGGCGCGCCAGCGCCACCGCTTCTTCGCCGTTGGCTGCTTCTCCTACCAGCTTAAAGTCATCCCACTGCCGTATGATGTTGCGCATCCCCTCGCGAAACAAAATATGGTCATCCACAATCATGAGGGTGTTCATATTCTGCTCCTTATACAGCCGGCCCGCGTGCAGAGCAGGCCAGGAGGGAAAGGAAAGATGGTTCCGGTAAAAAAACAAACAGAACCGGCGTAAACAGCGCCGGTTCTTTATTGAAAATAGGACCGATCGTTAAACACACCAGAGGCGCGGGCCAGGGTCGTCACCCGTGCGAGGAGCGCGCGGCTGCAGTCAACCCGGGGGGCTGGCGTCACCTGCTTGAAGATGTGGATACTGACCGGTGCCTCTTTCATAAACACGAGCTGTGCGCTTTCCCCTGAACCGCTGCAAAACCGGTCCGGTGTGTCCTTCATCCAGCAGGTACGCGTAAGCGCAGGCGATCAGCACGCCTGCCAGAATCAGCCCTGGATTGGTGTACAGTCAGCTCAGGAAAAGGGATTGTTACATTGTTCACAAATATGGTACTGAATATTAGAGGGAAATTAAAGTGACAAACATCATAGCAGACTGTCATACCTTACTGGAATCACATAAGGAAATGCTTACCTTCAGATACCAGGCGGCTCAAGTTGAGCCGGCAGCCGGAGCGGCATACTGCAAATGACCGGTCGAAGACTGCCTCACTTCTTCCGTAGAGGGTATGACAGGGCATGTATGCCCTCCGGACGCCGGGCATCCGGAGGGCGCCTCACAGCCGGATGGCGAAGGCTGCCGGCCGGGGGGCGCGTTCCGGTCAGTGGGTTTTTCGCTTGGTCAGTGCGGTTCCAGCGCGGAGATCGCCTCCAGCATGTCTTCCATATGCTGCACGGTCGAGCGGTTGCAGTCGAGCAGCACGATCTCATTCTGAGAAGGGTTCACCAGGATGGCGCGTGACCGGTACAGAGAGCGGACTTTTGCCAGCAGGGCTTGAAGTGTGGCTTCGGGCATCTGCTCGTCGAGCAGGATCACCGCCGGTTGCGCTTCGTCGATCTGCCCCAGCGCCTCGTCGGGGCTGAGGTCCACCAGGTCGGAGCGGTGGGGTGCCAGCGACTCGCGCAAAACTTCACGAAAGAGGGGGTTAGCGCTGACGATCAGGACGGTCATTCATACTCCTCGGAAAAGAAAAGGACGGGCAGTCGTCAACGATAGAAGATCATTCTAACTGTAACTTACTGCGCACGCAATTGCAATATTCACTCGTGTATCTTTCGCGGATCTTGCGGACAGGATTATCGGGCCGAAAAGCCTGCCCGAAATGGTCTTTTCGGGCACGAATCGATACCTGTTATGCCCAAAAAGATACCCGTATGGGTACCTGTTTGGGCAGTAAAACGTGTCTCTTTTTTTCAGCAGATCGAGCCGGTTTAGTGTGGAGTTTCGCAGCGGAAAAAGTTACACTGAACATGAGCCATCCCAAAAATCTTATTAAAACGGAAAAGTGCCTATGGATTGTTTTCTAAACCTTTCCAGTCATCATTCAATTGGAACAGGCGACGAAACGCAAGTAAAGCCGGCCTCCTCAGAGTGACCGGCAGATCGCAGTTGAAGGAGAAGAAAGACAATGGAAGATAAAGAAAAAGGAAAGGGAACTGGCGGCCTCTCCAGGCGTGAATTTCTAAAGGGTGCTGGTCTGGTAGTAGGTGGAGCGGCGGTCGGTGCTGCTGCTACCTACGGTCTCACCCCCAAGACCGCCGGTACCGGCCCGCAGGCGCCTCAGACGCCCGGTGAGGTCAAAGAGGTCGTCAAAGAGGTCGTCAAATACGAAACCGTGGAAGGCGTGCTGGAACCGGCTTATGAGGAAGAAGAATCCTTCATCCGGGGGTCCATCTCCATGGGCTTCGGTCGCGACGGCACACCCTCGCGTGTTGAGGTCAAGAACGGCAAGATCGTCCGCATCCGCCCGCTGCGCTACGCTGAAGAGGGCTACGACAAGGATTACCTCAACCCCTGGAGGCTGGAAGTAAAGGGTAAGGTCCTTGAAGCGCCCGCCGAAAAGACCCTCATTGCACCGCTCGGCCTGGCGTACAAGAAGCGTGTCTACTCTCCCAACCGCATCCGCTACCCCCTCAAGCGCGTGGACTGGGAGCCCGGCGGCGATCCCGAGAAGATCAACCCGCAGAACCGCGGTAAGAGCAAGTACAAGAGGATTTCCTGGGACGAGGCCACCACGATCATCGCCAATGAGCTGAAGCGCATCCAGGAGAAATACGGCTACTTCGCCGTGCTGGCGCAGGGCGATGGCCACGGAGAAGGTAAGACCGTCCACGGTCCTCACGGCTGCCAGACCCAGCTTCTGCGCTGGATGGGCCCCGATCCCCAGAGCAGCTACACCCTGCAGGTCCGCACCACCGACTCCTGGGAAGGCTGGTACTGGGGCGGCAAGCACGTGACCGGCTGGGAGACCATGGGTACTTCCGCTCCGGCCACCAACATGACCAAAGAGATCGCCGAGAACTGCGAGATGCTGCTCATCAGCACCGACTACGAAACCACCACCTGGGGTTTCAACAACCAGTTCTCCAGCCTGGTCTCTTACTGGCTGTCGGAAGTCGGCGTCGAGCATGTCTTCATCACCCCCGACCTGAACTACGCCGCCGCCATCCACGCCGATAAGTGGATCCCCGTCCTGCCCTGCCAGGACGCCGCCCTCTATCTGGCCGTGGCCTACGTGTGGCTGACGGAAGACATTTACGACAAGGAGTACGTGGCCACCCACACCGTGGGCTTCGAAAAGTTTGCCGATTACGTGCTGGGCAACGATCCAACCGACCCCGAAGGGCCGAAGACCCCCGAGTGGGCCGCGCCGCGCTGCGGCGTCCCCGCCTGGACGATCAAAGCCCTGGCGCGCAACTGGCACCAGAAGCGCACCTCCATCGCCGGCTTCATGGGCCCGGGCATGCGCGGCACCTACTCCACCGAACCGTGCCGCATCCAGGCCTGTGTCGAAGGCATGCAGGGCTACGGCGCCCCCGGCCGCAACCGCTACAGCTTTGGCGGTGGTCTGCCTTCTCGCGCCAACCCGATCGCGTTCGACCGCACGCTGGTCAAGGGTGAGCCTGCCCCGGCTCGCGGCCTCGAAGAGACCGAAGCCCCGCAGGATTACTTCCGCCCGCGCCAGTTTATCCCCAAGACCCTGATCCACGAAGCCATCCTCAACCCGCCCATCACCTGGCGCGGTGTGTCCTCCCCGTGGATGATGGCCTCCGACCAGGCGCGCGAGTTCACCTACCCGATCCCCAAGGAAGAGGGCGGCACCGAGATCCGCATGATCTGGACCGACTCGCCCTGCTGGACCACCTGCTGGAACGGCGGTAACAAGTACATCGAAGCGCTGCGCAGCCCGAAGATCGAGTTCATCGTCACCGAGCACCCCTGGCTCGAGGACGACGCCATCTACTCCGACCTGATCCTGCCGACCACCACCAAGTTCGAAGAGTACGACCTCAGCGCCGGCGGCGGCGATGTGTGGATGGTGGACAAATGCATCGATCCTATCGGCGAGTCCAAGACCGACTACGAGGTCTCCCTCGAGGTTGCCCGCAAGCTGGGTCTGGAAGACAAGTACACCTGGGGCCGCTCCGTGGAAGACTGGATGAAGTACGGCTACGAAACCCGCCAGATCCAACAGATCAGCGGAATGACCTGGGAAGAGTTCAAGGAGCGCAAGTTCTGGGCATCGCCGTTCGATCCCGAATGGCAGAAGCGCTTTGAGGAAAAACCGGGCGGCCGCGGCTTCTATGAAGATCCCGAAGCCAACCCCCTGAAGACCCCCACCGGGAAGCTGGAGTTCGAGTCGACCTTCCTGAAAGAGAACTTCCCCGATGACGAAGAGCGCCCGCCTGTGCCGCGCTGGATCCCCGAAGGCAAGACTCACAACGAGAACCCGCTTGGCGAACGCGGCAAGCAGTACCCCCTGCTGGTCATCTCTAACCACGGCCGCTGGAAGGTGCACGCCGAGCACGACGACATCTCCTGGCTGCGTGAGATCCCGACCTGCAAGATCAAGGGCATCGACGGCTACATGTACGAGCCCATGTGGATCCACCCCATCGAGGCCGAAAAACGCGGCATCAAGACCGGCGACATCATCGGCATGTACAACGAGCGCGGTATGGTCCTGGGCGGCGCCTATGTGACCGAGCGCATCATCCCGGGAGCCGTCTACCAGGATCACGGCGCGCGCGCGGATCCAATCGTGGCCGATCCCGACATCCCGCGCAGCGAATGGATCGATCGCGGCGGCGCCAACAACCTGATCTGCCCCGAGCCCACCATCTCCCGCAACGCTACCGGGCAGGTTGCCAGCGGTTTCCTGGTGGAGGTAAAGAAGGTCGATATCGATGAGCTGAAAGCGAAATACCCCGAAGCATTCGAACGGGATTACGATCCGGCCAGCGGCCTGCGGTTCAGCGGCTGGGTTGAAGGAGGTTTGCTGTGAAAGTTTTCATCTTCAATTCCGCCCGCTGCAACGGGTGTTACAACTGTCAGATCGCCTGTAAAGACGAGCACTGCGGGAATGACTGGAGCCCGTATGCCCGGCCCCAGCCAGACACCGGTCAGTTCTGGATGAAGCTGAACGAGACCGTGCGCGGCAACATTCCCCATGTCCGCATGTCGTACGTGGCCCGCATGTGCCAGCACTGCGATGACGGCCCCTGCATGGCTGCCTGCGGTGTGGACGGCGCCATCTACAAGCGCGACGACGGGCTCGTCATCATCGACCCGAAGAAGTGCTCGGGCTGCATGAACTGCGTGGATGCCTGCCCCTTCGGCGCCATCTACTACAACAAGGACCTCAACCTGGCCCAGAAGTGCACCGGCTGCGCCCACCTGCTGGACCGCGGCTGGACCGAGCCCCGCTGCGTGGACGCCTGCCCGACCGGCGCCCTCAAGTTCGGCGAGGAATCCGAGTTCGGCGATCTGATCTCCACAGGTCAGCCGCTCATCGCCGGCCTCGATTTCAAGACCCGGGCTTACTACCACAACCTGCCGGTCGACCGCTTTATCGCCGGCACGGTGTACGATCCGGCCGCCCTCGAAGTGGTGATTGGCGCCACCTGCACCCTCACCGGTGAAGGTGAAACCTACACCCTCGAGACCAACCACTGGGGCGACTTCTGGTTCAAGGGCCTCAAGCCCGGCACCTACTCGCTGACGATTGAAGCGAACGGCAAGTCCAAGACCATCGCCGATATCAACGCGACCAAGGATGTGGGCCTGGGCGATATCCCCCTGGAGTAGTCTCTAAGCGTTTGGGTAAGTGAGGATGAGGGTTCGATGGCTCTCCTCGAACCCTCACTTTCCAAAGGAGCTGGAAAAAGACAATGAGTGCAGTCGATACGACCGTTAAGGAAGATAAGAAAGCCAGACCCAGCGCCGCCCGGGCGTGGCTGTTCCGCCTGCTGGTGGTGGCAGCCGCCGGGCTGATGGTCTATTCCTGGCTGCAGCCCTGGTGGACCTGCGACATCGAAGGGTTCGGCAACGACATGATCCAGATCCGCCCCTGGGGCCTGGCGATCAGCGAGAATATGGGCGATTTCGCCATCCTGTTGAAGGGCGCCGAGATGCCTTCCTGGTTCGAGCCGGCGATGTGGGCTTACCTGGGGCTGTGCATGCTGGCCCTGCTGGTGGGCATGTTCCTGCAGAATAAAATCATGCGCCTGGGCAGCATCCGCATGACGATCTGCCAGTTCCTGACCGGGGGCGTCGGTTTCTCGTACATCATCGCGGGCATTGTTGCCGCCGTTTACGCTTCCATCCGCATGGAGGCCATGGGCGGCGTCCCGCTGCAGGGCCGCGTGTTCATCGACCTGGGCGACCCGATCATCGCCTACGTGAACACACGCCTGCTCCCCGGCTATTATCTGATCTACGCGGCCGGCCTGGCCATGCTCGTGCTGGCCTTTGTTCAGGACCTTATCACAGGTACGGACCTCAATGCCTGAAGCAGGCACATGCGTACCTGCGATCAACCGCACGCATAATCCAGCCGTCCGGCTGAAAAGGGCGGACAGCTTTGCGATTCTCGCCGCGCTGGCCGCCCGGAGCGGTTTTCTGTTATCATAATGGTGCCGTTGATCGTTATCGGAGTTTAAAGCGTGCTGCCCCTGCCCGGGGGACTTCGCTCCGCCGGCAGGCGCAGCCCATATTTTTCAGCCCCCGTCTGTCAGCCGCGCCGCTGCGCTGGCAGGTGGGGCCTGCGGCGCTCCTGTTGAGCCCCGGAGCCGCCGCCGACAGGAGGAATGGTGGACTACGATGTTATTCTCATTCATTCGCCGTCGATTTACGACTTTCGCAAGAAAGCCGTATTCCCCGGCCCGGTAGCATATACGGTAGGTGGCAGCACAGAGCAGTTCATCACGCCTCCTGTTGGTATGCTCAGCATCGCCGATTACCTCACACGCCACGGCTACTCGGCTATCGTGGACAATCTGGGCGCCCGCATGGTCCGCAGCGACAGCCTCATCGTGGAGGAGTATCTCGGCAGCCTCTCCGCCCGGGTGTTCGGCATCGGCCTGCACTGGTGCGTGCACTCGCAGGGGGCGATGGAGATCGCCCGCCTGATCAAAAAGCTGCACCCTGGTTCAAAGGTCGTCATGGGCGGCCTCACCGCCACCGTTTTCGCCGAAGAGATCGTGCGCAAGTACGATTTCATCGACGGCGTGATCCGCGGCGAGGGTGAGAAGCCCTTTGTGCGCTACATGCAGGCACTGGACAGCGGCGAGGACCTGGCCAGCGTGCCGAACCTGACCTTCCGCCGTGAGGACGGCAGCGTGTGCAGCGTCGACCTGATGGAGCCCGACCCCGACCTGGACGAGTACGAGTTCACCCGTCTGGACCTGATCCAGCCGCCGATGTCGTCCTTCACCCCGGGGATCCTGCCGAGCTGGACGATCCCCGTGTGCCGCGGCTGCGTGGAGAACTGCGCCTCGTGCGGCGGTTCGGCCTACAGTTATAAAAAATATCTGGGGCGCAGGAAGCCTGCCTTCCGCAGCCCGGAGAAGATCGTTGCCGACCTGCGCAAGCTCACCGAGCAGGGTGTCGAGCTGGTCTTTCTCTTCCAGGACCCGCGCATCGGGGGCCGTAAATACTGGCGTGCGCTGCTCAAAGCCCTGCAGGAGATGGAAGTGCCCCTGCGCCAGCTCACCATGGAACTGTTCGGCCCGGCCGACGAGGAGTTCATTCGCGAACTGTCGCGCATTTCCGTGCCCGTGGCCCTGACCATCTCGCCGGAATCGGGGGTCGATCACGTGCGCCAGTCGCACGGGCGCAGCTACACCAACGAAGAGCTGTACCGTACGATGGACCTGTGCAAGAAGTACGGGATCAAACTGGGCAGCTTCACGATGGCGGCCCTCGCCGAAGACACCACCCAGACCATCCGCGAAACCTGGGACACCTGGGAGCAGATCTGCCTGCTCAACGTCAACGAGCGCGCCCCGGTGGATTACGCCTTCGGTCCCATGCTGCTGCTCGACCCCGGGTCGCTGGCCTTCGACCAGCCCGAGAAATACGGCTACCGGCTGGTCTTCAAGACCCTGGAAGATTACATCGCCGGCATGAACCTGCCTTCCTGGCACCAGTTGATCTCGTATGAGACCAGGAACCTGACGCGCGACGATATCATTCAGCTCACCATCGATTCGCTGGAATACTCCATCAACCTGCGCGAGCGTGTTGGTTTTTACAACCACGACGACGCATCCATCGCGCGCTTCTGTTTTGTGGAGAGCGCCAAAGAGACGGTGAAGGTGGTGAACGAGGCCATGGAGCTCCCGCAGAAGGAGCGCGACACCCTGTTGAAGCGCTACAACCAGTTCGTGGAGATGAAGCTGGGCAGCCTGCTCTTTATGAACTACCAGCGCGAGCAGGCCGAAGCGCAGCGACGGGCGAGAAGCGCCGCGCCCACCGTGGAGTTCAAATAACCGGCCAGCGCCGTGAGGGGGGCAGGTATGCCTGCCCCCTCACGGTGAGATGGGATGCATCTTGACATCCACCCCGCTTGCGGATACAATTTCTGCGCTTAACCGGCAAGGGCCTGTAGCGCAGTTGGGAGCGCGCTTCAATCGCACTGAAGAGGTCGAGGGTTCGAATCCCTCCAGGTCCACCTGAGAAACCCCCGTTTGCGGGGGTTTTCTGTTTAAGCGGCTTTGCAGCCCGTCCGGGTAAATGGGGACGCGGACAGATCGTAGATGCGGGTCTCAGACCCGCCTTTTTGTGAATCACGGAAGAGGGCGGAGAATCCGGATAGTCTGCGGTCGAACATAAAACATTCAATTTCTTAACAGATTCTGTGTCTGCTGTGCCCACTTCCTCACCGCAGTTCCCTCCGGGATTGTGACTGCCGGAGACCTTGATGGTTAATATCGGGGCAGGGGGCAATAAAACACCCGGCGGCTGAAGCAGCGGCTGAAAAGAGCACGAAACCCG
Source organism: Chloroflexota bacterium (assembly GCA_012516075.1). Classification (GTDB taxonomy): domain Bacteria; phylum Chloroflexota; class Anaerolineae; order Anaerolineales; family UBA4823; genus JAAYXE01. The sequence continues at coordinate 5,936 of JAAYXE010000153.1, read as the reverse complement.
GCCTTCGCCGGGTTTCATTACCCTCTGCCCGTTCGCAGGGATCAGCAGCCCTTACCCCGCACCGGGGAGAGGAGGTGAGTGGCTGGTAATATTCGCTGGCATACTCGCGAGTGATGGGAAAAGCCAGGCGTACTTAGACATCATTCGTTAGCTTCCAGGCATGTGAACGATGTCAATTCTTTTTTTAGGGACGCAGGTCGTCGTATGATCCGCGGAAATTTACGCTCGTCTATGTCCCACCTTCTGGCGAATGCCTCGCTGGACTCGAGAGTCAACCCGATCGCTCAGAAAAAATTTCAACCCTTGCACACTGGAGAAAAACGATTAAAATAGCGCCTGTTTGAACTCCAGCACACCGGTTGACGGACAGCACATTTGTGGTAAAATTCCGTCACACTGACGCAAATGGGCCCATAGCGCAGTTGGGAGCGCGTCTCAATGGCATTGAGAAGGTCGAGGGTTCGAATCCCTCTGGGTCCACACGGAAAGGGATTAGCCTGAGCCTGGCTAATCCCTGTTGAATCTAAATCGATATTCAAAACACCGCGGCAGGAGTAGTAGACCATCCGCCAGCGAGCCGGGAGAGTGAGGTGCGAGCCCGGCAGCGTGCCCACGGAGCACAATCCCCATCAGGATAAAAGGTTGAACTCGCCTGCCGGCCCCCAGAGGGGCAGGTCTGCCGGTGAAAGTGCGGGAAGGAATTTCCCAGGATAGCCGGCAGCGGGTACGCCCGTTACTGCGAGCCAAGCGGTCCGGCGGATGCCGGGCAAGCAGGGTGGTACCGCGGAGCAATCCTTCGTCCCTGAGCGGGCGAGGGATTTTTTTGTTTTTAGAGCACTGCGCTCAGCGAGCGGCTGCCGTTCTGCGGCGGCTGGACGCCCTTCTCCACCACCGTCAGGAAGGCCTCCACCACCTGCGGGTCGAACTGGCTGCCCATCCCGCGGCGCAGTTCATCCGCCGCCTCTCCGTGATGGCGGGCGGCGCGGTACACCCGGTTGTTCGTCATCGCCTCATAGGCATCCACCACGGCCAGCATTCTGGCCCCGAAAGGGATGTCCTCGCCCCGCAGACCGCTGGGATAGCCGGTTCCGTCGAACCTCTCCTGGTGGTGTTCGATCAGGGGCGCAATGTGGGCCAGCGTGCCCGCCGAGCGCACGATATTAGCCCCCAGCGTGGGATGCAGGCGCATCAAATACCACTCATCATCGTCCAGCGGACCGCACTTTACCAGAATATCGTCGGGAACACCGATTTTACCGATATCGTGCAGCATCGCCGCCCAGAAGATCGTCTGCACCTCGTGCTCCGGGCGGTCCATCAGCCGGGCGGTATCGCGAGCCCATAAAGCTACCTGGGCGCTGTGTTTGCGAGAGAGCGAAATCCGTGAATCGATATACCGGGAGAGATTGACCAGAAACTGAAACCAGACTTCCTGCGGGTGTGCATCCATAGTTCCCTCTTGTCATCATGTAGGCTGTGTTGGTGCCTTTCAAAGATGCAAGGTGCATGCCAGATAAATAGAAATGGGAAAGAAGTTTTTCAAAATTGGATTGGAGAAGATGTATGACACTGACCCTGGCCACCGCCTGGCACCCGCGCGGTGAGTACGCCCGCTTCGAAACCCTGCTGCCCACACTGGGGCAGGTCTATGCTGAGATCATCATCGCCCTGCCGCCCGAGACGGATGCTGCGCTGGTACAGAAGCTGCAGACCCTGAGCAGCGATCGCCTGCCGGTGATCGTGCGCGTGGCCTCGCAGTGGCCTTCCGGGCGCTACCTGGCGCTGCATACAGCCCTGGAGCGCGGGGCAGAGTACGTGCAGTACGTGGACTTCGACCGCCTGCTGCGCTGGGTGGAAACCCGCCCCGAGGAGTGGCGCCGCACCGCAGCCGCCGTCTGCGAGACGGACTGCCTGGTGATCGGGCGCAGCCCGCAGGCTTACCAGACACACCCCCGGGCCCTGGTGCAGAGCGAGGCGATCAGCAACCGCGTGGCCTCGCACTTCCTGGGCCGTGAGATGGACATCAGCGCCGGCTCGAAAGGGCTCAGCCGCCGGGCGCTTGAAGTGGTTGTGGCCCGCTCCAGCCCGGTCCATCCCTTCGCCGCCGACGTCGAGTGGCCCCTCCTCGTGAAGCAGGCCGGCTACGACCTCCGCTACATCGAAGTGGACGGCCTGGACTGGGAATCGGCGGACCGCTACAAAGCGCGGGCTGCCGACAGCGACGGTCAGCGCCGGGCTGCCGAAGCTTACGACGCCGACCCGCAGAACTGGGAATACCGTGTCCGCGTGGCGCTCGAGATTGTCGATGCCGCCCTGCGGACTGCAAACAGTCATTATTCAGGAGATAAATGATGAGCGAGCAACCCATTTATAACCATGCCGAGATAGAGCCCCGCTGGCAGGCGCGCTGGGAAGCCGACGGGCTGTATCATTCCGATATCCATTCGGGCAAGAAGAAGTTCTACGCCCTGACCATGCTGCCCTATCCCTCCGGCGACCTGCACATCGGGCACTGGTACGCCATGACGCCCTCCGACGCGCGCGCCCGCTTCAAGCGCATGCGCGGCTACAACGTGCTCTTCCCCATCGGTTTCGATGCCTTCGGCCTGCCTGCCGAGAACGCAGCTATCAAACGCCGCATCCACCCCAGAGAGTGGACCTACGCCAACATCGACCGCATGCGCACGCAGCTGAAGAGCATGGGCGCCATGTTCGACTGGCGCCGGGAGATCGTCTCCTCGGATCCGGAATATTACCGGTGGACGCAGTGGTTCTTCATCCAGCTCTTCAAACACGACCTGGCCTACCGCAAACGCTCGCCGGTGGACTGGTGCCCCAACTGCAAGACCACCCTGGCCCGCGAACAGGTGATCGGTGAAGACCGCCGCTGCGAGCGCTGCGGCACACCGGTGATCAAGAAAGAGCTGGAGCAGTGGTTCTTCCGCACCACCAGATATGCAGATGAACTGCTGGACTTCTCCACCATCGACTGGCCGGAGCGCGTCATCGCCCTGCAGACCAACTGGATCGGCCGCTCGGAGGGCGCCAGTGTGATCTTCCACACCGAAGACGGAGAGCCGCTGGAGGTCTTCACCACCCGCCCCGATACGCTGTGGGGCGCCACCTTCATGGTGCTGGCTCCCGAGCATCCCCTGGTCGAGAAGATCACCTCGCCCGAGCAGCGCGCTGAAGTGGAAGCCTACGTGGCCCTGGCGACGCGCCAGACCGACATCCAGCGTGAAGCGGCCGATAAGGAGAAGACCGGCGTATTCACGGGCGGCTATGCCATCAACCCGGTCAACGGCGCCCGTATCCCGGTCTGGATCGCCGATTATGTGCTGATGACCTACGGCACCGGCGCCATCATGGCTGTCCCCGCCCACGACGAGCGCGACTTCCAGTTCGCCCTGAAGTACGGCCTGCCCATCCTGCCGGTCATCGCCCGCCCCGACGGGCTGACCCGTTCTTTCGTCAAAGCGGACGGCGTGAGCGCAGGCTTCCGCACCGCCCTGGAGGGGGCCGGCTTCTCATTCAACGAAATGGACGGCGGGTACGCGGTCGACATCCTCGCGGACCGGGTGGACGATTACGTGGAGATCGCCCGCGCGCATCTGAACGAGGACGCCTGGACCGCCGTGGTTGGCACCAGCTGGCGCTTCATTTTCAAAGACGCGTTGCTGGAATGGGACTCCGTTGCCAGGGAGAGCGAGATCCTGGAACGCGTCCGCAGGCTGGACCCGCAGGCAAACGCATACCGCACGGTGATGGAGCTGCTGTGGAGCGTCGAGTTCTACCGCGAGGCGCTGTTCCACAGCGAATACGGGACGATGATCAACTCGGGCCCGTTCAGCGGCACGCCGGGAGATGAGGCCAAGAAGAAGGTCACCCAGTACCTGGAGGAGCAGGGCAGCGGGAAAGGCACGGTCAACTACCGCCTGCGCGACTGGTTGATCTCACGCCAGCGCTACTGGGGCGCGCCGATCCCGATCGTCTACTGCCCCGAGCACGGCGCGGTGGCCGTCCCCGACGACCAGCTGCCGGTGGAGCTGCCCATGGACGTGGAGTGGCTGCCTACCGGGCAGAGCCCGCTGAAGCTGCACCCCACCTGGAAGCAGACCACCTGTCCAATCTGCGGTGGGCCGGCCGAGCGCGAGACCGATACCCTGGACACCTTCATGTGCTCGTCCTGGTACCACCTGCGCTACCTGAGCCCGCACTTCGACGAGGGCCCCTTCGATCCGCGCGAGTACGATTACTGGATGCCGGTCGACACCTACACCGGCGGTATCGAGCACGCCACCATGCACCTGATCTACACGCGCTTCTTCCACAAGGCCTGCCGTGATATGGGCATCACCCGCGGACCCGAGCCGATGCTGCAGCTGCGCAACCAGGGCATCATCCTGGGCGAGGACTCCGAGAAGATGTCGAAGAGCCGCGGCAACGTGGTGGCGCCCGACGAGCTGGTGAAGCGCTACGGTGCCGACACCGTGCGCGCTTACCTGATGTTCTTCGCCCGCTGGGACATGGGCGCGCCGTGGAACAGCAGCGGCATCGAAGGCACGGCGCGCTGGGTGCGCCGCGTGTGGTCGCTGTACACCGAGCCGGCGCCTTCCCGGCCGGGCTTCGACGAAGCCAAACAGCGTCACCTGCGCCGCCGCCTGCACCAGACCCTGCGCAGCGTCACCCACGATTTCGAGACCTTCGAGTTCAACACCATCATCTCTTCTCTGATGGAGCTGCTGAACGAGATGTATAAGGCCCGCGAGCAGGGCGCCGGCGGTTCGGAGGCCTGGAAGGAGGCCCTGGACGTGTACCTGCGCATGATGGCCCCGGTAACTCCCCACGTGGCCGAGGAGCTGTGGGCGCGCCTGGGCAAGCCCTATTCCATCCACAACCAGCCCTGGCCGGAGGTGGACGAGGAAGCGGCGAAGGAAGAGGAGATCACGCTGGTGGTGCAGATCAACGGCAAGGTGCGTGACCGCATCTCCGTGCCGGCCGGCATCAGCGAGGAAGACGCCCGGGCGGCAGCCCTGGCCAGTGACGGCGCCCGCAAGGCGCTGGATGGCAGGGAGCCGCGCAAGGTGATCGTGGTGCCAGGAAAACTGGTGAACATCGTGGTTTGACAGACGAGAAGGGCACGGCTCGAAGGGGGCCGTGCCCTTTTGTGAGAGGGACAGAAAGCTGCAAAATGCGCATAGATGAACTTAACTGGATGGATGTCGAGCAGTACCTGGGGCAGGACGACCGCCTGATCTTCGTGCTGGGCGCCTGCGAGCAGCACGGCTACCTCAGCCTGCTTACCGATGTGAAGATCCCCCTGGCGCTGGCCGATGCCGCCGCGGAGCAGGAGCGGGTGCTGGTGGCGCCGCCGCTCAACTTTGGCAGTTCGCCTTACTTTATGGGTTATCCCGGCACGTTCAGCCTGCGCCTGTCCACCCTGGTCGAGGTGGCAGCCGACCTGATCCGTTCCGCTTACGGCCACGGCTTCCGGCGCATCCTGGTGCTCAACGGTCACGGCGGCAATGAGCCGGCGCGCAGCCGGCTGTACGAGCTGCTCAACGAGCTGCCGGGCCTGCGCCTGCGCTGGTATGCATGGTGGACATCGCACAGTGTGGAGGCGGTGGCCCGCAAATACGAGCTCAAGCCCGCCCATGCCAACTGGCTGGAAGCATTTCCGTTCACGGTCGTCGCCGATCTGCCGGAGGGGGAGAAGGTCCCCCCGAAGATTCCCGGGCTGCTCAGCGCAGCCGAGGCGCGCCAGGTCTACGGCGATGGCCAGTTCGGCGGCCCCTACCAGGCCCCCGCAGCTGTGATGGATGAGATCTTCCAGGCCTGCCTGGAGGATGTGCTGCAGCTGCTGAAGTTTGAGTGACTGGGGCCAGATTCCCTCCCCTGCACGGCAGCCTGCCCCTGGCAGGCGTGCTGATGCGGGG
>JAAYXE010000152.1 GCA_012516075.1 Chloroflexota bacterium | reverse complement strand
GTGGGGGCGGGAGGAGCTGCGCCGCCTGTTCTTTCAGGCGCTGGTGACGGCCGCGGCGGGCCTGCCCCTGCTGGTCTACGACCAGTGGGCGGCGCTCACCCACCCGCAGCTTGCCGGCTGGAACGCACAGAACGTCACGCCCTCGCCGCCGCTGTGGGACCTGCTGCTGTCCATCTCTCCGGCGCTGCTCTTCGCCCTGCCGGCTGCTGTGGGGGTGCTGCGCGGGCGCAGTGAAGGGCGCTTCACGTGCATGCTGCTGGTCTGGGCCGGGGTGGGGCTGGTGCTGCTCTACCTGCCCTTTGGCCTGCAGCGGCGTTTTATGACCGGCCTGTACGTGCCAGCTGCCGGGCTGGGCGCCCTGGGGGCGCTCTCGCTGCGCCGGCGCTCGAAGGCCCTGCCGCAGGTTTTGCTGCTGCTCTCCCTGCCGACCAACCTGCTGGTGCTGCTGGCCGGCGTGCACGCCGTGAGCACCCACGAGCCGGAGGTGTTTCTGACGCGCGGCGAAGCGGCGGCACTGCGCTGGATCGATACCAGCACTCCGCCCCGGGCGCTGGTGCTGGCGGCGCCCGATACTGGTCTGCTGATCCCGGCGTACACCGGGCGGCCGGTGCTCTACGGGCACCCCTTTGAGACCGTAAATGCTGCCGCCGAGGAGCAGGCCGTGCTGCGCTTTTACCAGGCGGCGGGCACGGGCTCCATGAGCGCGGAGGAAGCCCGGCGCTACATGCAGGAGCGCGGGGTGCGCTATGTCTTCTGGGGGCCGCGCGAGCGCGCTCTGGGAGCGCTGCCCGCGCTGGGGGATGATCTGCAGGCCGTGTACGAGCAGGATGGGGTGACCATCTACGCAGTGGAGTATTGAAGCTGGCGATGGCTGCTGACCTTTCCTCCGTCCTGCGGCGTGTGACTGCCGCCGTGCTGCATTCGCCTGCGCCTCTGCTGCTGCCGGTTCTGATCCTGCTCCCGGCGCTGGGGGGCTTCCCATACCCATCAGCTGAAGCTGCTTACTCCGACCTGACCATCAGCCACTACCCCAACGCCATCTTTCTGCGCCGCTCCCTGGCGCAGGGAGAAATCCCGCTCTGGTCGCCGGCCATCCTGGGAGGCGCACCCTTCGCGGCCAACCCGCTCTCCAGCCTGTGGTACCCGCCGGCCTGGCTGGCCCTGGTGCTGCCGCTGCCGTTCGCCTTCAACCTGCTGGTGGTCCTGCACCTGCTGTGGGGCAGCTGGGGACTGTACCGCCTGCTGCGCCCCGCCGGGCTGGGGCATATCCCGGCCCTGTTCGCCGGGACGGCGTTCGCCGCCCTGCCGAAGCTGTACGCCCATTACGGCGCCGGTCACCTGACCCTGCTCTACGCTGTCCCCTGGACGCCCTGGCTGCTGCTGGCCAGTATGCGCGGGGTCCGGTACGGGGCCGGCACAGGCGCCGGCAGCCCTGCGGCACCTGTGCCGGCAGGCGGACGAACGCGCATGGCTGCTTTTTTTCGCCAGACTCTGCCTCGTCTGTTGTTCCGGCCGGGGGTGATCCTGGCGCTGATCTTTCTGGCCGATGTGCGCTGGGCGGCCTTCGCCGGGCTGCTCTGGCTGGCGCACAGCCTGTACAACCGCCGCAAGCTGGTGGATATCCTGCTGGAAACCGTGCTGGCAGCGCTGCTCTCGGCCCCGCTGGCAGTCCCGCTGCTGGAGTACAGCGCCCTCTCCACGCGCAGCCAGATGTCCGCAACGGACGTCCTGGCCTATTCACTGCCGCCTGCGGACCTGCTGGGGCTGTTCTTCCCCGCTGCAGGCTTCCACGAGTGGGTGGTCTACCCGGGTGGGGTGGTGCTTCTGCTGGCCCTGGCCGGGCTGGGGGAGCGCAGCGTGCGCCGCGCAGTCCGCTTCTGGTGGGCGGTGATCCTGGTCTCGCGGGTCTTCTCGCTGGGGAGCGCCCTGCCGGGGATGGAAGGGCTGGCCCGGCTTCCGGGGATCAACCTGCTGCGTGTGCCGGCGCGGGCGCTGTTCATCACCGGCCTGGCGCTGGCGGTGTGCGCCGCTTACAGCCTGCAGCGCCTGTCCTCCCCGCTCGCTCCGCCCGCCCGGCGCCGGTTGTACAGGCTGCTCCTGCTGCCGCCCGCCTTTGCTCTGGCGTTCAGCCTGGGGATCTGGCTGCTGACCGGCGAGCTGCCCGGCGCCTTTGCCTGGGGCAGTGCTGTCCTGGCCGCCGGCGCCGTCTGGATCGCGGCCGGCCCCACCGGGCGCATGGCGAGGCCGTTCTGGGCCGCCGGCCTGCTGCTGCTCCTGCTGCTGGACCTTTCACTGTACAACCGTATGCTGTTCAGCAGCCATGCCCCCGAGCAGGTGCTTGCCGGGGGACGGCCGGCGGCGGAATACCTGTCCGCCCAGCCCGGCATTTTTCGCGTCTATTCCCCATCGTTCAGCATGCCGCAGCACACCGCAGCGCTGTACGGGCTGGAGCTGGCCGGCGGCGTGGACCCTCTGCAGCCCGCCGCTTACGCCGCCTTCATGGAGAAGGCGAGCGGCATACCGGCGGGCGGCTACAGTGTCACCCTGCCGCCGTTCACATCGACCGAACCGGAGCCGTCCGGGGAGGGATATGAGCCTGACACCGGGCTTCTGGGTTTGCTAAACGTGGGCTACGTGCTGGCCGAATACGACCTGCAGGCTCCCGGGCTGGAACTGCTGGAGGTCTCCGGCAGCACGCGCCTGTATGCCAACCAGCTTGTGCGGCCGCGCGCCTGGGTGCAGCCGCTGGACGCCGGCCCGCTGAATGCCCCGGAGACCGGCCGTGTGGAAGTGCTCAGCCGTTCGGCAAACCGGCTCACCCTGGCTGTAGAGGTTGATGCCGTTACCCCCCAGCGCCTGGTGCTTTCCGAGACGGCTTTCCCGGGCTGGCAGGCCCGGGTGGACGGCCGCCCGGTGGAGATCGAAACCTTCAACGGGCTGCTGCGCTCGCTGGTCCTTGAACCTGGCGCCCATTCTGTGGTCTTCACTTACTGGCCGCGCAGCGTGTACGCCGGCCTGGCCCTGGGCGCGGCCGGTGTAGTGCTCCTGCTCGCCAGCGGGCTGCTCAACCGGGGCGAGCGGGCCCGGATCTTGCAAGCTGCAGATTCAGAGCGGGTGCAGCATTTCAACGACAGACCGGTCAACAGCACAGAACAGAGGTAGCCATAATCCGTAATCATTCGCGTCTATACGCGCTGATCCGTGAGCCCGGTCAGTGCGAAGTTTACTGGAGTGCTGCGTGGTGAGAATTCCCTTTACCCTGCGCAGTTCAAACCGCCCAACTGCTAGCCCTCGCCGCTGGGTGCTGTGGTTCGCCATCACCCTGGTGACCCTGCTCAGCCTGCCTTATGTCCTGGGATACAGCCAGTCGGGGCAGGGCTGGGTGTTCACGGGCTTCGTCTTTGGGGTGGAGGACGGCAATTCTTACATCGCCAAGATGCTCAGCGGGGCGCGCGGTGCCTGGCTGTTCCGCACCCCATACACCGCTGTCGAGCAGCGCGGGGCGCTGGCCTTCCTGCCTTATCTGCTGCTGGGCCGCCTGGCCGCAGCACCGGCCGAGCACCTGCAGCTTACGCTGCTCTATCACCTGTACCGCATCGCGGCCGGCATCCTGGCCGTGCTGGCCACCTACGATTTCATTTCATTATTCATTGAAGACGAGCGCCTGCGCCGGGTGACCCTGATCGCCGCGCTGGCCGGGGGCGGGCTGGGCTGGCTGCCCGTGCTGTTCGGCCGGCAGGAGCTGCTGGGCTCGGCCCCCCTGGAGTTCTACTCTCCGGAGAGCTTTGGCTTCCTGGGCCTGTTCGGGCTGCCGCACCTGGCCCTGGCGCGCGCCCTGCTGCTGTGGGGGCTGGTCGCGTATACGGGCGGCGGGGTCCCAGGCGGTTTCCTGCCGCGCGTGCTGCACAGCCGCCACGTCAATCACACCGCCGCCCTCTGGCCGCTGCGGATCGATCGCAGCGGGGTCTGGATTGGCGTCTTCTGGCTGCTGCTTGGCCTGGCGCAGCCGCTGACGGTAGCCGTGGGGTGGGTGGTGATGGATGCTCACCTGGGCTCCACCGGACTGGCCACGCTCTGGCAGCGCCGCCGCGGCGGCAGCACGGGTACGTGGTGGGCGCATTTCTGGCGCGCCGCCTGGGCCGTGCTGGTCTCCTCCCCCCTGGTGCTGTACAACCTGATCGCCTTCCGGCTGGATCCCTTCCTGAGCGCCTGGACGGAGCAGAACCTGATTCTTTCGCCGCACCCGCTGCACTACCTGATGGCGTACGGTTTTCTGCTGCCGTTTGCCTTCCTGGGCGCCCTCCGGCTGCTGCGCCAGCAGCCCTTCCGGGGGGCCCTGCCTGTCGTGTGGAGCGCGCTGCAGCCCGTCCTGGCCTACGCGCCTTTCAACCTGCAGCGCCGGCTGCCGGAAGGTGTGTGGGTGGCCCTGGTGGTGCTGGCCGGTAAGGCGCTCGAACGCTCTCCAGCCTCCGGCCAGAATCAAAAGACCCTGCTCGACCGCCTGTTCTGGGTTCCGCTGCTGTTCACCCTGCCCTCCAGCCTGTTCCTGCTGGCCGGATCGGCCCTGGTGGCGCTCAACCCGGGTACGCCGGTGTTCCGACCGGTGGATGAGGTGCATGCCTTTGAGTTTCTGGCCGAAAATGCCCGGCCGGGGGAGATCGTGCTCGCCGCCTACGAGACCGGAAACGCCCTGCCCGCCTGGGCGCCGGTGCGGGTGGTCATCGGGCACGGTCCGGAAAGCATCGACCTGGAACGCCTGCGCCCGCAGGTCGCCGCGGTGTATGATCCCACGCTGACAGACGAGCAGCGCCTGGCGTTTCTGCAGCAAAACGATGTGCACTATGTCTTCTGGGGCCCTGCCGAACGGAATTTGGGCGCCTGGGACCCGCGCCTCGAACCTTACCTCACACAGCTGTACGGGTCCGGCGGTTATTTCATCTTCTCCGTCGCTGGTACCCAGCCATGAGCGTTCAGAAGTCCATGAGACGAATCCGCTTTCTGCCCTACCTGCCGGTCTGGCTGCTGCCGCTGATCCTGTTTGCACGCCCGCTCTTTCTGGGCGAGGCGCTGTTCTGGGGCACGCCGCTGCTGCAGTTTGCCCCCTGGTGGCGCTACGCGGCTGAAACGCTGCGCGCGGGCGAACTGCCGCTGTGGAACCCGCTGGTTGGCATGGGTGCACCGCTGCTGGCCAACTACCAGACCGGACTGTTCTACCCGTCCAACTGGCTCTACCTGCTGCTCGACACCGCCGGCGGGCTGCCGGCGCTGACCTGGGGCATGGCCCTGGGCGCTGCCCTGCATCTGGGCTGGGCCGGCACGGGGATGGCGCGCCTGGCGCGCCGCCTGGGGCTCGGCACGCTGGCCCAGACCGTGAGCGGTCTGGCCTTCGGCCTGTGCGGGTATCTGGTGGCCCGGGCCTGGTTCCTCTCGGTGCTCTCCGCCGCCTCCTGGCTGCCGTGGATCCTGCTGGCGCTGACCCGCTGGTTCGGTCCGCGCTCGAGTGAGAGCATCCGGCCGGACTGGAAGGCGCCCCTGCTGCTGGCGGCCCTGTTCAGCCTGCAGCTCCTGGCCGGTCACGCCCAGACGACCTGGTACACCGGCCTGCTGGCTGCCATGTGGACCGCTTTTCTGGCCTGGCAGGGAGACGGGACCCTTCGTGCGCGCCTGGCCCGCCTGGGGCGCGCCTGGCTGGGACTGGGCGCAGTGGTGCTGTTTGCCGTTCTGCTGGCCGCCGCGCAGCTTCTGCCCACTGCCGAATACCTGCTCCAGTCGCAGCGCGCCGCGGCCGTGGATTACGACCTGGCCATGTCTTATTCCTTCTGGCCGTGGCGCCTGATCAGCCTGCTGGCCCCCGATTTCTTCGGCAACCCCGATCACGGCGATTACTGGGGCTACGCCAATTACTGGGAAGACGCGATCTACATCGGGCTGCTGCCCCTGCTGCTGGCGCTGGGGGCGCTGGCTGCCTGGCTGCGGGGGCGCAGGCAGGCGACTGCTTCGCTTTCGGGCACGGACGAAATGGCGTACCTGCGCCGCCGGCTGCCGCCTTTCCTGCTGGCCCTGCTCGGCCTGACCTTTCTGCTGGCGCTGGGACGCAATACTCCCGTATTCCCCTGGCTGTACCGCCATGTGCCCACCTTCGACATGTTCCAGGCGCCGTCGCGCTACCTGATCTGGGCCGAATTTGCCCTGGCGCTGCTGGCCGGGCTGGGCGTATCCGCCTGGAGCCGCCCGTACGGCTCGCGCCGGCAGTGGGTGATACGCGGCCTGATCGCCGCCCTGGGGCTGATGCTGGCCGCTGGTGCGGCGGGCCTGCTTCTGCAGGGCGTTCAGGCCACGTTCATCCCCGCCACTGCGCTGCTGGGCTTGTGGGGTGTGCTGGCCGCGCTGCTGACTCTGCTCGTCCCGCGGCTTGGTGCTGAGAGCGAATCCCTCGCCGCCCGGCGCTGGAGGCTGGCTGTTGTGGGCGTACTCTGCGCCGATCTGCTCATCGCCGGCTGGGGGCTCAACCCCAGCACTTCACGCGACCTGTACCGCGGCGCTGCGCCCGGCGCCGAAAGCCTGCGCGCGGCGCTGCAGGACCACCGCCTGTACCTGCCTGCTGAAGACGAACAGGAGCTGAAGTTCGAGCGCTTCCTGCGCTTCGACACCTTCCACCCCGGCGAGGACTGGAACCTGCTGCGAGCGGCCATGCTGCCTAATGCCGCCGTGCTCGATCACCTGCCCTCGGCCAACAACTTCGACCCGCTGCTGCCCGGGCGCTACGCGAGCTGGATAGAAGCCCTGGAAGCGGCTTCCGGTCCGGTTCAGGAAGCCATGCTGAACCTCATGGATGTGGGCGTGGTAGAAACAGTAAGCACTTCTGGGGAATTTGGGGTGCGCTTTTCCCCGCGCGAAGGTCAAAATCCCCGGCGCCTGCGCTTTGTGTTCTGCGCTCGCCCGGCGGATGACCCCGGGGAAGCGCTGGATCTGGTCGCAGGGGGTGGGGTGGACTTTGAGCGCGAAGTGATACTGGAGGGCTACACCCCTGCAGGTGAGGCCGGCTGCGGCGTCGAACCTCCGGGAGCCGTCGAGCTCTCCTGGGAGCGGCAGGAGCCCAACCGGCTGCATATTCGCGTGCGCACGCCCGCCGCCGGCTGGCTGGTGATTTCCGACACCTGGTATCCGGGCTGGCAGGCTGCCGTGGATTCTGGTTCAGCCGGGCTCTATCCGGCCAACGCACTGTTCCGCGCTGTGCCGGTGCCGGCGGGCGATCATCTGGTCAGCCTGAGCTACCGGCCGCTGTCGTTTCGCCTGGGGCTGGCACTCAGCCTGGGCGCCTGGCTGGTCTTCGCGGGCCTGTGGGTCTTCGCCCGTGTGCAGCCGCTGAAGGATGGGGCACCGCATGCAGCTAGAATTCCACCCACTGACCGTTGAAACAGATCTGCCGGCCGGCAGAGTAAGGGTGCTGCATCCCGCCGCGGTGACCCTGCTGGCCATGATTCTGCTGGTCGTGTCCGTCATCGGCACGGCCGGCGGCGATCCACTGGCCCTCGCTCGCCTGGGGACGCGCTTCAGCGAGGGGAACCCCCAGGGGACGGAGGGCTACGACGGCCAGTTCGTGTATTACATCGCCCGCAGTCCCGACCCGGGGACTGTAGCGCCCCACCTGGACGTCCCGGCTTACCGCTACCAGCGCATCCTGCTGCCGCTGGCGGCGCGCCTGCTGGCCCTGGGCGACCCGCAGCTGATCCCCTGGACGATTCCCCTGATCGTCATCCTGGCGCATACCGCCGGTGTGTGGGCGGTGGCTGAGCTGCTGGCCGGCTGGGGGGTGAACCGCTGGTATTCCCTGGTGTACGGTCTGTGGGTGGGCTTCCTGCTGGCCGTGCGTCTGGACCTGCCCGAGCCGCTGGCCTACGGGCTGATTGCCGGCGCTTTGCTCGCCCAGCAGCGCGGGCGGGAGCGCCTGTCCTGGATCCTGTATGCGCTGGCTGTGTTCGCGCGTGAGGTGACAGCGGTCTTCGTTGCTGCCCAGCTCCTGGCCTACCTGACGGAGCGGCGCTGGAAAGAGGCTGCCGGTGTGTCTCTTTTCGCAGTGGCGCCTTTCGTCCTCTTCCAGGGTGGGTTGTGGCTGGCCTTTGGAGAGCCGGGGGTCGGCTCAGGCGGCGAAATGGCAACCCCGTTTGAGTGGATCCCGTTCATGGGCCTGCTGCGCATAGGTGAATACAGCCGGGTCTACCTGGCGGCGATGCTGGTGGTCTTTGGTCCTGCGATCTTGCTGCCGGTGGTCTGGTGCCTGTGGCAGTCGATCAAATCCTGGCGCTCAGGCTCGAGAAATGTGATAGTATACGCATGTTTCTTGAACGCAGCGGTCACAGCCATGCTGCCGTTCTCGACTTTCCGCGAAACGGGTGGACTGCTGCGGTTCGCCTGCGGCCTGGTGCTTGCGCTGCTCCTTTTTGCCGGCCGCAGCCAATCAAAACGAGCGCTTAATTACACTGTCTTCTGGCTGGCCCTGAATGCCTTTCTCCTGAAATAATTCGCCGGCCGTCAGGGCGCAGTGCCGGGGGAAATTTGCAGGCACGGTAAAAACCTGATAGATGGGAGTGATAATGTCAGACGTACAGAGCTTCGCTGAACGGATCATTAAGAATATTGAGCAGGTGATCGTGGGAAAGCGCCAGACGGTCGAACTGGCCGTGATCAGCCTTCTCTGTCAGGGGCATCTGTTAATTGAGGACGTCCCGGGGGTGGGGAAGACCATGCTGGCTCGCAGCCTGGCGCGCTCCCTGGGCTGCACGTTCAGCCGCATCCAGTTCACGCCCGATATGCTGCCCAGCGATGTGACCGGCGTTTCGATCTTCAACCAGGTAACCCGCGAGTTCGAGTTCCGTCCCGGGCCGATCATGGCCCAGATCGTGCTGGCCGACGAGATTAACCGCGCCACCCCGAAGACCCAGGCGGCGCTGCTGGAGGCCATGGAAGAAAGCCAGGTGACCGTGGACGGCGTGACGCACATCCTGCCGCGCCCCTTCATGGTGCTGGCCACTCAAAATCCGATTGAATACGAAGGTACCTTCCCCCTGCCCGAGGCGCAGGTCGACCGTTTTCTGCTGCGCATCCGCCTGGGCTACCCCATGCGCGACGACGAGATCAGCGTGCTGGAGCGCCAGCAGTACCGCCACCCCTTCACCGAGCTAAAGCAGGTGGTGGAAGTGGACGAGCTGATGCAGATGCAGGAAGCGGTGAAGGAAGTCTACGTCTCGCCGGCGGTCAAGCGCTACATCGTGGACCTGACCCACCAGACGCGCGAGCACCCCGAGGTGTACCTGGGCGCCAGTCCGCGCGGCAGCCTGGCGCTCTACCGCACCGGGCAGGCGCGCGCTGCCATGCACGGCCGTGATTATGTGCTGCCCGACGATATCAAAGCCCTGGCGGTGCCCACCCTGGCCCACCGGGTGATCCTGGGGCCCGGAGCCCGTCTGCGCGACCTGGACGCTCGCCAGGTGGTGGATGAGATCCTCAATAGTGTGCCCGTCCCCGGCGGCGACCCGGCGGCGTATGAACCCGCGCAAGGCGTGAAAGAAGAGGTATAACGTGGCTTCGGCCCAGCGTGTGGTCTGGTTTCTGCTGGCGGTCAGTCTGCTGGCGGGAGCGGTCACCGGTTCACAGCTCTATTTCCGGCTGAGCTACCTGTGGGCCTTATTACTGGCCGGAAGCTGGTTGATGTCCGCTCTGGCGCTGCGCGGGGTGCGGGTGGAGCGCACGGCGCGCAGCCTGCGCTCGCAGGTGGGGCAGCTGTTCGAAGAGCGCTACCGCATCACCAACACCAGCCGCCTGCCGCGGCTGTGGATCGAGGTGCGCGATGAATCGCCCCTGCCGGGTTCGCGCGGCTCGCATGTACTCACCCTGATCGGCGGGAACGAATCGCGCACGTACCTGGCGCGCACCCGCCTGACCCGGCGCGGAGTCTTTCCTCTGGGCCCCACCGTGCTGGGCTCGGGGGATCTGTTCGGCCTGTTCCCCGTCACGCGCACCTTCCCCGGCGAGGAGACGCTGCTGGTCTACCCCATGATGGCCGATCTGCGCAGCTTCCCCAGCCCGGCAGGCCTGCTGCCCGGCGGCGAAGCCCTGCGCCGGCGCACCGCGCAGATTACATCCAATGCCGCCGGAGTGCGCGAGTATGTGACCGGCGACCCCATCAACCGCATCCACTGGGTGAGCACCGCCCGCCGTGACCGCCTGATGGTCAAAGAGTTCGAGCTCGACCCGCTGGCGGAGGTGTGGATTTTCCTCGACGGCGCCGCTTCGGTGCAGGCTGCACTCCCGCAGCCGGAGACCGAGTTCAACCCGCTGGATGTGTGGCGCTCGCGGACGAAGTTCACCCTGCCGCCTTCGACAGAGGAGTACGCCGTCAGCGCGGCGGCATCGATCGCGCGCTACTATATCGGTAAAGGCCGCAGTGTGGGGCTGGTGGCGGTGGGAAAGAGCCTGCACCTGCTGCCCTCCGACCGCGGCGGGCGCCAGCTGGGGAAAATTCTCGAGGCCCTGGCCCTGCTGCGCGCGGAAGGTGATGTGCCCCTGCTGGGCCTGGTGGAGGCGCATGCCCGCCACCTGCCGCGCGGCAGCACCGTGGTGTTGATCACCCCCGGGACGACCAACGAGATCATCCACGCTGCCGATCTGCTGCTGCGCCGCGGCCTGCGCCCCGTGGCCGTCCTTCTCGACCCGTCCACCTTCGGCGGGCCGTTCGACAACCGTGAGATCGTGCTGGGGATGCAGGCCATGAACATCCCCGTATGCAGGATTTCCAACGGCGACGACCTGGGAACCGTGCTCTCGGCCACCGGACAGTTGTCCGCTTTTCCCGCCAGCATGGCCCCCGCAGCGGCGGAGTTTTAAGTTCGCCGGAGGGGGGGAACACGAACCGGCGCTGGTTATCCCAATATATAGAAGCAGTCTCAGAAGGAAGTTTCGCCCGCTGGCTAAGCGACCTGCTCTCCGTCAGGAAAGAAGGGCCTCATACGCGCTGGCTCCACCTGTGCCCCCCTACGCGGTCTACCAGAGCGCGCTGCTCGTAACCCATAACAGAAACCTGTTTTACAGGACACGGCAGTGGAGGGGAAAAGCGGACCGGGTAAAAAGGTTTGCTTTTCCCGAAGGCTGCTGTGGAAGAAGTTAGCCGTGCCCGCACTTATCCGTAACCAAACAGCTGCATAAAAGAAAGAAACGCTGGAGAACCCGTTCTCTCAGCGTTTCAGACTATCCGTAAATCAAAAAGCTCAACGCTGGTCTAAATCCTCTCACTGCTCCTGCGAGGTCTGCAGGCGGGGCAGCTCGATGATAAACGTGGAGCCCTCTCCCTCCTTGCTGCGCGCGGTGATGCTGCCGCCGTGCCGCTCGACGATGCCGCGGCAGATCGCCAGGCCCATGCCGCTGCCCTCGTAATCCGACCGCCCGTGCAGGCGCTGGAAGGGGTGGAAGATCTTATCCAGGTACTGTTCGTTGAAACCAATGCCGTTGTCGCTCACCAGCAGGCGGACCCGTTCTCCCTGCGGTCCATCCGGCTCCTCCGCCCAGATGCACACCTTTGGTGGCACACCGCTGCGGTGGAACTTGAGCGCGTTGCCGATCAGATTCTGAAAGAGCTGGCGCATCTGCATGCGCTCGGCCTCGATCACCGGCAGCTCACCTACCTGTACCTGGCCGTTGCTCTCCTGAATGCGCACCTCCAGGTCTGAGAGCACGTCGGCAACCGTGCGGTTGAGGTCGGTCGGCTCGAAGGGGAGGGCGCGCGTGTTCAGGCGCGAGTATTCCAGCAGGGTGTTGAGCATTTTCTGCATGCGCTCGCTGGCTTTGATCATCCGCCGCAGATAGTCCTTGCCGTCTGCGTCAAGTACATCGCCGTACTTGCGCTCCAGCCGTTCTCCGAAGGCGGTGATTTTGCGCAGCGGCTCCTGCAGATCATGCGATACAATCGAGGCGAAATCCTGCAGGTCGCGGTTGGAACGGGCAAGCTTCTGCTCGGCTTTCTGGCGCTCCTGCACCTCCCGCTCCAGGTCTCTGGTGCGCGCTGCCACGAGATCTTCCAGGTGATTGCGGTACAGGCGCAGCTCCTCTTCCGCCTTCTTCCGGTCGGTGATATCGCGCACCGTGGCCAGCACCAGCCGCCGGTTGGGCAGCTGCACCGGTCCCAGCGCGATGTCCGCCGGAAAGACCTCGCCGCTGCGGCGTCTGGCCACCAGGGAATGCACCGCTCCCATCGGACGGGTGCGCGGGTGGACCATGAAGTGCTGCACCAGTTCGTCGTGGTGCTGCTGGTGCTCTTCGGGCAGCAGGATGTGCAGCGGCTGGCCAACCAGCTCATCGGCGCTGTAGCCGAACATGGCCAGCAGCTGGCGGTTGACGAGTTGAATGATACCGTGCTCGTCCACGGCCAGGATGCCGTCTGGGGCGTGTTCGAAGAGCCCTTCAAACATGGCGTCGCGCTCCTGCAGGGCGGCCTCCATCGCACGGTGGTGAGTCATATCGTGAATGGTGCCAATAAATCCGGCCAGTTCACCGTTCTCATTGAAGTGGGGCCGGCCGATAAACATCACCCAGCGGTACTCGCCGCTGGCATGGCGCAGCTGAAATTCGACTTCGAAGGAAGTGTGGGCGTGGAAGGCCGTCTCGCACACATGGCGTACATGCTCGCGATCATCTGGGTGCACGCCTTCCATCCAGCCGGAATCGATCTCCTCATCCATCGAACGGCCGGTGAATTCGAGCCAGCTTTTGTTAAAATAGTGCCATTTTGAATTCAAACCCGCGAGCCAGATGGGAATGGGAAGATCGTCATACAACATACGCGCATAATCCAGCGTCATTGTGGTCATGGATGCACCTGTGATGTTTTTTGTAAGAATTTCTGCATTGCGGGTGAGTTTCTAAATTCTACCAGCAAAAGGATGAAATCGACCATGCGGCATCGTCGCATTAACTCGGATTTAATGCTCTTACTGGCAGCCGGGCTGTGGGGCAGCGCCTTTGTCGCCCAGCGAATCGCAGCCGCTGAGATGGGTGTGTTTCTGTTTAACGGACTGCGCTTTTTACTTGGCGCGCTGCTCCTGCTGCCGTTTACCCGGGTGTTTAAACCGGACAGCCTGGCGGGTAAGGGATTGACCGGGCGCGTGCGTCTCGAAATCCTGCTGCTGGGATTTCTCCTTTTCGCCGCATCCGCTCTGCAGCAGGCCGGGCTGCGCTACACCACTGCAGGGAACGCCGCTTTTATCACCGGCCTGTATGTGGTTTTCATCCCCATCGTGAGCGCTGTGTTCCTGGGCCAGCGGCCACGGCCTGTAGTATGGCCGGCGGCGCTGCTGGCGCTGGCCGGCCTGTACCTGCTCAGCGGCAGTGGGTCTCTGAAGCTCAACCCCGGCGACCTGTTCGAGCTGTCCGGTGCGGTTGTCTGGGCCCTGCAGGTGATCCTGCTCGGGCGGCTGGTGCAGCTGGTGCCGGTGTTCACCCTGACGGTGGGGCAGAGCCTGGTCTGCATGCTGTTCAACCTGGCCGCCAGCCTGCTGTTCGAACGCAGCTCGTTTTACGCCCTCGCCATGGATTCACAGGCGCTGCTCACGTCCGCAGGGGCGGTGGTCTACACCGGCGTCTTCTCCGTAGCGGTGGCCTACACCCTGCAGGCTGCCGCCCAGCGTGTTTCGCCGCCAGCCGACGCGGCCATCCTGCTCAGCCTGGAGGCGGTCTTCGCCGCGCTCTTCGGCTGGATCTTCCTCCAGGAGTACCTGACCCCGCTGCAGATCCTGGGCTGCACGCTGATGTTCAGTGCGGCCCTGCTGGCGCAGATCCCGCAGCTCCTTCCGGCGCGTAAACCGGCCGTGCAGGAGGATCGGGCTGCGTAAAAATATGCCTCCATTTACCCCTTTCCTGCTTGCGCGGCGCTGTAAAAACCTGTATGATCGATTCGACAGCTCGACCCCACAGGGGACAATCCATACCGACTTCACAGGAGAAAAGCGATGAATTACAGACCCACCTATCTGGTCCTGGGCGCCGGGCGGCAGGGAACGGCGGCAGCGTATGACATGCTGCGCTGGGGAGATGCCGGGCAGGTGATCCTGGCCGACCAGGACCTGCAGACTGCGCAGCGCGCCGCCAGCCGGGTGAACAGGCTGGCCGGTGGTCAGTTGGCCCGGGCCGCGCAGGTCGACGCATCCTCCGCAGACAGCCTGATGCCGCTCATGGAGCAGGCCGACGTCTGCCTGAGCGCGGTGCCCTACTATTACAACCTGCAGATCTCTGAGCTGGCCGTTAAAGCCGGGGTGCATTACTGCGACCTGGGCGGGCACACGGGTATCGCCCTGCAGCAGCACCGCCTGGACGAGCAGGCCCGCCAGGCAGGGGTGAGCATCATCCCGAACTGCGGGCAGGTCCCCGGGATGGGCACCACACTGATCGTGGCCGCCATTGAAATGCTCGATACTGCTCGCGATGTGTTTATGTGGGACGGCGGCCTGCCGCAGGACCCCCAGCCGCCGTTCGACTACATGCTCACCTTCAGCATCGCCGGGCTGACAAACGAGTACGCCGAGCCGGCCGTGTTCCTGCGCGACGGCAGGATCACCGAGGTGGAGCCTATGACTGAGCTGGAGACGGTGGAGTTCCCCGAGCCAGTTGGCACGCTGGAAGCCTTTGTGACCGGCGGCGGCCTCGATACCCTGCCCTGGACGTACGAGGGTAAGCTGCGCACCCTGCAGAACCTGACCCTGCGCTACCCGGGATCGTTTGTCAAGCTGCGGGCGTTTTACGACCTGGGCCTGTGGAGCCTGGACCCGGTGATGGTAAATGGTGTGCCGGTTGTCCCCCGGGATGTCTTCCACACGCTGTTTGCGCCGAAGGTCACCTTCCCGGAGGGGAAAGATATGGTGATCATCCGCATCAAAGCTGTGGGGGAGAAAGATGGCAAACCGGCTGAAGCCTGGATTGAGCTGATTGATTATTACGACGATGAGACCGGCTTTACCGCCATGGAGCGCGGCACCGGTTTCAGCGCCGCCATTGTGGCGGAGATGATGTGGCGCGGCGAGACACCGCGCGGCGCCAGCGGGGTGGAGCGCATGGTCCCGCCTGGCCCGTTTTTGAAGGAGCTGGAGAAGCGGAATTTCAAAGTGGAGATGCGGCTGGTTGAGGTCCAGGGGCACGGCGGGCAGTGACTTGCCGTCTGCACCCATTACCAAACGGTACCCGTCTACCTGTAAGGGCACGGCGAGGTAATTGGCGAACCGTTCGGTAATAGGCGAGTACCGCCGTGCCCAATACCCCTGTGAGTTTGATGCACGGTGCGCACAGAGCCGAAGATAACCCAGCAGACGGTCACGACCTGCTCTGGCTCGTCTCGGTAGATATATGACTTTACCAGCTGTCATGGGCACAGCAGGCAGCGAGCTGCCATCGACTCAGCTTGCCGGCAATCCTTGCGAACCATCTCCTGAGCGATGCAGCGCCGTGCCCTTACCGGCTGTCACTGGTTATGTAACTCTGACCAGGGGATCTGGCTGGCATGTGGTTGCTGCCCGACAGAGCGCTGCTGCGCCCTATAAGTCCAGCTCTACGTATATGCGCTTGTTGATCTTCCCTTTGCTCTTGTAATCCACCACGCGTATGCGGCCGACCTCGGCGGTGCTGCGCACATGCGTGCCGCCGTCCGCCTGCAGGTCCAGCCCCTCGATCTCCACCACGCGCACCTGCTCGATCCCCTCCGGGAGCAGGTTGATCTTGGTGCGGATCAGGTCGGGGATCTGGAAAGCCTCCTGGCGCGGCAGGATCTTCACCTTCACCGGCCGGTCCGCCTCCACCTCGCAGTTCACCGCTTCCTCAATCGCATCCACCAGCTCGCGCCGCATGGTCTCGAACTCGAAGTCCATGCGCCCCTTGAGCGGCTCCATATCCCCGCCGGTCACCAGGGCGCCGTAATCGCGAAAGATCACCCCGCACAGGATGTGCATGGCCGTGTGCGTGCGCATCAACTGGTAGCGCCGTTCCCAGTTGATCTCTCCAGTGACCGCCGCACCCGGGGCTGGCAGCGGCTCGTCACCTTCGATTAGATGCAGGACCCGATCGCCGTCTTTGCGCGCCCGCTTTACCGGATACACCCGTCCATCGCTGCGCAGGATCCCGCTGTCCGCCGGCTGGCCGCCTCCGCCGGGATAAAAGGCGGTGCGGTCCAGGGTCACAGCCCGGTTCCCGGCATCGACCCCTGTCAGAACCGCCTCAAAAGATTTCAGATAGCTGTCGCTCTGGTAAAGAAGTTCCGTCATACGCATCCTCCTGCCGCTGATTAGAGCATTGTGAATATTTTCTCAAAACGAGAAAAATCGGATATAATATATCTAAATGGGATTGTTTACAGAAATATCATTTTCCCGGTCATCCATGCTGTTCAGGGGCAGATGACCGGTTTGAAAGCAGACCTGAAAAAGAGAGGCAGTATGGCTGAGAAAATACCACGGGTTGTGATCGTCGGGGCGGGATTTGGCGGCATCAACCTCGCCCGGGAACTGCGCCACGCGCCGGTTCAGGTCCTGTTGATCGATAAAAATAATTACCACCTTTTTCAGCCCCTATTGTATCAGGTGGCCACCTCCGGGCTGTCGGCCACCGAGATCGCCTATCCGGTGCGCGCCATCTTCCGCCGGCAGCGCAATTTCCTGTTCCGCCTGACCGAGATGACCGGGGCGGACCTGGATCAGAAGGTCGTTTACACCACCAGCGGGCCCATCGAGTACGACTACCTGGTCCTGGCGCCGGGCGGCGAGACCAACTTCTTCGGCAACCGCTCCGTGGAAGAATACGGCTTTGGCCTGAAAGACCTGGACGATGCCATCGGCGTGCGCAATCACATCCTGAAGATGTTCGAGTGGTCGGTGCAGGAAACGGATGAAGAGCGCTGCGCGGCACTGCGCACGTTCGTGGTGGTCGGGGGCGGGCCGACGGGCGTCGAAGCGGCCGGCGCCCTCTCCGAGCTGATCCGGCTGGCGCTGACCAAAGACTTCCCCGAAACCAACATCGAAAGCGTGCGCGTCATCCTGCTGGAGGCCATGGACAAAGTGCTGGCCGGCTTCCCTGAAGAATTGAGCGCACGCGCCGCCGAGACCCTGCGCCAGAAGCAGGTTGAGGTGCGCTTCGGCGCCGCCGTGGAGAGCTACGACGGCCGGGTAGTGACCCTCAAAGACGGCGAGCAGATCCCGGCTTACACCCTGATCTGGGCGGCGGGCGTGCGCGCCGTATCCCTGCTGGAGCGTGCCGGCCTGACGGTGGCCCGCCAGGGTCGGGTGGTGGTGGAGCCCACCCTGCAGGTGCCCGGCCGGCCGGAGGTGTTCGTCGTCGGCGACGCCGCATATCTGGAAGACGAGCAGGGGCAGCCCCTGCCCATGGTGGCGCCGGTTGCCATCCAGCAGGCGAAAGCAGCTGCCCGCAACATCATCCGCCTGGTAAAGGGCGAGGAGCCGCAGCCGTTCCATTACAAAGACCCCGGCTCCATGGCGACCATCGGCCGCAATGCGGCTGTGGCCCGCGTCGGCCGCTTCAGGTTCCACGGCTTTATCGCCTGGCTGGCCTGGCTGGGCGTGCATCTGATCTGGCTGATCGGTTTCCGCAACCGCCTGCTGGTGCTCATCAACTGGGCAGCGGACTATCTCTTCTACGAGCGCGCTGTGCGCCTGATCCTGCCCGATGGGGACCCGAAGACCGACGACACCCCCTGGCCGCTGCGGGTGTTCTCCTTCCCCGTCCCCGAGGAGCGCGAGCGCGTCTGAACGGCGGGAACGACGCTCTGAAGATTATACATACATTGAAGGCCGGGGATCGAAACAGATCCCCGGCCTTCGTTAAACCTGCATCCGTACGGTTCCGGCCCTTCCGCCATTGCATTTTGCGCCCAGATCAAGTAAAGTAAGGCAGAGGGGTGAGCGCAGCATACCCTGGTTGTGGTGTTGAGGAACTATAAATGCAGGAAGTTCAGGAATTTGTTTCCCGGGTGATCGCCAGCGTCGAACAGGTGATTGTGGGCAAGCGCGAGGCGATCGAAATGCTCATGGTGGCGCTGCTGTGTGAAGGGCATGTACTGCTGGAAGACGTGCCCGGCACCGGCAAGACCATGCTGGCGCGCGCTGTGGCCGTCAGCCTGGGGGGCACCTTCAAGCGCCTGCAGTGCACGCCCGACCTGCTGCCCAACGATGTGGTCGGCGTCTCGGTCTACAACCAGCAGAACGGGCAGTTTGAGTTCCGCCCCGGGCCGATCTTTGTCAACCTGCTGCTGGCCGACGAGATCAACCGGGCCACGCCGCGCACCCAGTCGGCGCTGCTGGAGGCCATGCAGGAGCAGCAGGTCACGGTAGACGGGGTCACCCGCCCGCTGCCGCGCCCGTTCCTGGTGCTGGCCACCCAGAACCCGATTGAATATGAGGGCACCTTCCCCCTGCCCGAAGCACAGCTCGACCGCTTTCTGCTGCGCCTGTCGCTCGGTTACCCCGATCACACTGTCGAACGGCAGATCCTGTACAACCTGCGCCGCGAACATCCCATTACTCAACTTGCGGCGATCGAATCCGGGGCCGACGGGCGCACGCCTATCCAGGCGCTGCTGGACCACCAGAAGCGGATCTGGGATGTGCACGTGGACGAATCGCTGCAGGATTACATCATCGAACTGGTCTCCGCCACGCGCAGCCATCCCGACCTGGCGCTGGGCGGCAGCCCGCGCGCCAGCCTGGCGCTCTTCAAAGCCTCGCAGGCCCTGGCGGCTATCCGCGGTCGCGATCACGTCATCCCCGACGACATCAAACAACTGGCCGTGCCCACCCTGGCCCACCGCCTGATCGCCAAACCAGAGGCCGAGCTGCGCGGCCGCACCCCGCTTTCTATTCTGCAGGACCTGCTCTCCTCTACGCCGCTGCCGGTTGGAGTCCCGGATTGATGCCCCGGACGGCGGGCCATGGGCGATTCCCTGTTCTTCTTCCTGATCATCCTGACCCTGCTGGCCGCCATACTGCGCGCCGATTTCGTCCTCACCCTGCTCTATCTGCTGCTGGGGGTGTATATCGCCGGACGGTTGTGGAGCCGGCGGGCGCTTCACGCCGTGCAGGCCCGGCGCAGCTTTGTGCCGCGCGTTTTCTTCGCTGAAAAAGTCCCTGTAATCCTGGAAATCGAAAACAAGAGCCTGCTGCCGGTGGTCTGGCTGCAGCTCCACGAAAGCCTGCCGCCAGAGCTGACCACCGCAGGCCTTTTCCGGCGCGTGGTCAGTCTGGGTCCGCGCGAGAAGATGCGCTTTGAATACCTGCTGGAAGGGCGCAAGCGCGGCTTTTACCGCATCGGCCCACTAAGACTGAACTCGGGTGACGTCTTCGGCATCAGCGAGGACCTGCAGGCTTCGATCGAGGCGGATACGCTCACGGTGTACCCGCGCATGGTGCCGATCACCCGCCTGGGGCTGCCCTCGCGCTCGCCCCAGGGTGCGTTGAAGCACCGTCTGCCGGTATTTGAAGACCCCAGCCGGGTGTACGGCCGGCGCGATTACGTCGCCGGCGACTCGCTGCGCCGGGTCGACTGGAAATCGACCGCTTCTACCGGACGGCTGCAGGTCAAGCTCTTTGAGCCCTCCATCGCCCTGGAGACGGTCATCCTGCTCAATCTGAACGCCGCCGAGTACGAATACCGCACGCGCATCGATGCGACCGAGCTGGGCATCGTCGCCGCGGCCTCCATTGCCAGCTGGGTCACCGGCCTGCGACAGGCAGTGGGACTGGTCACCAACGGGGTGGACCCCCTGCACGAGAACAGCCTGCCGCCTCCGGTCCCCGCGCGCCGGGGGCGCGCCCACCTGATGCGCATTCTGGACGTGCTGGCGCGCGTGCAGTCTGCGGAGACCTGCCCGCTGGTCGAACTGCTGCAGCGCCAGGTGCTGCACTTCCCCTGGGGGACCACGCTGGTGCTGATCACCCCCAACCTGGACAGCGATCTGTTCGACGGGCTGTTTCAGGCGCAGCGATCCGGGATGAGCGTGGTGCTGGTGCCCTGCGGACCGGTCCCGAATTTCCCAGAAGCGCGCCGGCGGGCGGAGTACTTCGGCTTCCCCCTTTACCCGCTGCTCAGCGAGCGTGACCTGGAAGCCTGGCGCCAGTAGGAGGAACTGTGGAAAACACCGATCAGGAGAACCTGCGGCAGGATTATGCCTGGAACGAACGCTTTACCGTGTTCGTCCAGCACCTGCTGATCTGCCTGATGCTGGCCTGCGCGCTGGTCTCGATCGTGCGCTTCGGGCGCTTTCTTGTGCCCTCCTGGAACGGCGCATATCTGGTGCCGGTCATCTTCCTGCTCTGCCTGGAAGCCATGCTGACCCAGCGCCTGGTCCGCCGGGCGGGGTTCCTGAGCGGGGAATGGCTGCGCTACCGTCTGGCCGAGTGGGTGGTGCTGCTGGTGGGTTTGAAGCTGGTGATCTACCTGGTGCGCGGCTTCGACCGGCTGCTGGCTGATATGGCGCAGTGGCGCGACCGCTTTGTGGAAACCTGGTTCAGCGGCGAGTACCTGTTCGCCGTCTCCATGGCGGTGCTCTTCTGGGGCCTGGCGGGGATCTTTGCCGAAGAGCTGGCGCAGCTCGAGGGGGACGAGCGCCTGCTGCAGATCGAGCGCGAGAGCGGCATCACGACCGAGCGCCCTGCTGTGCGGCGCAGCCTGGCGGGGCTGGTGCTGCTGGTCGGTGGGGTGATGATCTTCCTCGAAGGCCTGATGCGTCTGAGCGGCCTGGGGCTGTTCCCCGGATCGCCATCGCCGCAGGGCGGGGTCTGGAACATCCTGGCCTTTTTCATCCTGGCGCTGGTCCTGCTGGCGCTGACGCAGTTCTCCATCCTGCGGGTGTTCTGGAGCCTGGAGCGCATCCCCATCGGGTCAAACCTGGGCAGCCGCTGGCTGCTGTTCAGCGCCCTCTTCCTCGCCGGGCTGGCGCTGCTCGTTCTATTGCTGCCCACCCAGTATTCCCTGGGGCTGCTGGATGTGCTCGCCTTCCTGCTGGGGGTGCTGGGGCTCATCGGCGGCATTTTGCTATTAATCCTTTTTGCGCCGCTCATCCTGATCTGGTTTGCGCTCTCGTTCCTGTTTGGGCGCTCGCCAAGGCCGGACCTCTCGCGCCTGCCGGAGATGATCCCCCAGCCGCAGCCGCCTGCCACCGGAGAAGGCTGGTCGGAGCTGCTGAAGTCGATCCTGTTCTGGGCGCTGTTCCTGGGGGTGATCGGCTACTCGCTCTACCATTACATCAGCCAGAATCAGGAACTGCTGGACGCACTGCGCCGCCTGCCCCTTGCCGGTGCCGTGCTGCGCTTCCTGCGGCAGCTGCGTGACCTGATTCGCGGCGTCAACCAGAGCGTGGCGCAGGGGATCCAGGCCGGGCTGCGCCGGCTGCGAGCACGCCGGGGCGCGGCTCACGAGGCCGCTGCCTGGCGTTACACCAGCCTGCGCAGGCTGACGCCGCGCCAGCGGGTGCTGTTCTTTTACCTGGCTATGCTGCGAAGGGGAGGGGAGCAGGGGCTGCCGCGCCATCCGGCGCAGACGCCATATGAGTATGCCCGCGAACTGGGCGGGCAGGTGCCCGATGTGGAGCAGGAGGTCGCGGCGCTGACGGAGGAGTTCATCGAGGCGCGCTACAGCCGGCACGATATCACCGAGGAGGATGTGGGGCTGGTGCAGGGCTGGTGGCAGCGCATTAAACACGCATTGCGCGGGCGCTAGGATGGGGGACACGGATGGACGCTGCTATCGCGGATGGACGCGGATATTAATCCCCTCCCCTGCATGGCAACCTGCCGTTTGACAGGTTGCTCAGGCGGGGGAGGGTCAGAGTAGGGGTTGTAAATGGAATCCGCTCCGGGCGATACCGTACTCCACACGGTCAGCGGGCACGGCTGCTTTTGGGACAGGGATTTCGGGCCCTGGAGCGTTCCCTGAAAGGAGCGGTCAGGAGCCGGCCATTGCCGTGTCCTTACAGGTGGATCGGGTAAGGGCTGAGTGAACCGTGAAAGCTGGCCAGCCGGAGGGAATGCTCTACAGTAAAAAAACTACCCTGTGAGAGGGTCAGGATTGGGGGCAGGGAATGAGGCAGTCTGAGCGGCAAGGTCGGCTTGCTTGATCGAATACTGTCTGCTGTTGAACTGTTGAAAAATGCCTCCTGCAGGCGCGTTGAGCGGAAGGGGTAAGGACTGCAGTCGAAACGGCCTGTGGGTAATAAACCCTGCACCCAGGCGCCCTTCGACCGGGATCGCGAAGCAGTCGCTCCGGGTGCCTGGGTGCGGAATAAACTGCCCGCAGGCGCGCTGAACGGAGGGGCGCTAGCCCCGCAGTCGAAGCGGCCTGCGGCGGTTTGTTACCGCGCAGCTAGAACCAGGCTGCCCGGGCTGTTGCAATTATTAGATTGTTTATTGGTTTTACAGCAATAAAATTTGCTGTAAGGGCACGGCGCTGCGGCGAGAGCCAGCTTCCTCCCCCGGGCAGCGGTCCAGACTATTCGGCTGCTGCTCGCAGCGCGCCGTGCCCCATGACACGTGGAAAACGGAAACATGCGGAGCAATTTCCCCGCACCTGCTGTGAAAAACGATTGAAACCCGATCTTCTCCCTGCAGCCTCCTGAGTACTCCAGGCGCCGCGGCAGGGATGATTGGTGATGCTGCTTTACCTCCCCAGCCACACCTCAACCCGGTGTTCGTCCCCCGGCAGGTTGGCGGGAACCAGATTACCATCCACCGGCTCCCCATCCACATCCATGCGCACCACACCCTTACACACCCCCTGCGGGTTGTAGACGCGAACGTGCAGCCGCGTGCCCCGGAAGCGCCGCACGGCGGTAAAGCCGCCCCAGGCGCGCGGGATACAGGGATCGACGCGCAGGCCGGCGTACTCGGGCCGCAGCCCCAGGATCCACTGGACAGCGGCCTGGTAGCACCAGGAGGCGGTGCCGGAGAGCCAGGAGTTGCGCGCCAGCCCGAACTGGGGATGCTCGTCGCCGAGCACATTCTGCGCATAGACGTACGGTTCGCACTCGTAGATCTCGATGCTGTCATTGCGCTCGGCGGGGTTGATCTGGCGGTAATACTGGTAGGCGCGCTCGCCGTTCCCCAGGATGGCCTCGGCGATGATCGCCCAGGGGTTGGGGTGCAGGAAGATGCCCCCGTTCTCCTTCGCCCCGGGCGGGTAGGTGGTCACGCCGCCGTACTGCGGGTCGTAGCCGTTGAACCCGGGGGCGGAGAGTTTGAGTCCATACTTTGTGTTCAGGCGTTCGTATGCTGCGTCCAGCGCCCGGCGGGCGCGCTCGGGGGAGGCAAAGCCCGAGATTACCGGCCAGGTCTGGGCGTTCAGGTAGATCTGCCCGTAGCGGTGCTGGGCCGAGCCCAGCGGGCTGCCCCCGGCGTCGAAGTAGCGCCGGTACCAGGCCCCGTCCCAGGCGTGCCTTTCGAAGCGCCGCCGCATCTCTTCGTAATCCTGGCGGCAGGCACTCGCCGCTTCCAGGTCGCCCAGATGCTCCAGCAGGGCGATCATCTCCAGCAGGGCTTTGCCGTACAGGTTTGCGGTGAACAGGCTCTCCGCCCCGGCCGGCAGGTTGACCGTGTCGTTCCAATCGGCGAAGCCCAGCAGGGGCAGCCCATGGCGGCCCACGTCTCCCCGGGTGAAGGCCAGCCCGCGCTGCAGGTGTTCGCGCACCGTGCTGCGCTCCAGCGGCTGTCCGAGGCGGTCTTTCTCGTTAAAGGGCAGCTCCTCATCCAGGAAGGCCAGATCGCCGGTCTCTTTCAGATAGGCGCACACAGCCAGGATCAGCCACAGGTGATCGTCGCTGTAGTAATGCGGGCGGTCTTCCATCTCCAGCGAGTCGCCAGCGCTGCCCTCCATGGTCAGCGGGTTGAACTGGTGCATGGCGGACCCGTCGCGCTTCTGGAAAGTCAGCAGCGTGCGCAGGAAATCGCGCGCCTCGTCCGGCACGGAGGCGATCACCGCCATCACATCCTGAGAGGAATCGCGCATGCCGATGCCGCGCGCACCCAGACCGGTCTGGTAGTACGAAAGGTAGCGCGACCAGGTCTTCGTCACGCAGCACTGGCGCGGGTTGTAGACGTTGAGCATGGCGTTCATGCGCGGCTCGGGGGTCTGCACCTGCAGGGCGTCCAGATATTCGTCCCAGAAGGCGGCCAGCTTCTGCAGCTCAGCGTCCAGCGCCTCACCCTGGCGAAAGCGGCGGATGACGGGCAGGGCAGCCTCGACGCTGGCGGCCTGCCCAAGCTGGGTAATCAGCCGCCGGCTCTCTCCGGGCGCGAGCGTCCCCAGCGGGACCAGCAGGGCGCCGATATTGTCGCCGCGCAGGGCCTGTGTGCAGCTCAACTCGGGCTCGTACAGGCTGAGCGGGTTCTTGAAGGAGCCGTATTCGTTTTCACCCAGAAAGCGCCGGCGGTCGGTCTCGTACGAAGAGGCAGGCAGGCTGGCGGTCAGGTAATTGACCTGCGTGTCGCGGTTCATGAACGGATACTGCAGCAGGATGGTGAACTCGCCGTCCTGCACCGCCCGGCTCTGCATGGTCTGCGGGACCCAGTCGGCGTTGGTGAACTGTTTGAGGGCGTCGGGGTGGGTGTACTCGACCAGCGGGACGGCGTCCACGGTCTGCGGCCGGTCTGCGAGGTTGGTCACCCGGATATCGCGCAGCTCGCAGGTCCCGTCCAGGGGCACAAAAATGGTGACCTCGGTGCGCAGGTCGTAGAACTCGGTCACCAGGCGGGTGTAACCCAGCCCGACACGGCATTCGAAGCGCCGGTAGGGATCCAGCGTGGGCACATAAAAGGGCGAGAACACCCTGAATCCCTGCGGTGTGTGGATGCGCAGGTAGAGCGTCTCACCTTTGAAATCGGAGGCCGGCATCTGCTGGATGTATTTCGTGATGCGGTTGAAGGTGGGGTCCTCGCGGCAGATCAGCGCCCCGCCGGTGTGGTCCACGAAACCGCCGAAGCGGCGGGTGCCGATGTAATTGATCCACTTGACCGGTGTGCGCGGGTCGGTGATCACGTATTCGCGACCGGCTTCGTCAAAATATCCGTAGCTCGCCATCGCTGCCTCCTGATCGAGGTTGAGGCGTAAAGGCCGGTGGTCTTTAACCCAGGGTCACGCGCACCTGCACATCCTGCGTGCCAGGTGGAGGCAGGGGGATGATCCGCCCGGGCAGCTCTTTTCCGTCCACCTCCAGGCGGGTCTCACTGCCGGGGCCGCGCCGTTCGACGCGGATGTGGTAGCGCACGCCGCGGAACAGGCGCACAGCCTCGAAGCCCTCCCAGCTCGAAGGGATCACCGGGGCAATCTCCAGCCCTTCGTAAGATGGGCGGATGCCCAGAATCCACTGTGTGATGGCCACATAGTTCCAGGCGGCCGTTCCGGTGAGCCAGGAGTTTTTGGCCTCGCCGTGGGTCGGCGCGTCGCGGCCGGCGATCATCTGGGCGTAGACGTACGGCTCGCATTTGTGCAGGTCGCTGAGCGGCTCACGGGCCGAAGGGTTGATGCGCAGGTAGTAATCGTGGGCCCGGTCGCCGCGCCCGGCCATGGCCTCGGCGATCATGATCCAGGGGTTGGTGTGACAGAAGATGCCGGCGTTCTCTTTGTAGCCGGGCGGGTAAGAGGAGATCTCGCCCAGGTGCAGGTAATAGCGGCTGTAGGCCGGCTGCTGCAGGATGATGCCGTGCGGCGTGGCCAGCATACTGGCCACCGAATCCAGGGCCTGCAGCGCCCGGCCGTCCTCAAGGCCCAGGCCGGCCATGATGCAGATACCCTGGGGCTCGATGAAGATCTTGCCCTCCTCGCACTGGCGCGAACCCACCGGGCGGCCGAAATCGTCGTAAGCGCGCCGGAACCATTCGCCGTCCCAGCCGGCTTCCCACACTGCCGCCTCCATGCGGGCGGCGTGCTGGCGGTAATCAGCGGCCTCCTCTGGCTTCCCACAGTGCCCGGCGATCTGCGCCATTTCCTGAGCCGCCAGGATGAACAGCCCGGCGATGAACACGCTCTCGGCCACCTTCCCGTCCTTGCTGGTGGTAGTCTGGAAAGACTCGCCGGGGGTGTCGGAGAAGCAGTTCAGGTTCAGGCAGTCGTTCCAGTCGGCGCGGCCGATTAGCGGCAGGCCGTGCGGCCCCAGGCGCTCCAGGGTGAAGTTGATCGAACGCTGCAGGTGGGCATAAAAAGGCTCCTCGCTGCCGGGCCGGTTGTCGTACGGCACCAGCTCGTCCAGCAGGCTCCAGTCGCCGGTCTCTTTTAGATAAGCGGCTGCGGCCAGCACCAGCCACAGCGGGTCGTCGTTGAAATTGCTGCCAATGTCGTTGTTGCCGCGTTTGGTGAGCGGCTGGTACTGGTGATAAGCCCCGCCGTTTTCCATCTGCGTGGCGGCCAGGTCGAGCAGCCGCTGCCGGGCGCGCCCGGGCACCAGATGGACAAAACCCAGCAGGTCCTGGTTCGAGTCGCGAAAGCCCATGCCGCGGCCGATGCCGCTTTCAAAATAAGAGGCCGAGCGCGACAGGTTAAACGTAACCATCACCTGGTAAGCGTTCCAGATGTTGACCATGCGGTCGGTGTGGCAGTCGGGCGTGTGCACCTGGAAGCGGTCGAGCAGCGCCGCCCAGTACGCCTTGAGGTCCTGGAAGGCCTGCTCCACCGTTTCGGGCTGCAGGTAGCGGGAGATGACGGTCTTAACCCCGCGTTTGTTGATCGTCTGTGAGCCGGGCGGGTCGAACTTTTCGTCCGGCGGGTTTTCGTAGTAGCCGAGCAGGTAAATCACCCTGCGCTGCTCGCCGGGGTTTAACTGCAGGCGCACATGCTGGGCGCCCACCGGCTGCCATCCATGGGCAATGGAGTTGGACAGATGCCCGGCCTGCACCCCTGCGGGCGAGTCCCAGCCGCGGTAGGGGCCCAGGAAGGCCTCGCGCTGCGTGTCGAAGCCGGCCAGTTCTTCCGAGCAGGCCAGGTATGCGAAGTGATTGCGGCGCTCGCGGTATTCCGTCTTGTGGTAGATCACGCCCTCTTCGACCTCCACCTCGCCGGTGGAGTAGTTGCGCTGGAAGTTGGTGACATCGTCCCAGGCATCCCACAGGCAAAACTCCACCGCCGAAAAGACGGACAGTGCGGCGCTCTCCTGGCGGTGGTTGGTCAGGGTGAGCTCCCAGACCTCCAGGTTCTCGCCCAGCGGGACGAAGTAGCGGATCTGCGCTTCGATGCCGTTCACCTGCGAGCGGATGATGGTGTAGCCCAGGCCGTGGCGGCACTCGTAGGAATCCAGCGAGGCGCGCACCGGCTGCCAGGTCGGAGACCAGAAGTGCTCGCTGGCGTCGTCTCGCAGGTAAATGTAGCGCCCGTTGGAATCCAGGGGCGCGTTGTTGTAGCGGAAGCGCGTCAACCGGCGCAGGCGGGCGTCTTTGTAGAACGAATAACCGCCGGCAGTGTTCGAGATCAGGCCGAAATAATCTTCGCTGCCCAGGTAATTGATCCAGGGCAGCGGAGTGTCGGGCCGGGTGATGACGTATTCGCAGCGCTGGTCGTCGAAGTGTCCGTACTGCATTGTTCCTCCTGATGAGTCGTGGATCGACTAATTCTACCTGCAGTTCTGTTCTGCCAGAAGGGGGCCGCCAGACGCAGGGCAGCCTTCCCGGCCGGCGTAATTCGCCAGCGGGGCTCCAGGCAGGTGTTTGTTCTTTTTTTGAAATTTACTGTTTGCTCAGGCTGTGCTCCAGGGCCTTATTCACAGGATCCATTTCATCCATAACACGGTAGCAGGCCACATAGTGGCCCTCTTCCACCTCGACCATGGGCGGCCGGAACTGTGCACATCCTTTGTCTGCCACAGGGCAGCGGTCGTAGAACACGCAGCCCCCGTTGACCTCTCCGGCGCGCCGGTCAAGCTCCATTTCCACGTGCTCCCATTTCTTATCCAGGCGCGGCACGGAGGCGATCAGCATGCGCGTGTAGGGGTGCAGTGGGTCAGTGAAGATTTTCTCGGTGGCCCCCATCTCTGTGATGCAGCCGCGGTACAGGATAATGGCTTTCTCGCTGATGTAATTGGCCAGGGACAGGTCGTGGGTGATGAACAGGATCGACAACCCGCGCTGTTTCAGCTCGGCCAGCAGGTTGAGCACGTCGATGCGGGTGGATGCATCGAGCATACTGATGATTTCATCCGCCACCAGGAACTGAATGTCCAGCAGCAGCGCCCGGGCGATGAGGAAGCGCTGCAGCTGACCGCCGCTGAGCTGGTGCGGGTACTTGTTCAGGCAGTGGTTGGCGTTCAGGCCCACGTCTTCAAGGGCCTTCACCACCCGGTCTTTCCACTCGCGGCTGCTGATGTGCGGATAAAACTCCTGGCGCACCATCTCGAAAATGCGGTCGGCTTTGAAGATGGGGTTGTAGGAGCTGAACGGGTCCTGAAAGACGCCCTGCACCTTGCGGTAGTATTCTTTCAGCTCGCGCCCCTTGAGCTTCGAGATGTCTTCACCGTTGAAGGTGATCCTGCCCGAGGTGATCGAAATCAGGCGCAGGATCATCTTGCCGATGGTGCTTTTGCCGCTGCCGCTTTCACCAATTAATGAAACCACTTCACCGGGCTGCACTTCGAAGCTCACATCGCTGACGGCGTGCAGCTCTTTCCCGCCAAAGGTGCCGGTCCTGTAGATCTTGGTCAGGTTCTCAACTTTAATCATGGACGGGCATCTCCTTCCAGCAGGCGACATAGTGGTCTTTCTCTACCTCTACAAAGGGGGGCTCTTCCACACATTTGGCGAAGGCAAACGGGCAGCGGTCCCGGAAGCGGCAGCCGGTGGGCGGGTTGAGCAGCATGGGCGGACTGCCGGGGATGCCGGTGAGCTTTTTCTCGGAGTATTTCACACCCACCTCGGGCAGCGAGGAGATCAGCAGCTGCGTGTACGGGTGGCGGGGAGAGTGGATGATCGTCTCGGTGGGCGCTTTCTCGGCCAGCTTGCCGGCATACATCACCAGGATGCTGTCGGCGATCTGGTACAGGATGGAGATGTCGTGGGTGACCACGATCATGCTTTTCACGAACTCGCGGTCGCGGAACTCCACCAGCATCTCGGCCACAGCTTTCTGGGTGGAGACGTCGAGCGCCGAGGTGATCTCGTCGGCGATCAGCAGCGAGGGGTTCAGCAGGGTGGAGAGCACCATCACCATGCGCTGCTTCATGCCGCCCGAGAGTTCGATGGGGTACATGTCGAGCACGTCCTGCGAGAGCTGCACCAGGTCCAGCCTGCGTTTGAGCTCGGGCAGGTAATCTTTGTAGCGCAGCCGGCGCGATTCGAGCAGCTCGCGGGTCATCTTCCCGATCTTGCGCGTCGGGTTGAGGGCGTTCATGGCGTACTGGGGGATGATCGACACCTTTTTATAGCGGAAGTCCACCATGCGCTCGTTGTCCCAGATGGGCAGCTCTTCCCCGTCAAGCATGACGCAGCCTTCCACGAAGCGCTTGGGCGGGGCCAGGTGGATCAGGCTGTAGCCCAGGGTGGTCTTGCCACAGCCCGACTCGCCGGCCAGTCCCATGATCTCGCCGTCGCCAATGGAAAACGAGACGCCGTCCAGGGCCTGGACGTCCCCGTGCAGGGTCTGGTAGTAAATTCTCAGGTTTTCTACGGATAAGCTCATCGTCTCAAATCTCCCTGAGTTTGGGGTTGAAGACCTCGTCCAGACCGACGTTCATAATATAAAGCGCGCCGACGATCATCATGATGGCAACGCCCGGGGGAACAAACCACCACCACATCCCCAGGTGCAGGGCGCTCCACAGCACAGCGTTGTTCATCATCAGCCCCAGCGAGATGCCGGTGGTCGGTCCCAGGCCGATGAAATCCAGCGTGGCGGCGTTCAGGATCGCTCCGCCGAACTGCAGGATGAAGGTCATGAACAGGTACGACATCATGTTGGGGGCGATCTCGGTGAAGATGATTTTCAGCGGCCTCATCCCGTTCAGGCGGGCCAGGTCGACGAAGTCGCGCGTGCGCAGCGAGAATGTCTGGGCGCGGATGGCACGCGCCGCCCAGGGCCAGGAGGTAAGGCCGATAAAGATGCTCTCGGTCATCACCCCGCGCACCTGCAGATAGGCGGCGATGATCAGCAGCACGGCCAGGGTGGGCAGTACGAGCACGATGTTGGTGACTACATTGAGGAACTCGTCGATAATGCCGCCGCGGAAGCCGGCGGTGAAACCGATCAGCAACCCCAGCAGTGTGCCCAGCCCGCCGCCGATCAGCCCTACCTGGAAGGTCGCTTTCAGGCCGTACACGAACTGGGTATACACATCCTGGCCGAAGGTGGTGGTGCCGAACCAGTGCTCTGCAGACGGCGGGTGGGCGCCCGGGCCGACGTAGGCCATGGGGGCGTAATCGGTTAACAGCGGGCCGATAAAGGTGAGCAGCAGGAAAAACACGATCACAACCAGGCCCACCTTGAGCTTCGTGTTCCTCAGGGTAAAGTATAGGAATTCGTTTTTGCTGGTAATCATGCTGTTTCACCCTGCATGCCCATCCGGGTACGCGGATCTACCAGAACATAGGCGACATCGATCAGGAAATTGGCGATCAGCACACCGATAATAATGAAGAGGAAGCACCCCTGGAGCAGGAAGTAATCCTGGTTCTGGATGGCCTGCAGGATCAGGTATCCGATGCCGGGGTAAGAGAACACGATCTCGGTGGCCAGCGCCCCGGCCACGATCACACCCAGCTGCAGCGCCAACCCGGTGACCTGGGGGAGGATGGCGTTGTTGAAGGCGTAGCGGCGGATCAGTCTGTGCGGTGCGCCCAGGGCTTCCAGGTAGTGCGAATAGTCGGCTTCAAGTTCGTAAATGATCATGTTGCGCATACCGATCGCCCAGCACCCAAACTGCACCAGAAAGAGCGAGGCGAACGGCAGGAACCAGTGCGAGAGCACACTGGAGATGAAGCGCCAGGTGAAGGCCGGGCGCAGCGAAAAATCGTAAGCGCCGGCGATGGGGAAGATCCCCAGGACGATCCCCAGCGCCCAGCCCAGCAGGAGAGCCAGCCACATATAGGGGGTTGCCGTCAGCAGGTAGCCCACCGGCAGGACAGAGTTATCCAGGATTTTAGAGCGGGCGGCGAAAGCACCAAAGCGGTTGCCGGCGAACCAGCTCAGCAGGATGGCCGGCAGCAGCAGCAGGATATCGTACGGGACGGCGTTCTTGATCACGTCGATCACCGGGGTGGGGAAGAGGTACATGCTGATGCCCAGGTCGCCGTGAAAGAGCGCCTTCCAGAAATTGAGGTACTGCTGCCAGACGGGCAGATCCAGACCAAAGGCCTGGGTGTAGTAAGACAGCATGGCCTGGGCGGCGTCGGCGCGCAGCCCGTAGCGGGCCAGCATCACCTGCACCGGATTGCCGGGCATGAAGCGCGGGATCATCCAGTCGATGGTGACGGCCAGGAAAAACGTGAGCGCGTAGATAACAAGCTTCCTGCCGAAATAACTCCTCACGATACCTCCTCGAGGGTCCTGCTGTGATCAGCGCACGAGTGACTTCCAGGGAGAAGGACCGCCGCCCCTCCCAGACCGGGGAGAGGCGGCGGTCTGTGTTGAGTTTATTCTGCGGGCGGCACCGGCTCCAGCTCGGCGAGCATAAGGATGCCGGTCATGTTCAGGTAGCCGCGCCACATGGCAGGCAGATAGTGGTTGGCATCTTCTGCCGCAGATGGCCAGTTCGTCCAGGCGGCGGTGCTGACCTGCGACCACAGACCGTTATACCACAGCGGGATGAGCGGCATATCGGTCAGGTGGATGCGCTGGAGCTGCGACATGATCTCGCGCATGCCGTCGATGTCCTCCACCGGGACCCGGTCGAGGGCGTCCACCAGATCGAAGGCTTCCTGGTTGTCATAGCGGCCGTAGTTGCCGTTCTGCAGGGTGGCGATATCTTCGATCGGGTTCTGGAACATCCAGTTGTAGTAGGTCCAGGGGGTGTTGCTCATCTGCGCATCGTTGGCGATCATCATGTCGAAGGTGCCGGCGTTGCGCTGTTCGACGTACTGCGGGTAGTCGGGGAAGTCGGTCACCAGGTTAATGCCCACAGCCTGGGCGCTGGCGGAGATCACGTTAATCGACTCCATCCAGTCCGTCCAGCCGAAGGGGACCATCACCTTCAGCTCGATCTTGGAGCCATCCGGCGCTTCGACGAAACCGTCGCCGTCGCTGTCCGCATAGCCGGCCTCAGCCAGGATGGCGCGCGCCTGGTCCGGATCGTAGGTGAAGCCCAGCTCGTCCACCACATCCTGGTCTACGTACTGGTCCCAGATGGGCAGCAGACCGGTGGGGTTGGATTTCTGGACGATATTGCCGTAGACCACGTTGACGATCTGGTCTACGTCGATGGCGAAGGCCATCGCCCGGCGGAAGGCGGGGTCATCCATTGGCGGCTTGGTCAGGTTCATGAGCAGCCAGGCGGTGTTGGCCGAGAGCATGTACGGCGGCTCCGGATAGTAGGTCTGGATGCCGTATCCGCCGCGCACCAGGGTGGCGACGCCCGGGAGGAAGTTGTTGCTCAGGTCCAGGCCGCCCTGCAGCACCATGCCCATGGCCACGTTGTTCGAGCCGTTGACGATGTCGACGATGCGGGTCGGGGCGATGTCCAGGCCGAGGGCGTCGGTCGCCCACCAGCCGTCACGCTTCACCCAGACCATGCGGCTCTGATCGTGCGATTCGTACACGTACGGGCCGGAGCAGATCGGGTTTTCGTTGGCACCCGAGGTGATCTGTTCCACCGTGAACTCGCCCCATACATGCGCCGGTACGATCGGGGTGGTGTAGAGGGTGTTGCCCCACTGCTGGTAGAGCGCTTCCTTGAAGGTGAAGACCAGGTTATAGTCGTCCACGGCTTCAACGGAGTCCAGCCAGTCCCACACGGTGCTGATGTTCACGGGGGCTTCCTGGGCCATATCGAAGGTGAACTTGACGTCCTCAGCCGTCAGGGGTTCGCCGTCGCTCCAGGTGATGCCCTCGCGCAGCTTGAGTTCGTATACCGTGTCGCTGGTGAACTCGCCGCTTTCCGCCAGCCAGGGCTGGTACTCATTGGTGAGCGGGTCGTAGATGAAGAGTGTCTCGTAGCACAGGCCAATGGTTCCGGTGGCGTAGTTGCCGGTGTTGAAGGGGTTCCAGCTCGAGGGCGGGCCCCACTGTGTACCGGATGTGTACAGGGTCTCGCTGCGCTCGAAGACTTCGCCTGCGGCCGGGGCCTGCGGTGTAGCCTCCACGATCACTTCCTGGGTGACCGGGACTTCTACCGTCACGACCACCTCTTCCCCTGGGACTTCCACAGTCTGGATGATCGTTTCAGGGGTCGGTGAGGCGCAGCCTGCGAGAACCATGCTGGCCACGATGAACAGACTGAAAATTGTAAGTAGGGTCTTGCGCATTTTATTCTCCTCAAGAATAGTCGCTGCGAAAACGATTTGGGTGGAAGGTTAGAACGATTTTCTCAGGACTTTTCACCTCCTTCACTGCCTGGCCCATCCCCTCTGGGCCGTGGATAAGCGGTTTTTTGTGCACAGAAAACGGCGTTTATCGCAGATGGGTGTTGGTTCAGGCAGGCCCGGTTTTGCCGGGCGCTGACCTCTGCGCCGTTAACCCAGCCGGTCAGCGGTGCTTGCACCGCAGGAGGCCCGCACCACCAGCTCGGTGTCCAGGATCATCCGGCGGGGGGGTGTCAGGCCGTTTTCAACCAGGTCCATTAAGACTTCCACCGCCATCACGCCGAAGCGCTGGATGGGCTGGCGGATGGTCGTTAACGGGATGTCCACCATCGTGGCGATAGGGAGGTCGTCATACCCCACAAAAGCAATATCGTCCGGGATCTTCAACCCCGCTTCCCGGGCTGCGCGCATGGCGCCAATGGCCATGATGTCCGATGCAGCGAAGACGGCATCGGGGCGGGCGTCCAGGAGCTTCTGCATGGCGTAGTAGCCGCTGGCCTCGGTGAAGTCTCCGGCGGCGATCAGCGATTCATCCACATCCCTGCCGCGCTCCGACAGGGCTTTGCGGTAGCCCTCGAGGCGGTCGATGCTGACGGTGCTGCCCGGCGCGCCCGTAATGGTGGCGATGCGCTGGCGGCCCTGGCGGATCAGGTGGCTGGTCGCGTTGTAGGCACCGGTGACGTTGTCCACGTCGATGTAGCTGGCGTCGCACTCCTGGACCGGGCGTCCGAGGATCACCAGGGGGATGCTGGAGGCCACCAGGCGGTCGATCAGCTGGTCGCCGGTCTGACCGGACTGGATGAGGATGCCGTCGAGCAGACCCTTACGTGAGACGCGGGGAAAAATTTTTTCCTCGTCTTCTTTACTGCCGACGAGGAAAAGCGCTAAGGTGTAATTATTCTGATTGCAGGCCTGGGCGATGCCCTGGGTGAGGCGGGGGAAATACGGATCTGCGAAGAAGGAGCTGACGCTGCGGGGCAGGACGAGCCCCAGCATCCACGAACGCTGCGATGCGAGGGTGCGGGCGGCAGCGTTGGGGTGGTAGCCGGTGTTCTCGATGACCTTGAGCACCCGCTGGCGCACATGTTCGCGCACATTGGGGTGCCCGTTGACCACCCGGGAGACGGTGGATCGGGAAACACCTGCCTGCCTGGCGATATCGTCCAGCGTGAGTTCCAACACGCATACTCCGTCTGGTAAGGGGTGAATGGGAGCGCAGTTTTGGAAGCGCTCCCAACTCTCGAAATTATTATATAAAAATTTTAATGGAATGTCAAGCAGGAGGGGGGATTATTTAATGC
>JAAYXE010000151.1 GCA_012516075.1 Chloroflexota bacterium | reverse complement strand
TTTCTGAACAAAGGCCTTTCTTTTGCATTCCACTTTTTTACGCCGGTTACTACTAAGTAAATTTAGCCAGGATTCTGAGTCTGGCATTCGAGAAGCGATGATCTCTTTCATTAGCAGTTCGAGGTTTGTAATCAACGTGAACCCAAGTAGACGCACTGGTAGTTTAAGCACATCACTGCGGGTTAC
The DNA here is from genome assembly GCA_012516075.1 of Chloroflexota bacterium. Taxonomy (GTDB): domain Bacteria; phylum Chloroflexota; class Anaerolineae; order Anaerolineales; family UBA4823; genus JAAYXE01. The sequence continues at coordinate 2,509 of JAAYXE010000151.1, read as the reverse complement.
GAGAGCAGCGAATTTCGTTCCTTCTAATATCAACCGATAATATGGGGGCCGGGTCATCAAGGGAAGAAAATGAATCAATGGTTCATCGGCAGCAACTAATATGCTTTCATCCAGCCTCCGCATACAATCTCGAACGAGGCTTTCATTCCCTTCTCCGTTACGCTCCAGCACACCGATCGTCATCCCATTCGATTGAACAGGGAACTGATCAAAGTCCGGATACTTTTTGAAAACTTCACTTACTTTGTCATCGGGAGAGCATGTGATTGGATTGTATGTAGCTATGTGGCGTACATGGAAGCCGTTTGTAAATGCGGATATTGTTTTTTCAAATGTGACGTCAATAGGGGAAAAATTGGTGTGGTAATTTACGTTGTTCATTTTTTCACCTGCGATAACTGTCGAAGGAATTTAACAAGTATGTCTTTAGTAAGAAGGTGGAAAAGCTATAAGGATCCTATCTCTAATAAAATAATTGCTCACCTCCTCACACCCAATCCACCGTGTCTTCCAGCTCTCTGATCGCGGCTGGCAGGCGGCCCTGGTAGCCCATGAAGAGCTGCTGGCGGGCGCGGGTCATGGCCATGTAGACCAGGCGGCGCTCTTCAGAGAGGTCTTCGGGGGAATCACAGCGGTCAAAGGTCTCCTGCATCTGGGCCAGGAAGACGACCTCGTACTCCAGCCCTTTGTGGCCGTGGAAGGTGCCGATGGTCACATCCAGGCCCTTGAGCGCGGACTGCAGCTTTCTGACCCCGCTGGTGCGGCGGTGCAGCACGGCGATGCGGCCGGCGCTGACTCCTTCCTGCAGCAGTCCGGTGATGCGGTCGCGAATGGCCAGGGCTTCCTGGTCGAAGCTCTCGAAGCGCTGCATGAGAGGCTTCGGCCCGCGGCGCATGGCACTGCTGGACAGGTCGGGGACGACGAGCAGACCCTCCTCGCCCAGGGCGTGCTGCAGGTGCTCGTCATCACAGATCAGACGGTAAGCAGCCTGGTAAATTTCATACGTGTTGCGGTAGGGGACCTTAAGGCGCCGTGTGCGGCCGACAACCGGCACACCCTTCTCGCGCCATGAGTAAAAGCGGTAGATGCTCTGGGCCGGGTCGTCGGCCAGGAAGAGCAGCCCGCCCTGCGGCTTCAGCAGGCGCTTCACCACCTGGATCCACACCGGGGCGAAGTCCTGCGCTTCGTCGATCAGGATGGCATCGAATGGGGTGGGTTGAATGCTGCCCTCGTCCAGGCCTTTCAGGACCAGCAGCGGCAGATCGGACCAGTCGACCAGTCCTTCCGCTTTCAGATAAGCCCGGTATTCCAGAAACAGATCGTAAACCTTTGCGCGCACCTGGCGGTTGAGGCGGCGCTGACCGCCGCGCCCTTTGCGCTCGATCTCCAGGTAGGCCTGGCGTGAATCCAGCCCCATTTCGTTGATCCAGTCGAATTCATCTCTGAGAAATTCCGGGGTGAGCTCCTGGATGAGGCTGTTATTTGTGCGGTGATGCTTAAGCCAGCCGAGAGAATTGGTAGGAGTTTTATCAATAGACATGCGGCTTTTCAGCAGCCGCATGCACAGTTTGTGAAAGGTGAGGGCGCGGACATTTTTCAAACCTTTCAGGCCTTCGGCGAACTGCCGGCACAGACCATCGTTGTAGGTCAGCACGACGATGTCCCACTCCGGGTACAGAGCGGCCAGGTAGCGTGTGCGCTGGGCGAGCACCAGCGACTTGCCGCTGCCGGCTACGCCGCGCACCAGGCGAATTGCGGTGTTGCGGCTGATGTCAGCTTCGTACGTGGACAGCGCCTCCTCATCAGGGGCAGGCTCCACGGGTTCTGCGGCGGTTTCGAAGAGACGGCCCTGCTCGGGTTTCGGCTTCTCCTCCTTGGGCTGCTCCGGGGCGGGCTCACGCGCGGGCTCGGTGACGATCTCCTCCTGATCCCGGTCCAGGATGACGGCCCGCTCGGGCATTTCGATCAGGACAACCGGGTTGATGACGGTGCGGATGTAGTCCAGCTCACGTTTGCGCAGGTTACGCACACGGTGCTGAGGCAGGGTGACTTTCAACCTTTTGTGAATTAAATCAGGGCGCAGATCCTCTGTGCTGAAGACGAACTCCTCGCCCCAGGCACTGCGCAGCTGCGAGATGACGGAGGCGGGCAGGTTGGGGAGCACCACCGCATATCCCCAGGGCACGTCGACCTTTTCCGCCTCACCCAGGCGTCTGGCGTTTTCGTTTAATTTTTCGTTGAGCAGAAGGGCATACTGGCGCGCTTCTTCGACCGGATTTCTGACCTCGCGTTCTCTGTTCTCGCGCGTACGGATCTTCGCCCCATAGCGGTCTGCCTCCGTCACCTGAACCCAGTCTTTGACTTCCAGGACGATCACACCATAATTGGTGGAAACGATAAAGTCAGGGTGGCGGATGTCGCGCTTTGCCGGCAGGGGACACTCGACGTAGACGTCGTATTCTTTTGGCAGGTTTTCTTTGAGGAGTTTGAGGACTTTCTTTTCGCCGTA
>JAAYXE010000150.1 GCA_012516075.1 Chloroflexota bacterium | reverse complement strand
GTGTAGATCTGATATTCGATCTGATCAGACAGCTCTTTGGCGCGGTTCTCGGCATGGTAAGCCACTGCGGCAACCCAACCGTGGGTCACAGCGGGAGCCAGGATGCCGACCTTATGGCGCCCACCTTCAGCCGGCGCTTCCGCCTCTCCACCTTGCGGCGCTTCTGGTGCAGTAGTCGGGCTGGCAGGAGATGCGCAGCCGGCCAGCATCGTACTGACCAGAATGGCGATTGCCATCAATACTGCGATTACTCTCTTCATGTTAATACTCTCCTTTTCTGAATGGATCTGCTCGTTTTATCACCGGCGGCACTGATCACCGGTGCTTCAACCCAGTTCAGGCGGTGGGCCCGAGGATTCACGCACAATCAGGCGGTGCTCCAGAATAACCTGCCGCTGGGGGACCGTATTGTGCATGATCACCGAAAAAAGAAGCTGCGCAGCCTGTCTTCCCAATTCGTAGCAGGGCTGCGCCACTGTTGTGATGTAAGGATGCAGCATGGTGGTGTGTTCCACGTCATCAAAACCGATAACAGTCACGTCCTCCGGAACACGATACCCCATTTCTTTCGCGGCCGTGATGGCGCCCAGCGCCAGCGTATCCGAGATACAGAAAATGGCTGTCGGGCGCGGGGTAACGCTGAGCAGCTCCCTGGCCCTGGCTTTCCCGCTTTTGAAGGAATAGTCGCGAGAAGCGTAAGCGATGTAGGCCTCATTGACAGCGATATCGTTCTTAACCAGAGTATCGCAGTAGGCATCCAGGCGCAGACGAGTGGAGATGTATTCGTTCTCTGCGCTGATGGTGGCAATGCGCCGGTGGCCCAGAGCGATCAGGTATTCCATCGCTTCCTGGGTGGCCTTGTAGTTGTCAATCGAAACGTGGGGGATATCCACATCGGGGCCGTATTCGCTGCACTGCACGATCGGGAAACGTTCGGCGTATTCGAGCAGCCAGCCGCAGTCCATACTGCTCGACATCAGGATCGCCCCGTCGGCGCGGCGCTTTTTGAGCATCTCCAGCGCTGCGCGCTCGCGCTCCCGGTCGTCGCCGGTGTTGTAAATCAACGCGCTGTAACCGACCTCAGCGCCGGCATCGCCGATGCCCGCCAGGATGCGGGAATAATATGGGTTGGTGACATTGGGGGAAAGAAGCAGAATAACCCGGCTTTCATTCCTGCGGAAATTGCGCGCCAGCAGGTTGGGTTCGTAGTCCAACTTTTCAATTGCTGCGAACACGCGTGCGGCGGTTTCGGGGCTGACCGTGCCCTTGTTGTTGAGCAAACGAGAAACCGTAGCGACCGAAACCTTCGCCTCACGGGCGACATCCGCCATGGTGGCCATTACGCTGTCCTGGGAAAATGCAGGTTTTTAACCGGGTTATCCTATTCGATTTATTACAATGTAATCGATTACATCATAGCACACGCTTTTTCCTTTGTCAATCGCGATTTGTCATTTCCTCCAGCAGCTCCACCACGGTCAGCACCTGTTCGCGGGTGACGAACGGAGAAGGCACCCCCTGTTCGATGCAGTCCCTGAAATGGGAAAGCTCGCGGAAGAACATTCCGGTGGGCGGCAGGTTGATGCCCGTGGGGATCCTGGGCTCGTCCCCGGTATCGAACACGCGCGGCGGGCGGTCGAACTGGTAGGCCACCACGCGTTCTCCATCGTTGATGACCACGGCGTTCTCAAAGTACACCCGCCAGCGGGCCGTGAAGGGGATATCGGCGTTGAACCAGGCTGCCTCTGCCGCCACGGTCAGGTCGCCGTAGTTATACAGGAAGCGGTAGTGCTCTTTGTAGCTCCGGTCGGCGTTCCCGGTGCTGGTAAAGCTGTAGCTTTCGGGTTTACCAAACAGGCTGACGATCAGATCCAGGTCGTGAATGTGCAGGTCAAAGGGCAGCAGCCCGCTCTTTTCCTTATCGAACAGCCAGCCGTTCTGTATCCAGCGCGGACAGGCGGAGAGCCGCTCAAAAAAGGCGTCCAGCGGTTTGCCGTACTCACCGCTCTGCACCAGGCTGCGCAGCACCTCCACTTCTCTGGTAAACTGCAGCACCTGCCCCACCAGCAGGAGCCTGCCCTTCTCTGCCGCCAGGTCGAACATCTCCTGAGCGTCTTTTCTGTGCAGGGCGACTGGCTTTTCGGTGATGGCATGCAGCCCGGCGTTCAGGCTTTCGATCACGTGCTGCTTGTGCAGGTAGGTGGGCGAGCAGACATCGACAACATCCAGTTCTTCGGCCTGTGCCATGCTGGGGATATCTGCATACAGGGGCAGCCCCCAGCGCTCGGCGCACTCGCGGCTCTGCTCGGTGACGCCCACCAGCGCCACCACTTCACACCCGTCAATGTGGGCGTAGTTGTTGTAGTGGACCTGGCCCATCCCCCCTGTGCCAACGATGCCAATGCGAATCATTGTGCAGCCTCCTGTGAGATGTGAAAGAGGACCCGGATTCGAACCACCGGGCCCTCATAGGCTCTCTCCACGCTAAATTTCAAAACCGAGACCTTTGAGGTAACTGCAGGAATCTTTGACTGCCTGGTTCACTTCCGCCAGGTCTTTCGGGCCGGCGCTGGTGAACTCGATCTCGATGCTGAACGGGGCGTTGTTGCCGGCCTGTTTGAGGACATCGAACAGGGCCGGGAAATCCACGCTGCCCTGCCCCAGGGCCGGGAAGTGCCATTCCTTTGGCCCGCCGATCTTGTCCTTGACGTGCAGAAAGCCAACCTTATCGACGCATGTCCTCAGGTCGGCCACGGGGTCTGCACCGGCGAAGTAAATGCCGTTGGCCGTATCGAAGTTGATCAGCACACGCGGTGAGTCGACCAGGTCGACGATGCTTTTAATCACCTCCCCGGTGGCGTGATCGCCGTGGTTCTCCAGCACGAGCGTCAGGTTGTAGTCCTCCAGGTAGGGCAGCAGATCGCGCACGTGCTTTGCCACCTCTTCATTCGAGGCTACCGCTTTATCTTCCAGGTGGGCCTCGCCAATCGAGGAGACGATGTAATCACAGCCAAAGAAGGCCGCCAGGCGCATGTTGGCCACAAAATCGGGGATGCGCTCCGTGTCCATCAGGTTGGTATGGCCGCTCATCGCGAAGGGCACAATACCGGCGTCTTTCAGGCGGTCTTTGACCGAATTCAGATAATTAAAGCTCATCGTGGGGAAGACGTGCTCCGTCCAGCCCTTGGTGGCGGTCAGTTCGATGTAGTGAAAACCGGCCTCGCGGATGCCGTCGATGGCCTCTTCGATGGAGAAGCCGTGGTAGCAGTTGGAATTGACAGCAATAATGCGTTTCATGATCGGGTCTCCTTAGGTTGGGTTGCAGTGGGACTGCCGCGCCACCGCGCAGCAATTAAAGTATATCATTCCACAATGAGGCGGTCATAAAGATGGAAACCTGCAGCACGGACCTTTATACTTCTGATCGAAAAAGAAAACCCGCCACATTTGGGCATGCACTGTTCAGCGCAGAGGCCTGGCGGGTGTACTGCAGCATAGAATCGTGATCTGAATAAGGCCCGGTTACCCTCCCCGGATATCAGACAGCACTGGAGTGCGACAGCTCTTTGGATGCATCACGCCCCAGAAGGCGCAGCTCACGCACGTGGCTGGCGAAGGCTTCGCGCCAGGTGGGATAGCTGGTGTAGGGCAGGCCGAACTCCTCGCAGGTGGCGCGCACGATGTGGGAGATGCGCGGGTAGTTGACATGGCAGACGTGCGGCAGCAGGTGGTGCTCGATCTGGAAATTTAACCCGCCGACATAGAAATTCAGCAGCCAGTTGTTCGGGGCAAAGTTGGCGGTCGTTTCCACCTGATGCACGGCCCACTCGTTCTCCACGTGCAGGGGGTCGCCCACGGGCTCGGGGAAATCCGCATCACCGTTGATGTGTGCGAGCTGGAAGATCACCCCCATAACCAGGCCTACCGTTAGCATCACGATCATGAACCCGATCAGCACCTGCCACCAGGGGAACACCAGCATCGGCAGCACGAACATGATGGTGACGAAGAACAGCTTGCCTGCCCAGAAGATGAGCTTATCTACCGGCTTCATCCTCGGGTAAACATGGTTGTCATCCGACTTACCAAAGAAGATCATCATGAAGTCGCGCAGGAAGAAGTCGATGGCAATCATGCTGTAGACCAGCGGAAAGTACCAGGCCTGGGCTCTGTACAGCGGCTTCCACGGCTCGTGGGGGGTTAGGCGCATGAGGCCGAACGTCTCTACGTCATCATCGAAGCCGGCGATGTTGGTATAAGTGTGATGCCAGATATTGTGCTTGGTGCGCCAGCGGAAACCGCTGATGCCCAGCAGCTCGGCGCTCAGGCTGAAGAGCTTATTGATACGCGGGTTATCGGAGTAGCCGCCGTGGTTGGCGTCGTGCATGACGTTGAAGCCGACCGAGGCGATGGCCAGCGCCCATACCAGGCACAGGACCAGGTTGACCGGCGTGGGAAAGTTTCCCAGCAGCAGCAGCAGATAGGTGCCCAGCCACCAGGCCAGCACGATCACCGTTTTAAGGTACATGACCGGCACGTCGCGAGCCGGGAGGTTATTGTCGCGCAGGTAGGCGGTGACGCGCTGGTTGAGCGTCTTCTGGAAATTCCGCCGCTGTGTAAAGCGCAAACTACGAGCCGATGCTCTTCCTTCGACCTTTGCAGGAACAGACATTTTAAATCTCCACCCTTCTTTATCAGTTGAACCGGCTATCCGGAAATCCTTACTTCTTCACTATACCTTAGTCGCAGGGTTTTGAACAGGATGTTATAGAAGTTTTTACAGGAGCGGACGCACATCTGCCGGAATAAAGGCAACTATACCATTCTCATGGACGATCGCCAGGTCAAAGTCGCTCATTGGGCCAACCTGACCCGTGACCTGGATCCAAATAGATAGACCAGGCTGATGCCGGGAAAATCTTTGAGTATATCAGGCAGGTGCTCAATCAAAACCGGAGGGGTCATAAAACGATTGCAGCATGGCAGAGGCCTACCACATGACCAGGTGCTTGCCCAGCCCGGGTTGAAACACGCCCGGGATTTCGTTATACTAATCAAAACAGGTGGGATATCCGGAAAAGTTGCTCAATGAATCAACCGCCGCGCGCGTATTCTCCTCCTGTGCTGAGCATCCGGCTGCTCGGCGGTTTCCGTTTGTCCTACCGGGAACAGGTACTCCGTACGTTCAACATCGCTCGCCTGCAGGCCTTACTGGCCTATCTGCTTCTGCAGCGAGATGCACCGGTATCCAGGCAGCATCTCGCTTTTCTTTTCTGGCCGATTCGAGCGAGCCGCTTCCAGCCTGCCAACGTTTAAACCCGACTCCGAAGCACTTCTGGCGATCGGGGAAATCTGCAGCCTTCTGGAAGGGATCCCGCTGGCCATTGAACTCGCCGCTGCGCGCGTAAAAACACTGACCGTGCACCAGATCCTCCAGCGCACCACAAACCTGCTGGACTTACTCCATGTCTCATCCGGCACGGCAGTACAGCGCCACCGCACCATGGCAGCGGTGATGGACTGGAGCTATAACCTGCTCACAGACCCTGAGCGCGAGCTGTTTGCCCGGCTGAGCGTATTCCACGGCGACTTCTCTTTACAGAGCGCTGAGAAAATCTACCATGGGGAGGGTATCCGGGAGGAACAGGCTGTGAATAAGAAGGACTTGCTCAGGTGTCAGGTAATGAGTCACGAAGGTTGCTTAGACGCAGATTATGTAGATCCTTATTTGGCCAATTCTTCTAAGGCCGGGCGATACTGCTGTATGAATTCATCGACCTGGCGTGCAAAATCCTCATTCACACCCGCAGCAGCGTTCGACTTTTCCACCGGCGTAATGATGACTCGCCGCTGCTCCCGGTCCAGTTCCAGGTTGACGCTCTCACCGTCCTAAATTCCCAGACTATCAAGAATTTCTTTCGGTAGAAATAGAACAATGCTGTTTCCGGTTTTAAATAAACGCCTGATCACAGCAACTCCTATACTTACAATGTTAGCACACCTTCCTGTAAGTATAGCTTATGTAATGAAAAAGCCAGCCATGTCGTATAGTCTCATGGCTGGCTCGAGTGAAATCTTTAGTATGGCTATCAACGAAACCCGCGATCGGAACCTGTACCTGTAAATCTGATCCAACAGAACTTAAATTCGTCCAAATCATCCTGTAACCCATCAACAAAAAAGCCTTCCTATACCAACGTCAACCGCAGCCGCTTGCCTAACGATCGGGCTGCTCTATTCATTGTCTGCAGGGTAACTGAACTGTTCTCTGGGTCTAGCAGACGCTCCAGTGCAGCCCGGCTGGTCCTCATCCGGCGGGCCATCTCTGCCTTACTCAGGTTCTGTTTTTCTATCGATTCATTATTATGCAAACGAACGGTTCTTATTGCGCTTATTTTGGAAGGGGCTTTGCTGTCCTTTCCCGCCATTCCCCATGTAATACGACGATACTGGCAGTTATCCCCTGGAATATAATGGTAGAATGCCATCTGTAACTCCCTGCCAGTGTGTGCGTTTATTATTAAACCGCAACAGTTTCCGACTGCGTTCGTCCGGATAAAACTCCTTTGCTTTAGAGAAAAACAAACCGCCGATGTCGACTGACCTGACATTTTTCACCAATGAGCCTGATTCTACTCTTCTGAATCGTTTCAAAACAACCCTGAAGTACGTCCAATATTTTGATATCCTGGTCGGCTACTTTCGAACAAGTGGTTTTTATATGCTTCAGGATGCCTTTGAAGGGATAGAAAAAATCCGCATATTGGTTGGGTTGAATGTTGATCCTAAAACCTACGAGATCATCGAAACTTACCGCGGGCAAATGGAGCTAAACTTTGAATCGCACCGCCAGGTTCAGGAGACCTATGCTGCTAACCTGAGCCGGGAAATGGATGATTCCGAAGACCGCGAGGAAGTAGAGTACGGTGTACGTAAGTTCATTGAGTACTTGCAATGCGGCAAGCTTGAAATCCGGGCGCACCCCAGCCAGAGCATCCATGCCAAAGTTTATATCAGTCGTTTTAACCCAGACAAAAGTCCAGACTTTGGGCGAGTGATCACCGGCTCATCAAATTTTTCCCAATCTGGTTTACAGGATCAGTACGAGTTCAACGTCGAACTGAAGAACCGGGCCGACGTGGAATACGCCCTGGCGCATTTTGAGCAGCTCTGGGAAGAATCGGTCGAACTGAATGAGACATATGTCGAGACAATTACCAACAAAACCTGGCTCAATGATCAGATTACTCCCTATGAACTGTACCTAAAGCTGCTGTACGAGTATTTCAAAGAAGATATCAACTTAGACCAGGATTATGATGTCTATCTGCCAGAAGGGTTCTTGGATTTAGCCTATCAGAAACAGGCCGTCATCGCCGCAAAAAAAATCCTGGATGCCTACAACGGCGTCTTTCTGGCCGATGTGGTCGGCCTGGGGAAAACTTACATTGCCGCCCTGCTGGCCCAACAGTTGCCAGGGAAAAAATTAATCATCTGCCCGCCAGTTCTGGTCGATTACTGGAAGGAAACCTTCTTTCAGTTCGGAATTGGCGGTTTCCATGTAGAGTCGCTTGGGAAACTCGACCATATTCTCCGATCGAATCCTGAAAAGTTCCAATACATATTTGTCGATGAGGCCCACCGCTTTCGAAATGAGATTACTCAAGGGTATGAAAAACTTCACCGGATATGCTGGGGCAAGAAGGTTATCCTTGTATCGGCTACGCCGCTGAACAACACGATCAATGACATTTTTTCTCAGCTTAAATTGTTCCAGCGCCCTAAACAGAGCCTGATCCCCGGAGTACCAAACCTGGAAAAGTTCTTCTCGGAACGGAATAACCTGCTCAAACGTCTGGACAAAGGGACACTTGAATATGTAGATGCCGTTAAGCACATCTCAAAAGAAATTCGAGAACGCATCCTGAAATATGTCATGGTGCGGCGCACCCGCAGTGAGATCGAACAATTTTTCAACGAAGATATTCAAAAACAGGGCCTGTCTTTTCCCACGATCGACGATCCTCATAAAATCGTTTATGCCTTTAACTCACAGACCAACGCCGTTTTCAATCAGACGATCGACGAGTTGAAGAAATTTACCTATTCTCGCTACACCCCCCTGCTCTACTCAAAAAAGCCTCTGTCTGATTTCGAAGCTCAATCGCAGCGCAACGTGGGTGGGTTTATGAAGGGGATTCTGGTTAAACGGCTAGAGTCGTCGTTTTATGCCTTCAAGCGCACCCTCGACCGGTTCATCCAATCGTATGAAAGATTTATCGAGATGTTCGAGAGCGGCACGGTTTACATTAGCAAAACTGTAAACGTGTATGATCTGTTAGATGCTGATAACTACGAAGAACTGCATCGCCTGGTGGAACAGGACAAAGTCCAGAAATTCTCCGCATCGGACTTTACCTCCGATTTCCTTGTGGATCTAAAAAGGGATCTCGCGCTGCTCCGCCGCGTTCGAGTGCTTTGGGCGGATATTCAGGATGATCCAAAGTTAGAGCAATTCATTTGGGAACTACAAAAGAACCGGCGGTTGGCCGGGAAGAAGGTGATCGTTTTTACTGAGTCAGCTGAGACCGGAGAATACCTATTCGGGGCGTTGCAGAAAAAGTTCCACGGCAAGGTCATGCTTTATACGAGCGGAGGCGGTCAAACCCATAATGGATCATTGAGTAAGACCGCCGCCAGGGAAATCATCCAGCGGAATTATGATCCCTCGCACCCTGATCCTGTGGATGAGATACAGATCCTGATCACCACGGATGTTCTGGCCGAAGGCATCAATTTGCATCGTTCGAATACGGTGATCAATTACGATTTGCCATGGAATCCTACTCGTGTGCTCCAACGCGTAGGGCGAGTCAACCGGGTCGGAACAAAACATAAGGCGATACAAATCTTCAACTTTTTCCCTACCGCTCAGTCGGATATGCATCTAGGTCTGGAGGACAATATCAAGGCCAAGCTATACGCCTTCCAAAATTTGCTAGGCGAGGATGCTAAATATCTGACAAACGAAGAAGAAGTAGGCTCTTATGAACTTTTCGGTGATTACCTGTACCGGAAGCTGAACAGTAAAGCCACATTCGAAGGGGAAGAAGAACAGGAACGCTCCGAATTGGAGTACCTGCAAGTAATCCGGAATATCCGCGACAAGCAGCCGGATTTGTTTAACCGGATTAAACGCTTGCCCAAAAAGGCCCGCTCCGGGCGGCACGCTCCCAAGAGTGAGTATCGTCAAGCAATGGTCACGTTTTTCCGCCGCGGCCGGCTGAAGAAATTTTACCTGGCGAAAGACGGCAGTGCCACGGAACTGACGTTTCTGGAAACGGCCGATCTGCTGCGATGTTCGCCAGACGAGCCCCGGCTAAAACTACCACCCACCTATTTTCAACTGCTGCAGAGAAACAAAGAGCAGTTTGAACTGCAGCTCTCTCCGGCAGAAAACGAAGAGAGCAAAGGGGGCGGCGGACGTACAAACGAGCAATATTTGCTAAGGCGTTTGAAGGCCCGGGAAATTCGCCGTTACCAGGGTTTCACAGATGAAGATGAGGCCTTTATCCGTCAGGTGATTAAAGCCCTGGAAGACGGCGTCATCCCGCGCAGCACGAGCAAACGGCTCAAACAGCAGATCGAAAAGACCGCCGAACCTTTGAAAGTGCTGAATCTGCTGCGCCAAAATCTCTCTGAGACGCTCCTGCAAAGCTACATGCAGCAGCAGACCGGGCCGGTCGACCGCCGAGAGGTCATTTTAAGCGAGTATTTTAGCTGAGAAGGGAAGAAGTATTCATTATGAATCGCCAGGCTGCCAAACGTTTAATCGAAGAAACGCTCTCTCAGCCTTTCGATGAGGGCCGGTTCAAGTATTTTGTAAAAAACCTGCTCAATGATCTGGATGAGTCGAAAGCCGGTACGTATTCGGAAAAGTATATTAAGGACGCGTTCAAACAACATATCAGGCTTTACAAGAGAATAGGCAAATATACCGACCCGGACGGCGTAGAGATTGATGTGTTGATCGTCTACTTGCGCAGAGCCGGCGCGCTGGACGCTGCCCGGACGATACAGCGGGACTTCATCCGAGATTATCTCAAGACGCGCGGCAACAAGGAGGCTGGGTTGGTGGCTTTCGTCGGTCCTGAGCCGAGCGACTGGCGCTTTTCGCTGGTACGAATCGATTATCGTTCCGAGCAGACCCCATCCGGGAAGGTCAAGGTCAAAGAGGAACTGACCCCGGTCCGGCGTTTCTCGTTTTTGGTCGGCAAGAACGAACCCAACCATACCGCCCAACAGCAGCTCTATCCTCTCCTGGAAGACAGCCGGCACAATCCAACCCTCAGCCAGTTGGAGGCCGCAGTTAATATCGAGTCGGTCACGAAGGAATTTTTCGAAAAGTACAAAGAACTGTTCCTGGATTTGAAGGAAGAGCTGGACGCGATTCTGGCCAAGAACCGTTCTGTCGAGGCCGAGTTTAAGCGCTGTGAAATTGACACCCCTGGCTTCGCTAAGCGGCTGCTCGGCCAGATCGTGTTTCTCTATTTCCTGCAGAAAAAAGGCTGGTTGGGCGTTCAGCCGGGCAAAGAATGGGGTACGGGTTCGAAAAACTATCTGTTCGAACTGTACCAGAAGCAGC
>JAAYXE010000149.1 GCA_012516075.1 Chloroflexota bacterium | reverse complement strand
TCAACCCACACGAGACCAGCACCGGTGGCATGGTGAGAATTTCCCGGATTGAAGATATTTCCATCCCGCACCCGGATGAACATTCCAGGCCGGCCCAACAGGTGACCCAACATAAACTTAACCGCATTCCACCAGCCCTGTGGACCGGAGACCGGTATGGTCACCCTGCTGATCAGTGCCAGCAAGCCCAGCAGGGTAATGGCAGCAATAAAGATCGGAGCGATTTTGCTGGCGAACTGGAGCACGACACCGCCCAATCTGACGACCAATGAATCGAGATCACCGTTTTGAAATTCGGTGATCGACTTGAATATGGAAGTAAGTTCGGCTCGGAAATAGATAAAAACAAGAACAATGATGATCGTTAGCTTGAAAAAAGTAAGCAAACACGATCTGAAACGGGTCTCTGATGAAGCATTCATGGTAAGCCGACCTGGTGCAGGAAATGCGTGGCCAGGGCGATTTCCCCGGATGTTTCCTCGATACGTCCATAAGTCAGAAACGCCTGTCGTATGTAATACTGCAGGTCACGATCCTCAATGAACCGGGGCGGCAGCGGCAGGGGCGGGGTGGGATAATCAGCTCTGATTCGATCATCTAAAAAGTTAAGTAGAACCGACTGGACGTGCTCTCTCTGGTCTGACGACATGCGTTCGTAGAAATCGGGCCACGAGTGGTACAGGAGGATCAGGGCAAACATGGTGTCTGCGCTGACCGCCATGCCCATGGTGGTTGGCAGCCCGCAGACCTGCGCAAATTTCCGCGCACTCTTAATCAGCCGGCGCGGCACCAGCACGCGGGGAATCTGGGCGTAGCGCTGCCAGTTCGTCGGGCGGATTTGAACCGGGATTCCACTCAAAGCCCTTTCCAGCAGGCGTTCGACCTGGAGCGCATTCGACTGAATGGAAAGCGGGGGAATGTGGTACTGCTCGGGGAAGATTTTATCCAGGTAGTTATACCCGCCGATGGCTCCGGTGCCGTACTGCTTTTCGATGTAGGCGGAGATGACATGCGGGTCAACCGCGATCAGCCATACCACCCCCTCGACGGAAAGATAATTCTTGATCGACTGCAGCATGTGTACGGCCTGTTCTGGCGAACAGCGGTCCAGGTTGTCGATGCAGAAGACCAGCTTGCTGTGAGGCTGGCCCTCCAGCAGCAGGTCGACCATCATCTGAAAATCTTCTCGCGCCTGCTCGATATCGTCGACCAGCTTCTCCCACAGTTGGGGAATTGCCTTCTCCTCGGCGGTCTTGTACTGTCGTTCAAATTCATCTGGTATTTCAGTCAGGACGTCGATAGCCTTATCTGGGCTGCTTATTCCCACTTGCAGCATTCCCAGCTTTACAACGGTTTTCCCTAAGGTCCAGAAAGTAGCCTGGAAGACTCTCTTCATCCCAGGTCCCCACTGGGAGGCGGCCTTTCCCTGCTGCTTCAATTGGTTTTTGATCCAAACCAGGATGGGGGTGAATAAATTACCGGTCGATTCGTACAGCCAGGCGTCGAAGATCTGGATGTCCAGCTTCTTTTCCGCCTGCTTGTTCCATTCGACCAGCATCTGCAGCAGGCTGCTCTTCCCGGTGCCCCAGTCACCAAAAAGACCGACCGCCGAAGGACAGGAATCCGATGCCAGCTGGTTGTGGATGGCCTGCACGAAGATGTGCCGTTCCAGACAATCTTCCTGGATTTGAGAAATGGGATCATGGATGTACTTAAGCACCTTACTCTCCTCCCACGGCGCCAGATACTTTCCCAGGATCTCAATTGGTTAATACGCTTGATAGGTTGATACTAATTTACCATAAATAGGTAACATTTTTACATTAAAAGCCGGAATACCCCATCTTGAAACACCAGATCCCAACGCTTTACAAACGAAAGTGTTCAAGCAAGGATAACCTGCGTATTTTCCCTACTGCGACTAAGGGTTTTCCCTGATTGCGTAAGCCGCTTCAGTTTCGCTAAGATTAATGCGAGTTAATTGCAGGGGGAGAATTACATTAATTCCTTTCCCACTCTTTAGCCGCGTCTTTCTTTTTTCCAGATGGAGGGAGTAAAAAATGGAAGATATTTTGAACCGAATCGTGACTGCGGTCAGTCTTTACCTGCCCAATATCCTGCTGGCGCTGGGAATTCTGATCCTGGGCTGGATCGTAGCCCTTGTGCTCAGGTCGCTCACTCGCAATTTGCTGGGGCGGACGAACATCGATGACCGGCTTGCCAGGTCGATGGGGTATGACCAGACCGCAAGCGACGAACAGATCCCGATCGAGAACTGGATATCGAGTGCGGTGTTCTGGCTGGTGATGCTGGTCACCCTGCTGGCGTTCTTCCAGGCGCTTGACATCCCGGCAGTGTCGGGCCCGCTGGAGAACTTTGTGAACCAGATCGTCGCCATCCTGCCCGGTATTCTGGGAGCGATCATCTTACTGCTGATCGCCTGGGTGATCGCCACGCTGCTGCGCGCCGTTGTGGTGCGGCTCATCAACGCCTCGGGGATCTCGCGCAGGCTGTCTGAAGGTGCAGAGATCCCGGCTCATGACCGGGTCACCGTCAGCCAGACGATCGGAAACGTGGTCTACTGGCTGGTGTTCCTGCTGTTCCTGCCAGCCGTGCTCGATGCGCTCAACCTGCAGGGCCTGCTGGCGCCGGTGCAGCAGCTCGTCGATGAGATCCTGGGCGTGCTGCCCAACCTGCTGGGCGCGGCGTTAATCCTGTTGATCGGCTGGCTGGTGGCGCGCATCGTGCGCCAGATCGTGACCAACCTGCTGGCCGGCCTCGGCATTGACCGCTGGGGCCAGGAGGTCGGGGGCGTGGACACCACCGGTCGACTGCGCCTGTCCAATATTATCGGGACCATCGTCTACGTGCTCATCCTGATCCCGGTGGCGATCGCGGCGTTGAATGCCCTCAACATCCCGGCCGTATCGGGGCCTGCAGCCAATATGCTCACCAACCTGCTCAATGCCCTGCCGGCGATTTTTGGCGCTTTCCTGCTGCTGGCCATTGCTTACTTTGTGGCGCGCTGCGTTGGCGTGTTTGTGGCGTCGATCCTGACCAGCCTCGGCTTCGACCGCCTGTTCACGTGGCTGGGCATCTACCGGCAGCCTCCGGGCGTGGTCACGCCCGATTTGAGCCCGTCCGAGACCCCTGGCGAGGCAGCGGAGCGGGCTGCACGGACCGGCGGACCCACAGCGGTCGCCCCCGGCGGACGCACGCCGTCCCAGATCGCCGGCAGTCTGACGACGATAGCCATCATGTTGTTTGCCATCATGGAAGCTGCCAACCTGCTCGGATTTAGTGCCCTTTCGGTGATGCTCTCCGGATTTATCGTGGCTGCCTGGCAGGTGCTGATCGGCCTGATTATTTTCGGGCTGGGTCTGTACCTGGCCAATCAGGCGGCGAACTGGATCCGCGATTCGGGCGTTGCCAACAGCGGGCTGCTGGCGACGGTGGCGCGGGTGGCAATTCTGGTCTTCGCTGCTGCGCTGGCGCTGCGCGAGATGGGCATCGCCGCGTCCATTGTGAACCTGGCGTTTGGCCTGCTGCTGGGAGCAGTGGCTGTGGCCTTCGCTCTGGCCTTCGGACTGGGCGGGCGCGATGCCGCCTCCCGGCAGATCGAGCGCTGGAGGAACGATCTCTCTACAGGCCCATCGACGCCTCCGGGCCTGACCGGCGGCGCAATGACCTCGCCCAGCGAACTGAGCGATGAATAAGCGATCGAAACTTTAATAATCTGTGTGAACAGGTCGCTCAAAGGGCCTGTTCACACAGCCCGGGTGACGTTGGTTTAACGTGCAGGTAGTGGAGGCCAGAATACTTGAAGGGTCGGTAATTAATACGATCCTACTGGGATCCTTTACTTCCTGTTTCCAAGGTTGGGCACGGCATCTCCAGTATCCATTTTCTTTTCGCCGTTTGATGCCAGGTTTCTAATCCTGTATGATAACCTTGTGTACTTTGCCGTGCTCCCGCAGTCGTATGTGCAAGAAGATTTGCTGTAAGGGCACGGCGTTGCACCGAGACCCGTTTTTTTTATCTTCTGGGTGCTGGTCAAGATTGTTCGACTGCTCCTCTCTGCGCGCCATGCCAATGATCGCATAGGTGGGTTTTCCCAAAGTGAAATTCCTGCCTCCTGCATTAACATACCCCCCAAAAAGGGTGTTATCGCCTTTCCACACCAGTATCTGTAAACCGGACAGGAACTGCCGGCGAAGCGGGTAAAATATATGTGAAAGCAGCACATTTCGGGGAATAAGTTAAATATCACCTTATAGACGCAGTCCGGTCCACGAAACTACGATACAATCGAAGCGCCATGCTGAGCGAACCATTCTCTCCTTCTCCTGAGGCCCCTGTGCTGGTGATCGGCGCGGCGGGGCTGGATGCGGTCGGACGGGTGCGCGGCGATTTAAAAAGCGGCACATCCAACCCGGCCAGGATCCGTCTGTCGTTCGGCGGTGCAGCGCGCAACGTGGCTGAGAACCTGGCGCGCCTGGGCCAACCGGTCTCATTGATTTCGGCTGTCGGATATGACGAAGTCGGGGACCAGATCCTGGCAGCGGCCCGCCAGGCAGGAGTGGATGTAAGCGGAGTGGTGCGGGCAAAGGAACAGCCCACCGGTTCGTATCTGGCGGTGCTCGATGCCCAGGGAAGATTGAAGTTCGGCCTGGACGATATGCGCGCGATGTCGGTGATCACACCAGACGTTTTGAAAGCGCGCGCTGAGATGTTTTATGATGCCTCCCTGGTCTTCGTCGACACCAACCTGCCCCGTGACACCCTGCGCACGGCTGTTTCGCTGGCACGCAAAGCCCAGATCCCGGTGTGTGCCGACGCGACTTCGCTTTCGCTGGCCGGCCGTTTGAAGCCCCATCTGCCGCGCCTGCACCTGATCACCCCCAACACCGCCGAGGCCGGTGTGCTGTGCGGGCGGACCATTGGGGAAGATGACCGGGATGACGCGCTGGATGCGGCGAAGTGTCTGGTGAGCGCGGGCGTGAAGATTGTGATCATTACCATGGGCGAACTGGGGCTGGTGTACGCAACTTCGGAAACCAGCGGGCAGATCCCTGCGATTCGGACCGAAGTGCTCGACCCCACCGGCGTTGGCGATGCCCTGACAGCCACAGTGATCTTCGCCCTGCTCAACGATATCCCCCTGGATGATGCCGTGCGCCTGGGCGTCGCGGCGGCTTCGCTCACCCTGCGCCATCTGGGCTCTGTGGTGCAGGACCTTTCGCTGCAGAAGTTATATGATGGACTGGTGATCTGATGCCAGGAAGGTACAAGGATGAAAACTGGTCTTCCCTCGTGGTTCAAAATTGACCCTGAAGTCTCTTCTGCGCTGCATGCCGGGCAGCCGGTAGTGGCGCTGGAATCGACCGTGATCACCCACGGACTGCCGTACCCTGACAACATGCAGCTGGCGCGCGATATGGAACAGGAGGTGCGCCAGGGCGGCGCAGTACCGGCCACCATCGCGGTCATCGCAGGCCGCGTGGCCATTGGCGTGGCTCCGGAAGAGTTGGCTTTACTGGCGCGCGGCGAGGGCATGCATAAAATCAGCACGCGCGATTTTGCGGCCGCCGCGGCGAAGGGGTGGAATGGTGGCACAACCGTCGCAGGGACAATGACCGCTGCACATGCGGCCGGAATAAAGGTGTTCGCTACCGGCGGCATCGGCGGTGTGCATCGTGATGCGCCGTTTGATATCTCTGCCGACCTGCCGCAGCTGGCGCGCACGCCGATGATTGTGGTGTGCGCCGGAGCCAAGGCGATCCTGGATCTGCCGGCCACGCTGGAATACCTGGAAACTTTCCACGTTCCGGTTGTGGGGATGGGGACGGACGAGTTTCCGGCCTTTTATTCACGCGAGAGTGGGCTGCCGGTAAGTGTGCGTGCGGATTCGGCTGCCGAGGTGGTGGATATCGCCTGCGCGCACTGGGAACTGGGCCTGAACAGCGCGCTGCTGGTGGTCGTTCCTCCTCCGGCCGAAGCCGCCCTGCCGTATGACAGAGTCGCCCGGGATGTAGACCAGGCCCTGGCCGAGGCCCGTGAAGCCGGGGTGCGCGGCCAGGCGGTGACTCCCTTCCTGCTCAGCCGTATGGCCGAAATCACGGGCGGTGCCAGCCTGCAGGCGAACCTGGCGCTGCTGCGCAACAATGCCCGTTACGCAGCCCAGATTGCACGCGCCCTGGTAGCCCGGCGGTAATTTTCATTCTCTCAAGAAATCCAGCACAATCGAGATAAATTCCTGCGGGTTTTCGCGCATCGGCCAGTGCCTGCGGTTTTTGAGCACTACCAGACGCCCGTCCGGCAGGGCCTTCTGCGCGCGCCGGACACATTCCAGCGGTACGCTGCTGTCGTGATCACCGTGCACCAGCAGGGTGGGCGCCTTAATTTCACCCAGGCGGTCGCTGAAATCGGAGCGCAGCCGCCGCGGACCGACTTCGCTGCGCTGGAAAGATTTGAACGATTTCCCGGCGCCCGGCTGGCGCAGCGCCTGGTAGACCAGGTCCACCAGTTCGGGTGTGGCATTCTGCGGATCGTAAATCAGCCCCGCCAGCAGCATCTGGCGTACCAGGGAGCGGCTGTGGGACATCAGCCAGTAAGAGAAATCATTCAGCGGGGTGATGACGTACAGGTAAGAAAGAAAATGAAAGGGGATTCTCGACATCAGCCCGTACGTATCCACGAGCACCAGTTTTTTCACTTTATGCGGGTGCTGCAGGACAAAGGCCAGGGCAGTGCCGCCGCCTAAAGAAAGCCCGACCAGACTGGCACTTTCGATTTGCAGCGCATCCATGAACCGGCACAGAAAATCTCTATAGTACTCCAGCGAGTATTCCACATCCGGCCGGTCGCTTTTGCCGTAGCCCGGCAGGTCCGGCGCGATCACTCTGTGATACTGCGCCAGCCCCGGAATGATATCGCTCCAGCTAATGAGCGCCGAGTCAACCCCGCCGCCGTGCAGGAGGATCACGGGCTCATCGCCCTGACCGGCTTCGTAATAATGGATGTTTACTTCGTCGAGCTGGACGGTGCGCTCAGTTATGCCTTCTGGTACCTGGATCATTTTTCCTCTTCGTTGTACTGCTGCAGGATCAGGTCGATGATTTTCGCCGCGGCCTCTCTCCCGGCCGCGCTGTCATTGCCGGGGCCAGCCAGCCCGCCCTGGATAAGGCGTGTCAGGCCATCGGCGACGTCCTCCAGCGGAGGCTGTTCAGCAGTGGGAATGATGCTGCTGATCTGAAGCAGGCCTACGGCGATCAGGCTCATTAGATAGGCGATGACCTCCGGGCGGATGTCGGCGCGCAGCAGGCCTGCTGCCTGCATCTGGCGCACAGCCTGCTCTCCCACCAGCAGCCGGCTCGTGTAGCGGGAGGTGTCCTGGCGTTTGATGTAATCGCCCAGCACTCGGCTGTCCTGTGTGTACAGCGCGCTGACCAGCGGATTATCCCGCAGGGCCAGCAGAGCGTGGCGGTACATGTTTGCAATCTGCCCTCCCTGGGGATCCCGTTCCACGCGCTGCTGAAAATCGAGCAGCAGGCGCCTCATCTCATGGACCAGCAGCGCCTCAAACAGCTCGTGCTTTCCGGGCCATTCCAGGTAGAGGGCGCCTTTGGAAACGCCGGCTTCCCGGGCGATGTCCTCCATGGTGGTTTTGTCGAAGCCGTAGTGGGCGATCAGGCGGGAAGCAGCCTGCAGGATTTGATTTCTTCTGTGGTTTGATTTGGCTGCGGGCATGGGTTGACCGAATGACCGAAAAAGGATATCTGGTCAAAATTTTAACCGGTACCGGCTGGCTGGTCAAGGCGCGAGGTGATGCTAAGACTCACAGAAGGTGATTAATTTCCCGTCGGTGTAGGTGTGCGGGTGCGTGTGCCCTGCGGGGTGATCGTAGGCGTGGTCGGCGTGCGCGTCAGGGTGGGCCAGGGTGTGCGTGAAGGGGTAACCGTCGATGTAGGGCGCAGCGTGCGCGTGGGCAAGGGCGTGTTCGACGGGCGAAGCGTGTGGGTGGCTGTCGGAGTCTCTGTCGGGGTGACCGTGGGAGTATTTGTCTCGGTGGGCTGCGGCGTGGGCACGTCGCCTTCGATTGTGAAGAACCCCGAGATCTTGAACTGTTCCCCGACGAAGATCTGCACCTGATAAACCCCTGGCAGTGATTCGCCCGGTTCGGGGACCCATTCGGTATAGCCCAACCCGCCCGTCGCACCGTTCCAGGGCAGGGTCTCGAAATTCACGATCTCCCCGTCATCGCGCACCCAGATGGCCGTCCACTGCGAATCAGGGATCATACCGTCGTAGCTGAAGACAGCATACATATGGTTGACGGGGTTCTGGAAGACCTCGCCTGGATTGAGGGGTTCGTAGTTTTCGTTGAGCCCATCGGTGAACAGCAGCGGCGAGAAGACCGCGTCCGGATTGGGGGTCACCGAGCTTTCAAACAGAGAGAGAATATCCTCCGGAATGAACGGGGTCGGCGTGATCGTCGGCGTGTCGCTGACCGACGGCGTGACGGTTATGGTAGGGGTCAGCGTGATTGTCGGGGTTTGCGTGATGGTGGGTGTCAGCGTGATGGTCGGCGTTTGTGAAGGCGTGGGGGTCGGAGGAAAATAGCTGTAGATTAACGGCTCGGCGCGGGTGTTTAAAAACAGTGCCAGCACGGCAAAGAAGATCGAGGAAAAGAGCAGCCGCCAGCCGCGCAGCATACGCTGCCGGCGCATACGAAAGAAAGGCAGACGACGGGCGCTGCGGATTGAGGTTATGCCCTGCCAGATGCTCAGGAAAAACAGGATGACCGAGATGACCAGGGCGGTCTGGACGCCGGTATGGATGTCGAGCGAAATCTCACTGAAAAAATTCATGGCGATGCCCGGCTTGGATTATAACAAATATCCAGCCGGGTAAAGGCACGGCAAAAGGCCCGTGCTGTGAACTATACTGCACGAATCCGGATGATTTTTCTGTTTTTGTGATGATCCGATCAGCGCTCCGGCTCCGCGACGACGGGATTGCTGAGCTTACCCAGGCCATCGATCTCCACTTCGACCAGGTCGCCGGGCTGCAGCGGGCCCACCCCGGCCGGAGTGCCCGTGAGGATGACATCGCCCGGTTCCAGGGTCATGATGGATGAGGTATACGCTACCAGGGTGCGCACATCAAAGATCATATCGCGAGTGGAGGCCATCTGGCGCATCTCGCCGTTGACATGGCAGGTGATGATCACATCCGCGGGGTCAAACTCCGTCTCCACCCAGGGGCCGAGAGGGCAGAACGTATCGAAACCTTTGGCGCGCGTCCACTGATTGTCCCGGCGCTGCAGGTCTCGCGCGGTGACGTCGTTCCCGGCGGTATAACCGAGGATATACTGGTTGGCATCGTCCGGAGGGATCCAGCGCCCCCGCCGGCCGATCACGATCACCAGCTCGGCCTCGTGTTCAACCTGCTGCGATTGGGGCGGAAGGACGATCTTCTCGCCCGGCCCGATCAATGCCGAAGGCGGCTTGAGGAAAATCAGGGGATACGCCGGCACCGGCGCGTCCTGCTCGCGAGCATGTTCGACGTAATTGCGGCCGACGCAGATGATCTTCCCTGGCTGCACGGGGCACAGCAGCCGCACGCGCTCCAGCGGCAGGTTCGCCTCCAGGCGGCGGAATTCACCAAAAGGAGAACCCTCCACTGGTCCAACCCTGTCCTCATAGATCCAGCCATACTGCGGCGGGCCGTTCTTTTCTTGATAGCGGATCAGGCGCATTGAAGTCCTCCTGGCAGGTCAGTCTAAGCAGAATGAATCTCGCTCCCGGCGCACTGAGCAGAGGGGAGCGAGATAGTACCGGAAGCGAACGTAAGTTTAATCGATCGGACGCTGAATTTTTTCTGAAAGATGAGAAATGGCCTGCTCGGTCCCGGCGAAGCGGTCTGCGAAGCGCCAGCGCAGCACCTGCGAGAGCGCATAGACAATCGTTTCGATGGAGACGATGCCAACACCCAGCGAAGGATGGGATGCTGCGGCCAGCACGACATCGGCATAGCGCGCGGAAGCGAGGGACGCCGAGGCGACAATGGCCGCCGTGGGGATCTTACGCAGCTGACCTTCTTCCATGGCGCGAGCAATATAGGGCGACTGCCCGGCGACTTCCATGGCCAGAAGCAAATCCTGCCCGGTTGCCGTGTTAACCGTGCGCGCCAGGTCGGCGATCCCCGAACGGGCGATGTAAATGGGGAAGCCCCCCTCTTCCATAAAGAGCACCAGGCTGTAGGCGGTGGGCTGGGCGGGGCCTTCGGCCAGCACAATAATGCGGCGCGACTTACCGATCTGTTCCACCAGCCGTTCCATGGCATCGGTATCCAGCGAGATCCGGGTCTGTTCCAGGGCGATGGAGACCTCGTTCATGGCCTGAGAGACCACGCCGGTGATGGAGTCGGGAGATTCTGCGCGCTGGGGTTTGATAAGAAGATCGTTTTTTACTCTCTGGCGGATCTCACGCTGCAGTTTTGGAAAACCCGTGTAGCCCAGATGCTGAGAGAAGCGCACAACAGTTGCTGCGTCTAGGTTGAGCGCGTGAGCCAGCTCGCTTGCCGTCATGAACGCAGCTTCGACGTATGAATCCAGCAGGAAATCCGCCAGTTTTGCAAAGCTTTTCGACATATTCGGCCGCTCCTGGCGGATGCGTTCTTCGTACGACATGGGGACCTCCTCAAGGATCTGACACTGACGGATAACGAGATTGGCTGGAATATTGTCGAGCCTTTCAATAATTTCTTCCTAAGTTTATCACAATCGATGAAGAGGTGCAATACAAAGTGAATACTTTGTTTACTTCAGCAACTTTGTGCATTACTGCCAGGATACAAATTAATGTTGTATGAGCCCGGGCAGCCGGGCAAAAAAACGCCGGGAATCATCTACCGGGAAAACAGGATTTCGGGTATAATGCGCCAGCACGGGCGGTTAGCTCAGCTGGTTAGAGCGTCTCGCTTACACCGAGAAGGTCGGGGGTTCGAGTCCCTCACCGCCCACCAGATACCCGCAGCAGCGGGTGTTTTTGTTTTATGGATCTTTTCTGATTCTGCACCACCCGGTCCTGGATCGCTCATCGACGCCTTTCGGCTTCTATACTCGATGGATCGCGCGAGGCGCTTCTCTCCGGCCGGCGGCAGTTCTGGTACACCATCGGCTCCTGTGCGCTCGTAAAGAAATCAAGTGTTTCCGGCGTTTACCGGCGTGGGAGTCTTCTGCTTCAGAGGCAGGGTGATGGTGAAGGTGCTGCCCTTGCCGGGTGTACTTATGACTTCGATGCTGCCGGAGTGGCGTTCGACGATCTTCTTGCAGATGGCCAGACCCATGCCGCGTCCTTTGTAGTCCGATTTCGAGTGCAGCCGGCGGAACGGTTGAAAGATCTGCTCGGCGGAGCGCATCTCAAAGCCGATGCCCTGATCAGAAACCTTAAGCGCCATATTGTCCGCATTGACTTCTGCCGAAACGATCACCCGCGGGGGTGTTCCGGGCAGGTGAAATTTGATGGCGTTCCCGATCAGGTTCTGCAGGAGCTGGCGCATCTGCACCGGATCGGCTTCGATCACGGGCAGCTCCTCCAGAGTGACCGTGCCACCGCTCTGCGTCAGACTGACGTCCAGATCGTAAAGAACATCGCGGGCGATCTGGTTCATGTCGACCTGCGAAAACGGGCTGCCCTGCGTGGTGACTCTGGAATAGGAGAGCAGCCCTTCAAGCATTTCCTGCATCCGTTTTGCTGCGCCCTGGATGCGCTCGATGTAATCCTGCCCCCCGACCCCTAACTGCTGGGAATAATCGGTTTTCAGCAGATTGCCAAAAGCCAGGACTTTGCGGAGCGGTTCCTGCAGGTCGTGTGAGGCGATGAAGGCAAAATCCTCCAGGGCTTTGTTGCTGCGCTGGAGCTGGTCGGCGTAAGCCTGCAGGGCGGTCTCTGCTTCCTTACGGCGGGTGATATCCAGCACCACGGCCACCGCCTGGCGTTTGTTGTAGCCTTTAAAAGTACCTCCAATGATCACCGGGACGCGCGATCCATCCGGGCGGATGTAGCTCTTTTCATACGGCTGCAAAAAATCACCGGGTTTAAGATCCTTCTGTGTCTGTTTTTCAATTTCAAGCACATCGGGCGGGGTGAGAGTCTTCCAGTTAAGCATGCCGGCTTCCAGTTCCTGGCGCGTATGGCCGATGATCCTCAGGAACTCATCGTTTGCGGCGGTAATTTCGCCGGTTTCTACATCGGCAAAAAGAACTCCGAAGATGTTCGCCTCTACAACCGAGCGGAAGCGGTGTTCGCTTTTACGCAGCTTCTCTTCCGCATGTTTGCGCTCAGAAATGTCGCGCACCACACTGACCAGCACATGACGGTTATTGATGACGGCGCTGCGGGTATTGACTTCCACCCAGCAAATGCTGCCGGCTTTGCGCCGGTGGCGGGTTTCGAACAGGATACCGGTCTCCTCCGCCTGGCGCAGCTGTTCTTCGATAAATGTCTGGGCGCCGGGGGCGTGCAGATCATAGAAGGTCATGCTGAGCAGCTGCTCACGGCTGTAGCCGTACGCCTGGACTGCAGCCGCGCTGGCTTCCAGAATCCGGCTGGTTTTACGATCCAGGATGAGGATTAGATCCCGGCTGTTGGCGGTGTCCAGTTCAATCGTGCGCAGCGCGGGAATCGTTTCGTGTGGGCTCTCAAAGGCTGGGAGCGTGGTTTTCTTGCGGGCCAGTTCGGTTTCGACCGTCTGCTGCTGCTGCGCGGTTCGGGTCTGGGCGAGGGCGCTTTCCAGCCAGCGCTGCTGCGTGTTATCGTGTACGAAACCATACACCTTCTCAACTTCGCCCGAAGTGCTGCGGATAAATTTCGCCCGGCCGGTCAGCGATCGGACTTCTCCGGTGCCCTGGTGGTTGATGCGGTACTCAAGGCTCACTGGCCGGACTCCGCCGATCAGGTCTTTTAATTTCTGCTCAACGTTCTGGCGATCATCCGGATGCACGACTTTCAGGAGCTCATCGAGAGAGGGCCGGAATGCGGGCTGCGTGCCGTGAATGGAGAGCCACATCCTGGAAAAAGACCAGCGGCCGATGGACAGGTCCCACTCCCAGGTGCCCGTGCGTGAGAACTCCTCCGCCTCAGAAAGCAGGGCATGGCGTGTTTGCAGATCTCTTTCGGCCCGTTTGCGGTCAGTGATGTCCTGCCAGTACACCGATATCCCTTCTGCAGAGGGATACACGTTGACGTTGTACCAGACCCCCCGCAGGATGCCCTGGGTCTCAAACTGCACGGAGACGCCCTCTTCCATGGAGCGGCGGTAGTGAGTCTCCACTTCAGTACCGAGGAGGCCCGGGAAACTCTCCCAGATTTGGATCCCCAGCATCTCTTTTGGCTGTTTGCCAATGATCTGCGCCGAGCGGGTATTCGCATAGGTTATACGCCAGTTCCGGTCGAGGGAGAAAAAGCCGTCTTGAATGCTTTCGAGGATATCGGACCGTTCCTGCAGGCGGTGATCAAGTTCATCCTCAATGCGTTTGCGTTCAATGGCGTAGCGCAGGAACCGTTCCAGGAGGAGTGGGTTGGCTTCTGACTTCGTCAGGTACAGAGTTGCGCCGGCCTGCATGGCCTCCAGATCGGTCTCATAGCTGCCTCTGCCGGTGAACAATATCAGGGGTACCGGGCAGCTCCCGACCCTGGCTTCACGGATAAATTCAATGCCGGTTTTTGCGCCAAGGTCATAATCGACCAGAACGGCGTGATAAGAGCGGTTGTTGATCAGTTCCTGGCCTGTGTCGTATGTCCCCGCCCAGTCGAGCGTAACCTTTCTGCCCCTGGTTTGCTGGAGCATGGCCCGCGTGATGAGATAGTCTTCTTCATCGTCATCGACTATCAGGATATGCCAGTCTTCCTGTGAGGTTTTGTTCACTCCAGGCCTCCATATTTAATTGAACGGTTCTCGCTTTCGGGATGGGGATCGACCAACAGCTTCAGGATTCCTGAGGCTGCCTTTATGGGAAGCAGGGATGTATCGCGAGAATACTCCCCCCTTGATTATTAAATCAGCCGGCAGGCTTTCCCTGAAAAATGGGCTGCATCTGAGCAGTTAAATTATCTCACCAAGGGGTACATCCTACAAGAGAAAAACCGGAACGGAACAATCACCCTGAGATCACCCGGATGGGGTGATCTGAATGTTGGGTCGTCTGATGTACACTGGGGATGACAGGCGGGCCCGTGGAGTGTGCTTAAGCGAGCCGTGAAAGGATTGGCAGGGAAATGAACGAGCGAGTTGAAAGGGTTTTCAGGGAACAGATGAAAAGACACACACCCATCACCCAGGCAGTACCAAACGCCGGCAGCTATACTATCCCCCTGGGCGCCGCAGGCCGCGGCCGCCTGGTCTTCTCTTCAATCGTGGATGGGCTCGTCCTGCGGGCAGCGGCCGGTATGCGCGGCCTGCTGCAGGGACGCCTGTCCGGGCAAATGACATGGGTCGGCTTTGAGGAGGGCGTCGTGGTGGTCGGCGGGCAGACGGCCGCAGGAAGCAGTGCAGGATCGATCCTGCTGAACGCCTCGCTGCCCTGGGAAATTGAATTCCGTAATGGAGTGCGGGGAATCAGCGCGCAGCTCGAAGGTCTTGAACTGCACGCGCTGGACGTGCTGGGAGGTGTGTACCAGGCCAGCCTGCACCTGCCGCGGCCGGCAGGAACCGCATATATTCACCTCAGCGGAGGCGTTTTCCAGATGTCACTGCGCCGGCCGCGAGGGGTGGCGATCAGCCTCACCCTGCAGGGTGGTGCTGATCGCCTGACGGTGGACGGTAAGTGGTGTGACAGCCTCTCGAACGAAATTTATCTGGAAAGCCACGGGTTCGCCCGGGCTGCCGCCCGCTATGCCATCAGCATCAGCGGAGGAGCCAGCGAGGTGAGCATCGCTTGAGACTTCCAGCGGAACGACGCTGCCAGCGTACACCAGTCCAGAATTAAATACTGGTGGTAAAAAGGCGCCATTAATAAGCGGGTAGATCAGCGCAGCACGAACTCTGCCAGCGTTTTCTGCAGCCCGATGATATCGGTGCCGCGCTTGAACTCACGCTCGATCGGGACTGGATTGCTGGCGATGTAGATCTTCATCTCGGCGTCCAGGTCGAAGCTGCCGGCGGTTTCAACCGAGAAGTGGCTGATCGAACGGTAAGGGATGGAATGAAATTCCGCTTTCCGACCAGTCAGTCCCTGCTTATCGATCAGGATCAGACGTTTGTCGGTGAAAATAAACATATCACGTACGATGCGGAAGGCCCGCACCACCTGCTCATCATTTGTAAGGATGGCTTCAAGATCCTTCTGCAGTTCTTTGTTGTTTACTTCCGTCGCATTTCCGAACAGTCCGTGTAACATCTTGATCTCCCGGTTTTGAATTCGATTCTTATGCTCACCGGCTCGACCTGCACAGTGAACGCTTAAGCGAATAGTGGTAAGAACTTAAACATCCGTTAATTGCAATGCCTTCTGCTCTCGCTAAACTAAAATGAAGGAGAAGGCATTGAAGCGCGCATGCTTGATCTTGCTGGCGATACTGATGAATTTTACCAGCGCCAGGTCTCAGGTGCCTGAGCCTGCGCTGATTGTTTCACAGTGGGAGTGCGGCTGGCAGACGTATCTGCTGGTGAACCCACCGGAACGATTGGATACCACGGAAGGGCTGATCGTCTGGTACCTGAACGGCAACCCGGACCATCCTTACGGTCAGGATCTTTACTACCGGGGCCGGCTGCCAGGCGCAGAAATCAGCGAGGTCGAGGTCTGGACCAGTCATATCGGGCCTGATCACATGGGGGAACTGGAAGTGATCTATCTGCAAGCCGGCGGTTACAGTCTTGAAAACCTGCCACACAACTTCGAGCTGACCTGCGAACAGGAAAACCCGCCGCAGCCCGTGCTGTACCTTCCCCTGGTCGTTCATTGAAAACGCAGCGCAGTAACAGCCGGTCCGCAACCGGACCGCGGCGCTCTACCCTGGAAGAGCGCCAGACTTACACCTGACAGGGTTCCCATCTCTGGCATGCATCGATATAGCATTCCAGCAAAAACCGGTTCTGAAATCAGACCGGTTAGATGGGCAAAAACAGGGTGTTGGCTTTTTACCAGGACTGTAGTACTATTACTTTACTGCTTTTTTGGGAAAATTCTGCTGTTTCTTGGGGGGCAAGAAACGGCCAACTGGGCCGGACCCGGGCGCTGATATGGGACAGCGCCCGGGTCCATACTTTTCAGTCGCTCTCACGTGTGAAATTCAGGCGGGTATCGTCCCTGTAAATCAGGGTCAGGCGGTCGCTGCTGACCCGGTATTTATGTTCGTCTCCAACGATTTTTCCTACCGGGCCATCGATATAGAGAATATCTTTATCGTTGATCACAAAATTACTGGGGCCGACCTCGTTCTCATCGATGCGAAAAAAGACTGTTCCATCCTCCAGAAATTCTAATTCTCTGATTCCCTGAACCGCAGTTTCCAACTTCCACTTCCCGATAAGCAAGTCCGGGTCGTTTTGTATGGTGCAGGCGGTGATGATGAATATGGCCATGAAAGCAGCAATGAAAACCTTCCTTCCCATTTTCCTCCCTGATGTGCTGGTTGCAATGGTTATGACGGACAGCCTGCTCTGTACTCAATTAACGAACGCAGGTTTTAATTGTTACACCGGAGGATCTGGGCTGCTTTAACCAGCCTCTAAGTTAATTCTCAAAAAAAGACTGGTATTGTAAAAGAGCACCTGCAGGGTGGTGATCAGTGTCCGGCCGCTGGCGGCGGGCACAGGCAGGTGAAAGAATAGTGGTAATCGAAATGGAGGTTGATGATGAAGACTGGAAAAGCAGCCGCTGCATTTCTGTTTACGCTGCTGGCTCTGCTCATCCTGGCAGTCCCGGCGGGCGCTCAGGAGCCATTTCCCTCACGTATTCCTCTTCCAGATGGATTCCAGCCAGAAGGCATCGCGATCGGACGCGAGACGACCTTCTATGTGGGGTCAATTCCCACCGGCGCCATCTACCGCGGCGATCTGCGCACCGGAGAAGGGGGAATCTGGGTGCCGGCTCAGGAAGGCCGGGCGGCAATTGGTATGGATTATGATGAACGCACCGGTTATCTTTTCGTGGCCGGCGGCCCAACCGGCCAGGCCTATGTTTATGACGGCGACACCGGCGAAACCCTGGCTGTTTACACCTTTTCGCCGCCTGAGATGGTGTTCATCAACGATGTGGTCGTCACACGAGGCGGGGCTTATTTCACCAACTCCATGCAGCCGGTGATCTACCGGGTACCGCTCGGCCCCGGTGGAGAACTGCTGGATTCGGCGCAGGTCGAAACCATTGAACTGAGCGGCGACTACACCCATGCTGAGGGTTTTAACCTCAACGGGATCACTGCAGCACGGCAGGGCCGCTGGCTGATCGCTGTGCAGTCCAATCTGGGACGGCTGTACGGGATCAACCCGCAGACCGGTGAGGCGATCCTGATCGATCTGGGCGGCGGTGATGTCCAGTTTGGCGATGGTATTCTGCTTATCGGCCGCAGGCTGTACGTGGTGCAGAACCAGCTCAACCGCATTGCGGTTGTTCAGCTCTCGAGGCAGGACGCCGCCGGACAGATCGTCGATTACCTGCTGAACGATGAATTTGATGTGCCCACCACGATCGACCAGCTGGGACCGTGGTTATACGCGGTGAACGCCCGCTTTGGGACCGAACCAACCCCAGAAACCGAATACTGGGTGGTGAAGGTGCCGCGGTTCCCATAGTTCCTGCGCACAGGCGATAAAGCCTGATCTGGTAAATCATCAGACCAGTTCCACCACACTGCGGAGTGGAGCTGGTCTGATTTTTTCATCTGCTGGTGAACAGAGCACGAAAACTCATTTATACTTGGGGGGAATCCTGCCAGAATCATTATGCTTCGAAATGCGGGGGCAGTGAGGAGATGTACATGAAGGGTTATGAGGAAGAACTGCTGGAATGGCGGCGCATGCTGGACGAAGCACTGCGGCGTGAAGATGGCTGGCTTGCCCTGGCAGGGCTGCACTGGCTTCATCCGGGGAAGAATACTTTTGGGTCTGGCGAAGGGAATGATATCGTACTGCCTGCCGAGGAAGGGGTTCCACAGCACGCAGGGAGCTTCGAACTCAACGAGAATGCGGTCATTCTGCATGTCGAACAGCCAGGCACGGTGAAAGTGGGGGAAAAAGAGGCACAGAATCTGGAACTGCGCACGGACAGAGTTGCAGAGACGGACTATATCTATCTTGGCCCTCTGAAGCTGGTGGTGATCGAACGGGGAGATCGCCTCGCCATCCGTGTATGGAATTCAAAGAGCCGGGAGGTGCTGAATTTCCAGGGTCGTGAATGGTATCCACCGGATGAAGAATACCGGGTTCAGGCACGCTATACCCCCTTTACGTCCGGCGGCTTTCTGGATCTGCCCGATGTCGCCGGCAGCGTGCAGCGTATACCGGTGCTGGGCAGCCTGGATTTCAATCTTCAAGGAAAAAACTGCCGGCTGGTGGCGCTGCCGGCAGGCGACCGGGACCTGTTCATTATCTTCCGTGATGAAACCAGCGGGGAGGATACCTACCCCGCCGGGCGCTATCTGGTGGCGCCTGGACCAGAGAATGGAACGGTGATTCTCGATTTCAACCGTGCTTACAACCCGCCCTGCGCTTTCACGCCCTACGCGACCTGCCCGCTGCCGCCGCGCGAAAATCACCTGCCTCTGCGCATCGAGGCTGGAGAGCGGTTCCATCCGGTTTAGGTGTGAATCAAAGAGAAGGGTTAAAAATTTTGGGTCCGAAGTCTTCGAACTGCTTCAAAGACTTCGGACCCATCCCCAAGGAATTCGCTATCCCCCGTCCAAAACCCTACCAACCATTTAAGTTTCCCACCTCGGTTGTCTCTATCCGGTTAAAATCTTACACCTCTGAAAGGTGAAAAACAATACATGAATACCCTACCTTTCGGGTAGGGAAAACCCTACCATTCGGGTATGATTTGGATCTGATGTCTATTATGTCTGTTAAAATCCAGATCCGCTGTCATCTGCGCCTGGACAGCGGACCTGAATAATGATCCTTCTTTTCACTAACCCCCATCTGTCCCCCTGATCATTCACTTCCCTCCAACCACTAATAATTCCCCCTATGGTTGTCTCTATCCATTTCTAGCTTACAGGATGTTAAGGGCCATTTCAAGTAGGGAATCCCCAACCCCTGCTGTAGGGATTCCCCTACCTTAACGCGGCATTGTTAAAGCATGTAATTCATCACTTGACCCACCTGACTCGCACAGCTAAAATAAAAATGAATTTGTCAGTCAACCTGGCCCAACAGCAGCTCATCACCCTTTTCACAGGAGTTCCTAATGAATGATTTCCTGTTTCGCGGCACGCTTGCCGAGCTGGACCCCGCCGTTTATGAGCTATCGGAGCTCGAGGCGGAGCGCCAGGCGCGCAAGCTGATCCTGATTCCCAGCGAGAGCCAGGCTCCCCTGGCCGTGCGCGAAGCGCTGTCTTCTGCTTTCCAGAATATCTACGCAGAAGGCTATCCGGATGAGGAAACCCGCTGGATGACTCAGGAAGAGATCCTGGACTACGATGCCCGCCTGGCCCATTACCGGCGTTATTCTGACCCGCGCTACTACAAAGGGGTGGAATACGCCGACCTGGTGGAAGCCCTGGCGAGAAGGCGCTGCGCAGAGCTGTTTGCCACCGAAACGGTGAGCGCCGATCAGATTTATGTCAATGTGCAGGCCCTTTCCGGAGGACCGGCAAACAATGCTGTCTACCATGCTCTGGTCAACCCGGGAGACACGATCATGGGGATGAGCCTGCTGCACGGCGGCCATCTTTCGCATGGATCGCCAGTGAACCGCTCGGGCAAGTTATACAACGTGGTATCTTACACGGTCGACCCCGAGACCGGGCAGATCGATTATGACCAGGTGGAAGCTCTGGCGAAGGAGCACCGGCCGAAATTTATCATCGCCGGTTATTCTTCGTACCCCTGGGCGGTAGATTGGAAGCGCTTCCGTGACATCGCGCACTCCGTAGGAGCGCTGCTGTTCGCCGACATCGCTCACGTCGCCGGACTGGTCGCTGGTGGGGTCTATCCTTCCCCGGTGGGCTATGCAGACGTGATCACCTTTACCACGCACAAATCGCTCTGCGGACCGCGCGGGGCGTGTATTCTTACCACAGACCCGGCCCTGGCAAAGAAGATCGACAGGGCGGTGTTCCCCGGCGAGCAGGGCGGCCCGCATGTCAATTCTATCCTGGCGATTGCGGTGGCGCTGAAGCTGGCTGCCGAACCGCAGTTCAAGCAGCTCCAGCAGCAGATTGTGAAAAACTGCGCCGCCTTCACCGAACGGTTCAAAGAGCTGGGCTTTCGCATTCCTTACGGCGGTACAAACACGCACCTGATGAATCTGGACTGTTCCAGCGTTACCGGTCCGGATGGTACCGGCCTCTCGGGCGACCAGGCGGCGCGCATCCTGGATCTGGCCGGGATCGTGGTGAACCGCAACACGATCCCGGGCGATGATAAAGTGGGCGATCCATCGGGCATTCGCATGGGCACGCCCTGGGTGACCCAGCGCGGCCTAAAAGAGGCCGATATGGTTGAGCTGGCCGACTGCATCGCCGAGCTGCTGAAAGCCTGCACGCCCTTCAGTATGGAAGGCCGGCGCGGCGCGTTGCGGCGGGCCAGGGTGGACTTTGAAACCCTGGAGCGCGTGAAGCTGCGGATCAGTGAGCTGGCGCATAAAGCGGGCATCGACTTTGAACCCGGCAGCCACGGCTACCCTCACTTCTACAGTATCGCCGATAAACCGGATGGAGAGTGGGGCGTTTACGAGATTGGCGGCGAGCGCGCCCGCGAGTTCCTGACCTTTGCGGTGGCCAGCGATGTCGAAGCGCTGATGCCCGGGCAGAGCCAGCCGACGAAGATCTTCACCCCTCAGGGCGATGTGGACGGCTGGCTGACAGCTGTCAGCGCAGACACCTATCACCTGACCCTCCCTGCCGATAAAGCCGGTCTGGCGACCGCCTGGCTGCGGGATCTCTCGGATGGCTACGTGGGCTTCGATGACGACCCGCTGCGTAAACTGCCCGGCCCGGTGTGGGTGCGGCCGGTCGCTTCGGCCCCACAGACGGATGCCCGCGGGGAGCCGGTTGCTGCGACCAAACCCTATTACGTATGCATTGCCCCTCCGGCGGATGGCACTGAACCGCTGCCGGAGTTCATTTGGGAAGACCGCGAAGGCGAGCTCAAACGCACTCCGCTGTTCGATCTGCACAGGTCGCTGGGGGCGAAGTTGATCCCCTTTGCCGGCTGGGAGATGCCCGTCTGGTACACCTCTGTCATGGAAGAACATCTGGCCGTCCGCCAGGCAGCCGGCCTGTTCGACGTGGCGCACATGGGCGTGTACCAGGTTGAAGGACAGGACGCCGCCATGTTCCTGGACTGCGTGGTGGGCAACGATGTCAGCGCGCTGGGCGTGGGCGAATCACTGTACACCCACTTCCTCGATCCGGACGCCAATGTAATCGACGACCTGCTGGTCTACCGCCGCGGCCCCGAGAAGTACCTGGTGGTGGTCAATGCCTCCAATGATGATAAGGACTGGGCCTGGCTGAACGCCGTGAAAGAGGGTAAGGTGCGCGTCGACAACAAGCGGCCCTGGACGCGTGCCTTCGGGCGTAACGTGGTGCTGCGCAACCTGCGCGATCCGCGTGAAGGCGCTGATATGCGTGTAGACATTGCCCTGCAGGGGCCGAAGTCGCGCGATATCCTGCTGGCCATGGGTGTGGATGACGAAAACCGCCGGCGCATCATGGCTTTGAAGCGCACCCAGCTCACCGACGCTGTGGTCGGCGGTTTCGATCTCATTGTGTCCCGCACCGGCTACACAGGCGAAAAGATGGCCTTCGAATTGTTCGTCCACCCCGACCGGGCGGCGGAATTCTTCCAGGCTGTGTTGAAAGCCGGTGAACCGTTCGGAGTCCGGCCGGTTGGACTGGGAGCGCGCGACTCGCTGCGCACAGAGGCCGGCCTGCCGCTGTACGGCCACGAGATGGGTGCCGGTTCGAAGCAGCGCGGCGACCGCGACCTGGGCGTGGGCGAAGCCGGCTTCAGCAGCTACGTCAAAACCTACAAGCCCTGGTTTATCGGTCGTGAAGCCTTCATCGAGCGCGAAAAGAAGCGCAAAGGCGTGGTCGTGCGCTTCCGCTTCGATGAGAAAGGTGTACGCATGGCGCACAGCGGAGACCCGGTGCTCGACCGGCGCGGGCGGGTGATCGGCTGGGTGACGAGCTGCGCCGTGGACAGCGACGGAACCCTCACCGGCCAGGCTTATGTCGAATTGAAATACGCCGAGGAGGGCACATCTTTCTACATCTTCCAGAGTGCTCCACAGAATACCGGAAAACCTCCTGCGGAGATGAAGGTCGGCGACAGGGGAATTCTTCCCACGCCGGCAACCGTCCTCAGCCGTTTTATGAGGTAAGAGGTTCATCAACAGTGGTCAGCCTGATATTTTGGGCTGACCACTGGCTTTTTATAAGGTCCGCTTCCAGTTTCGAATGAAAAGGAGAAAAGAATGCAAACGCTTTGGGATTACCGCTATGCACAGCGAACCCAGCGCATGGCCAGCTCGGCCATTCGCGAACTGCTCAAGCTGACCGAACAACCCGATGTTATCTCTTTCGCCGGAGGGCTGCCCGCACCGGATGTCTTTCCGGTG
Organism: Chloroflexota bacterium; assembly: GCA_012516075.1. Classification (GTDB taxonomy): domain Bacteria; phylum Chloroflexota; class Anaerolineae; order Anaerolineales; family UBA4823; genus JAAYXE01. The sequence goes on along the minus strand of JAAYXE010000149.1, from coordinate 17,878 downwards.
CAGCAGTTCTCCGAAGCCAGCGTGAAGGTGCTGAGCGAAATGGGGGCTCAGGCGCTGCAGTACGGCACCACAGAGGGTTACCAGCCGCTGCGTGAGATGATCGTGCGCCACTCAGCACGCTACGGGATTGAGGTGACCCCGGAGAACGTCCTCATCACAGCCGGTTCACAGCAGGCACTGGATCTGATCGGCAAGGTATTCATCAACCGCGGCGACCGCATTCTGGTGGAGTCGCCCACCTATCTGGGCGCGATGCAGTCGTGGAACGTGTACGGCGCAGAATATGTGACCGTGCCCCTGGACGAGAACGGCATGGTCACCGATGAGCTGGAGGGCGCCCTGCGCAGCGGACCAAAATTTATCTATGTGCTGCCCAATTTCCACAACCCGGCCGGCGTGACCCTGCCAGCGATGCGGCGCCAGAAGCTGATCGACCTGGCCGACGAGTATGGTGTGCCCATCATCGAAGATGACCCCTACGGACAGCTTCGCTACGAAGGCGAACACCAGCCAGCGATGGTGGTGCTCGACAGCAAAATGCGCAACTGCGGGAACTGCTACAGCGGTAATGTGATTTACCTGAGCACCTTCTCGAAGATCCTGGCTCCCGGGCTGCGCGTGGCCTGGGTGATTGCTCCGCCGGAGGTGATCAGCCGGCTGGTGCAGGCCAAACAGGGCGCCGATTTGCACACATCGACTCTGGCACAGATCCTGGCTTACGAAGTTTCGAAGGGCGGGTTCCTCGACGAGCATATCAAGACCATTCGCAAGGTGTACGGCGAGCGGCGGAACCATATGCTCGCAGCCCTGGAACGCTACTTCCCGCCGGGGGTGGAGTGGACACGCCCGCAGGGAGGGCTGTTCCTGTGGGTGAAGATGCCCGAATGGATCGACAGCATCGAGCTGTTCAAACAGGCAGTGGAAGAAAAGGTGGCCTTTGTGCCCGGGCAGAACTTCTTCCCCAACGGCGGCGGACATAACACGATGCGGTTGAACTTCTCGAACGCCACGCCGGAACAGATCGAGGAGGGCATCGCCCGCCTGGGCCGCGTGCTGGAACGCGCCATAAAGGCCCGTGCAGCAGCGCCGGCGGTATAGAGCGGCGTGATCAATGACGAGGCGGCTCACAAACGTGAGCCGCCTTTTCGATTCAGGGCTAATTACAGGTCTGTAGGGTTCTATACAGGGTTCCGGGCTACTGGATGCCCACCAGTTCCACGCGGAAGATCAGGGTAGCGTTTCCGGGGATCACCGGCGGGTAGCCGCCCTCGCCGTAACCCAGGGCGGGTGGGATGATCAGCTTGCGGACTTCGCCCACCTGCATGCCCCGCACACCTTCCTCCCAACCGGAGATCACGCTGCCCTGGCCCAGGGTGAAGGTCAGGGGATCGCGGCCGGCGGAAGAATCGAACTGGGTGCCGTCGACCAGCCAGCCGGTGTAGTGCACATTGACGGTGTCGCCAACCTCAGCCGCCTCACCCTCGCCTGCCTCCAGTGTTTCGATGATCAGGCCGGATGAGGTGGTGGTGGCACCTGGACCCGGGGTCGCCGAAAGGGCTTCCTGGCTGGCTGTAGGCCGGTTATTGAGAGCAGTAAAGACCAGATAGCCGGCGGCTGTCAGCAGCACAAGCAGGATGACGATCAACAGGATGCGCTGGTTGCGGCGGCGGGCTGCACGGCGGCGAGCACGATCAGATCGTAACGAAGACATCGAGTGGTTCCTCCAGATGCTGGGTGGGAATAGTCAATAACGGAAACATTATAGCAGAAGAGCGGTGCGCTGCGTGTGCATGGCGCGCAAAACACAGGCCGGAACCCCTCACGTCTCCCGCCTGAGAAAACCGGAGCCGGCTGGTTCAGTCGCGGTCGGATTCGACGATGAACGACACTTTGGCGTTCACCCGGAAAGCAGTGATCTCTCCCTGCTCGTCAACGACGGCCTGGAAATCCTTGATATACAGAGTCTGGATATTGCGGACGGTCTTGCTGACCTCCCTCAGCGCCTCTCGGGTGGCATCTTCCCAGCTTGTGGGTGATTGGGCCAGAACTTCGATTACCTTGACGATCGCCATGATTTTCCCTCCAAAAGGTGAACGCGGCGGATAGTCTGGACTATTACTTTCTATCTTAGGGGGCTTTGGAAACGGGTCAATCAGGGATTCCCCTACTACATGCTGGTGTTCAGAGGCCGCTCCGGTGCAGGTAGGGTCTCACCATCTGCCCAACCGGTGGAGCGGGCGCGGCTGCTCTGGCTCAATGGCAGATATGCTCCGCTTTCAAGTCGGGACTCCAGACGGGTTAAAACTCCGGCTGGGGGATGTGGACGTGGATGGTTCCGCTGCGGACCTCCCAGATGGCGGAGGCGAAGCCGTCGATAAAGTAGCGGTCATGGACGACGGCCAGGACGGTGCCTGTAAACGTATCCAGGGCCTGTTCGAAGCGGGCACGCGAGGGGATATCCAGGTGGTTGACGGGTTCGTCCAGAAGCAGTAAATTGCAGCCCCGGGCGACCAGCAGCGCCAGAGAGAGCCGGGCTCGCTCGCCGTAAGACAGCACGCCCACCGGCCGGAAGACTTCGTCCCCGGAGAACAGAAACCGGTGCAGAAAGGTGCGTGCGGCGGTCTCTGAGAAGGGGGCCTCACGCAGCAGGGTAGATAAGGCGTCCAGCTCCGGGTCCAGGTTTTCCTGTTCCTGGGCCATGTAGCCCACCCGTACGCTGGGTCCCAGGCGCACACGACCCCGGAGGGGCGGGATGCGTCCGGCAATGGTGCGCAGCAGGGTGGTCTTGCCGCTCCCGTTGGGCCCGGTGAGAACCAGGCGCGAACCGGCGCGCACCACCAGATTCAAATCGTGCAGCAGCGCGTGATCCCCGTAACCAACGGTCAGATCTTCTAACAGGACGACATCGCGGCCGGACTCCGGAACTGCGCCAAAATCGAGCTTCATCTGCCAGTCCTGCCCTGGTTTTTCGAGGCGCTCTTCGGTGAGCAGCCGTTCCAGCCGCTGTTCCAGATGCTTTGCCCTACCGATCGTGCCTTTTGTGCTGCGGTTGCCAAAGAAGCCCCTGGCAAACTTATCTCCAGAATCACCTTTTCCGCCGCGTTTGAAGGCGGCATCGCCGCGCACCCGCGCCGCCGCCGAGCGCAGGCGAGCGATCTCCTCCTGCTGGTCGGCGTAGGCCTGCTGCTGGCGCTCACGCTCGGCCACTTTCGCCTCCAGATAGGTGCTGTAATTCCCGGTGAAAACGCGTGTGGTGTGTGTTTTCGGATCGAGCTCGAGCACCGCGGTGGCTGCAGCATCGATGAAGGCGCGATCGTGCGATACGAAGAGCACTGCCCCGCGAAAGCCGCGCAGCCACTCCTCCAGCCAGGCCAGCATCTCCAGATCCAGGTGGTTGGTCGGCTCATCGAGCAGCAGGAGCTGGGGGTCGGAGAGCAGCACCCCTGCGAGCACCAGACGAGTCTTCTGTCCGCCGCTCAGGTACCGGGCGGGTGTGTCTTCTGGCAGGTGGTCCAGTCCGAGGGCGGAGAGCACCGCCGGCAGGCGGCGGGCAGCATCGGACGCGCTTTCCAGCTGCAGCAGGATCATGTCATATTCTTCCTGCAGGTCGACCCGGCTGGGATTCACTGCAAGGAGGCGGGCCAGCTCTTCCAGGCGCACCGAGAGCGTTGAAAGATCACCGGTCATGCGGCTCAGGAACGAATGAATGGTTTCCTCCGGGCCGGGCTCCAGGCCCTGCGGCAGATAGCCTGTCCGCAGGGCGGCGGGGCTGGTGGACACGCTGCCGCTGTCCGGGCGTTCTTCTCCTGCCAGGATGCGCAGCAGCGTGGTTTTTCCGGAGCCGTTTGGACCGATCAGCGCCAGGCGCTCACCGGGGTTGAGGCTGAAGGAAATGCGTTCGAGGATAGTCTCGGCGCCGTAGGATTTTGAGAGGTTGGATACCGTAAGCATGGTTGGTCCTCGTTAAAAATAAAAGGCCGGGGGCAGCTGTCCCCGGCCAGATTGTCTTATGTCTTATTGTGAATGCAGATGCGTGAATCCTGCGTGGTCCGTAAAGGTACAGCACCCAATCAGGGGGTTATGGCAGGATCTTCATCTCCATTCGTCGTTTCTCCGGCGGTCATTGTACCACAGCCTGAGGGCCAGGCGGGCTTATTCCGTCATCCCGTTGCGCCACAGCGAGAAGTCTTTCAGGATATTCTCACCGATAAACTCGCGCAGGATCGAGTTATCGGGGATCAGGTCGGTGGGGATAGGAAGGAACCATTCCAGGAATGCCAGCAGCCGCTTGGCTTCCACATATTCGGGCGTGCCGTAGGGCACCTGGCGCAGCAGCGGCTCGACAATGGGCTTGAGCGCTGATAGCTCGTAAGCCAGAGCAGAGTTGAAGAGGGCGTCAGCGTTTTCCTGGTAGGGGAAGATATAGCGCTTCTCCCCACGGCGGACGGATTCCCAGCGCTGCAGGGTGATGGCAGCGTTGTAACCCCGCTCGCGCGCATCGCGGGTGATGCGGCGAATCAGGCGTGTGTCGGTGGTTGAAACCCGGTTGTGACGGTCCAGGTTGAGCTGGGTGAGCGCCGAGGCGTAGATGCGGAAGGTCAGCTCTCTGGGGATGGAGGGCAGCAGGCTCGGGTTCAGCCCGTGGATGCCTTCCAGGATGATGATCTCGCCCGATAAGAGCTGCACCTCCTGGCCTTCCTCGCTGTGTCCGGTGATGAAGTTGTAGCGCGGCAGGCGCACCTTCTCGCCGGCGATCAACCGGCGCAGATCCTCTGAAAGACGCTCTGTGTTCAGCGCCTGAATCGATTCAAAGTCGTAATCCCCGTTCTCGTCGCGCGGTGTGAGCTCACGGTCGATGAAGTAATTATCCAGCTCGATCGGGAAGGGTGAGACCCCACACGCGAGAAGCTGCACGGCCAGGCGTTTGGAAAAGGTGGTCTTCCCTGAGGAAGACGGCCCGGCAATGAGCACAATGCGCACCTGATCGCGTTTTTCGGCAATTTGCGAGGCGATTTCGGTGACGCGCTGCTCATGCAGCGCCTCAGACACCAGGATCACCTCCCGGATGCGGTTTTCCTGAATGGCATCGTTCAGCGCGCCCACACTGGAGATCCCCAGGCGGCGCAGCCAGTCGCCGTACTGGCGGAAGGTGTTCAGCAGCTTGGGATAGTCTGGCATGGGCAGCAGGGTTGTAGGCGCATGGCGGCGCGGGAAGCGCAGCGTAAAGCCATCGCCGGTGGGCAGCAGGCTGAACCAGCGCAGATAGCCCGTGGATGGCACCATGTAGCCATGGTGGTAATCGTGGTGGCTGTTCAGCTCATACAGGGTGAGATAGTTCTTCTTGCGGTGGCTGAGCAGGCGCACCTTGTCCAGCATCCCTTCGGCTTTGAAGTGCTCAATGGCCTTATCGCGCGGAACCTCGCGGCGCTCAAAAGGCAGATCCGCCTCGACCAGCTCACGCATACGGTCTTCGAGCTGCTTCAACTCCTCCCGGCTGAGCGGCAGCCTTTCGGATACCTGACAGTAATAACCGCCGGACGAAACGGAAGGGTCGACGGTGAGGATGCCGTCGGGGAAGAGGCTTTCGAAAGCGATCTCCAGTAAGAAGGTGAGAGAACGGCGGTAGATCCGCATCCCGTCGGCATCGCCCATGGTTACCGGCCGGGCTTCTACATCCATTTTGACCGGATAGGTGAGCTCGCGCAGCTCGCCGTTAACGATGGCACCAACAATCGGGGGCAGGTTGTCTGTTTTTTCCAGCAGCTTAAAAAAGTCACCGATCGGGGCGTTGCGCGGCCCAGAAATTACCCGCCCATCCGGTAAATGCACTTCCACGGTTGGGCGGGGGGTAGAAAATGTAAAAACCTGGTTTTCAGTCATCTGTCAAATTGTTCGCTCCCTTGTATCGGAGAATTATTTTACCATTTTATCGTTAGAATCGCCGACTTACCGTATGCAGCTGTCTGATTCGTGAGGGCTGGCAGCGTTGGGAATCGTGATGGTGAAAAAATAAGCGCCTCCGGGTATTTCGCCGGAGGCGCATAAAGCGTTCTCCCGTATGGGCTCAGGCGGTCTGCCGGTCGCTCACTGCGTAGGATGCATCGACTCCGCAGCACAGGACCAGCTCTTTCGCCGCCTTTACTTCGTCCAGCCGGCCGAAGGGTGTGTTGTGCGGCGCGGCCTTGAGCAGCTCTGGGTTTGTGCGCGCTTCTTCAGCAATGCGCAGCAGGGCATCGACAAAGGCATCGAGGGTTTGCTTGCTCTCGCTCTCTGTCGGCTCGATCATCAGCGCCTCGTGGACGATCAGCGGGAAGTAGTTGGTGGGCGGGTGGAAGTTGTAGTCCATCAGCCGCTTGGCGATGTCGAGGGCGTGGATATCTGGAGCATCCGGGAAGCGGCCTTCGAGGACAAACTCGTGCATGCAGGTGCGGTCATAGGGCAGGTGGTAGGTGTCCTTCAGGCGCTTCATCAGGTAGTTGGCGTTCAGCACCGCGTGCTCGGAGACTTTTCGCAGCCCTTCTGAGCCGTGCATGCGGATGTAGGTGTAAGCGCGCACGAACATGCCAAAGTGACCGTGGAAGGACTTGACCCGCCCGATGCTGCGCTCGGGCATCACCAGGCCGTACAGAGGCGGCATTTCGTCTTCCGCTTCGGCAACGATGGCCGCGATCGGGCCGGGCAGGAAGTCGACCAGGTGGGCTGCCACGCCCACCGGACCTGAGCCCGGGCCGCCGCCGCCGTGCGGGGTGGAGAAGGTCTTGTGCAGGTTGTAGTGCAGGATATCGAAACCCAGATCGCCAGGGCGGGCGATGCCCAGCAGGGCGTTCATGTTGGCACCATCGCCGTACACCAGGCCGCCGGCCGAATGCACGCAGTCGATGACCTCCTGCAGATGCTCGTCGAACAGCCCCAGGGTGTTGGGGTTGGTGAGCATCAACCCGGCCAGGGTGTCGTCGCATTCGGCCTGCAGTGCCTGCAGGTCCACGTTGCCGCGCGCGTCGGAAGGCAGGGTGACCACCTGCATGCCGCTCATCGCCGATGTAGCCGGATTGGTGCCGTGGGCCGAGTCGGGGATGAGAATCTTCGTGCGCTTTGTATCGCCGCGCGAATGGTGGTAAGCGCGAATGATGAGCACACCGGTCAGCTCGCCGTGTGCGCCAGCGGCCGGCTGCAGGGTGACCCCAGCAAACCCGCCAATCTCCTTAAGCAGCTCCTGCAGCTCGTACATCAGCAGCAGCGCACCCTGTACCGTTTCTTCAGGCTGCAGGGGGTGGATGTGAGCAAACCCGGGCAGCCTCGCGGTCTCCTCATTGATCCGGGGGTTGTATTTCATGGTGCAGGAGCCCAGCGGGTAGAAGCCGGTATCGATGCTGTAGTTGAGCTGCGACAGGCGGGTGAAGTGGCGCACAACATCGACTTCGGAGAGTTCTGGCAGGGGCAGATCCTGACGGGTGAACTCCGCCGGCAGTTCGGCCAGGGGCACATCCGGATCGGGAAAGCGGAAACCCCGGCGGCCGGGTACAGACAGTTCACAGAGCAAGGGTTCAATCATCAGACACCTCCGCCAGTGAATCAACCAGAAAGTCGATCTCTTCGCGCGTGTTCATCTCGGTCACCGCCAGCAGCAGGTGGTTTTCCAGTTCGGGGTAATCGCGAGCGAGCTGGTAGCCCGCCAGGATGCCCTGGTCAAGCAGCAGTGCACTGACCTGCTCGGCCGGGATGGGGCAGCGCACCACAAACTCGTGGAAGAAGGGTGCGTGGTTCCAGACTTTGAAGCCCGGCAGGCTGGCGATGCGGCTGGCAGCGTAATGTGCTTTGTGATAGCACAGCTCGGCGACCTGGCGCAGGCCGTGCTTACCCAGCAGGCTGAGATAGACGGTGCTGGCCAGCGCCATCAGCCCCTGGTTGGTGCAGATATTTGAGGTGGCCTTTTCCCGGCGGATGTGCTGTTCGCGGGCGGTGAGGGTGAGCACATAGGCGCGCTGGCCGCGGCTGTCCACCGTCTCTCCGACCAGGCGGCCAGCCATCTTGCGGACATATTCTTTGCGGGTGGCGAAGATGCCCAGGTAGGGACCGCCGTACGAAAGCGGAATGCCCAGCGGCTGGCCTTCGCCGACAACGATATCTGCGCCGAAATCTCCGGGCGGGCGCAGCAGGCCCAGCGAAAGCGGGTTGACGGCGACGGCCAGCAGGGCGCCGGCCTCGTGCACGGCTTTTGCCAGGGCGCTGTAATCGTAAATACGGCCGAAGAAATCGGGGTACTGCACGATGACGAGCGCGGTATCGAGGTCGATCAGGGGCAGTAGCGTCTCCGGACCGGCAGCAGGATCGAAGCTCTCGTCTCCTGTGAAGGTGAGGGTGTCTCCCGGATTGTAGGTCCGCACCGTCTCACGGTACATGGGATGAAGCGCTGGTGAAAGGATCACCTTTCCCCGCTTGCCGCGGAAGTAGGCGTTCGCCATGGCGACAGCCTCGGCTACTGCGGTAGCGCCGTCGTAGTGTGAGGCATTGGAGACATCCATGCCGGTCAGAGCGGTGATCAGACTCTGGTAATCGAAGATCGCCCGCAGGGTGCCCTGGGAGATCTCCGGCTGGTAGGGGGTGTAAGCGGTGAAGAATTCGCCGCGCCGCAGGATGGCGTCCACGGCCGCGGGGATGTAGTGGTTATAAGCGCCGGCCCCCAGGAAAGACACCAGGTCGCGCGTGGTCTCATTGGCTTCGGCCAGGCTCTGCAGCTCGGCGATGGCCTCCATTTCGGTGAGCTGTGGGGGCAGGTTCAGGGTGGGGAAGCGGTGTTCGGCGGGGACATCGTTGAAGAGATCCTCCAATCGTTCAACGCCGATGGTGCTCAGCATCTCCTCCCGATCTTCTTTCGTATGAGGGATAAACATACTGTCTCCTATCTGTGGTTCGATCAACCAGCAGGCGGGCAGGACCAGGAGAGGCAGGGCACGGATTAACTGCCCCGCCCGTCAACCGCTCCTGGAGAAGACCGGTAAACCTATTCCTTTTCCTGAATGAGCGCTTCGTAGTCTGCAGCGGTGAACAGTTTATCCAGTTCGGATGGGTCGCTTAATTCGACGCGCACCATCCAGGCCTTCCCGTAAGGATCGCTGTTGACGACTTCAGGCGTGTCGGGAAGCTCTTCATTGACCGCAATGATCTTCCCACTGACCGGCATATACACATCCGCAGCGGCTTTGACCGATTCGAGGGTAGCGCAGGCATCACCCTGCTTGACGACATCGCCCTCGCTGACGATGATCTCGACGTATACAATGTCGGAGAGCTGGTCCTGAGCGTAGTCGGTAATGCCAACAGTGCCGATATTCCCCTCAACTCTAATCCACTCGTCGTTTTTTGTGTATTTGAGTTCGGTCGGGATTTTCACGTTCGTTCTCCTTATAAAGTGGTGGGATGAGGAAGGTTAGGGTCGGGCCGTAACCCGGAACGAGAAGGGCGCACGCAAAAACAGCGTGCGCCCCTGTTACTGACCTGAGAGATTCGCGCTGGGTTCAGCGCTTGCCCCTTCGGCGCCGGTCGGAAGGCCGGCTTCTCCAGAGGTGGATGAAAACAGAGTCCCTTTTACCTGAGAGATTCGCCTGTCGCATTTCATTCAGGCTTGCCCCTTCGGTGCCCGGGAAACCGGGTCTCTCCTCTGCTTCCACTGGATTTTAATTCCCTGCGAAGAATCGCTCTCCGGAAGGCCTTCCTGATTCTAAATTTTTGTATCTCAAAAGTCAAGTTCTGAGCGGAAGATCTGTTCCTATCAGATCAGCTCGTCACGAACCCAGTCACCCACAAGCCAGTACTTGAAGGGTTTGCCCTGGCTGGTTTCGATCGCCGCGAACACGCCGTAAACCAGGGCGACAATCGGCGCCAGGGCCAGGGGGATGGTCGCCAGCACAGCGAACGGTATACACAGGATACCGATGAGCACGGCCGAGAGCGCGCCGACGATCGTCCAGAGCAGGCCGATCGCCACCCCACCACCGATCCAGAATACCATCTGAAAGATGAAGGACTGCATGGACTGGTTGGCAACATATCGTGAGCGGTCTTTGTAGACCAGATAGATCACCAGCGCTGCGACCGGGCCCAGGAAGCCGGTGAACAGGTTGGCCAGCACGCTCAGATGGGCGAGCATGGCCCAGGTGCGTTCGTCAGAAGGGGAGAGCGTGCTTGCTGTCGGGTGCGGCGGGAACTCCCTGGGGGGAACTGCACCGGCAGACGGCGCCTCACTGCGAGGCGGCTCTGCTTCTGCTGGTGTGGTCTCCACAACTCCGGGTTCAACCCCGGCCGGCTCGGATCCCGGTTCTGGTGTGATGGCTGGTTCGGCTTCGGGTTCCGGGGACGGGGTGATCAGCGGTTCCTCTTCCGGTTCAGGCGAGCTGATGGGTTCGGGTTCGGGCTGGTTTTCGCTTTCATACGCAGGTTCGAACTGCGGGTCTCGCTCTTCCGGATCTCGATCCGGTTCATTCGGCGTATAAGCCATGGGATTACCTCCTTTTATCGGTATCATGAACGGACTTCATACCTATATACGCCTGCAGCCCGCGCTGGTTGCACCAAATGAGAGAGTGGATTCAGTCCAACACCCTTTCGTGCCCCCTGGTCAAAAGGGTGAGAATCAGGAAACCCCGTTTTCGAGAGCGTCCTGGAGGAACAGCCGGGAAAACGGGGTTTTTTTATTTTTGCTCCAGGTGCGGAGTTCAGGCCCAGCCCTGATTGCGAACGAAGTCCGTCAGAACGGGGATATTGACCAGTTCGCCCTGGTACGCTTTATATGCCCAGTAAAGCTGAAGAAGGAAGCCAACCGGCCAGATGCACAACCCGATTACGAAGGGGCTCGTGATGGTGACGATGATGTAAAAAACAACTCCCCAGGCCAGCGCCTGTGCGTTGTGGGCACGGATATAAGCGCGGTTCTTCTTATCTTCCAGCAGGAGGATAATGATGGGGATCAGCGGGGTAAAAATATATGCCAGTGCCGCCCATAATTTATCGTCACTGGTCACGTCAGACGGGGTGTACTCGGACATAAATAATTCCTCCATACTCATCTGATTCCGGGGGGACCGGTTGTGTTCTTCTATGGATTTTACAACAATTTTCGGACTTCGCAAGGAGAATTTGCAATAAAGAATTCGTAACAAAAACGATAAGTCTTAAAACAACCGCATTAAATGCTGCATGAAGTCGGGCGGTTAAAAGGATCCTGCCCGGGTTTTACAAATTCCAGGTGATGATGAACATCAGGGTGAAAATGGAGCTGACGATGAGCTGGCGAATGCCGATAGCGGTCGGTTTGTAGCCCACGGCGGGGCGCAGGGTGCCGTACAGGGTTTCGGCGAACTGCAGGGCAAAGGGCAGCGGCAGCAGCGGCGGGAACAGGCCGGCGAGCGAGAGGCCCAGCACTGCCAGAAGGTTGAACAAGGCGTACAGCAGCGCACGGCGGCCCATCGCCAGCCGTTCGGGCAGTTCGGGTACGGTGCTCAGCACGCGCTGTTCGAGGCGCAGATAGGCGTAGATGATCGATGCTGCCGACTGAAGCCAGGACAGGGCAAACAGCCACCAGCCGGCAGGGTCCATTCCCCCGCGTCCAACCCAGTAAGCCGCCGGTGCTGCCAGGGCGAGCACTCCGCTGCCCACCAGTTCCACGCCGAGCTGGCGCCGTTCTGCGCGCCGGCTGACCAGCAGCAGATGCCAGGCGAAAACCGGCACGCCGGGGATCACCAGGTAGAGCAGATAGGCGTAACCGTTGAGGATCAGCCCGGCCAGAGAGATCAGGGCCAGGACGCCGTAAGCCCCGATCCAGAAAACTGCGGCGGCCAGCTCACGGCGTGAGCGGCGCCCGGAGAGGACTTTGACCGCAATCGTCACCGGCTGGCGCATGATGAAAGCGCTGAAAGCGCCCAGAATCAGGAAAGGCGTCGCCGCGGTCCATCCCCCACCCGCGAAGAGACCGATGAGGAGCGGGCTGATCAGGAAAACCCAGGATCCGTGATCCTGAGGCAGGGCGATGTGGCGCTTTTTGACGTCTTGCAGTTGAAGAGCGGCTGTCATATTCTCATTATATCTGGCAGCGTCCTGAAATTTGCATAATTTTCATGCGGTTTGGCTTAAAAGTGGATGAGTATTTTTCAATCCTGCGATATACCAGATCATCGGATATCTACTCAGGTGAGGTAATTTAACAGGCAGGTGAACAGCAGTCAGAAGAATTAAAACGCCCCGGTCATTGACCGGGGCGGGTTTTGAGGTTATTGACTCGCTGTACAGGACGGGTGCGCTCGTCGTGCGAGGTGCGCGCCGGCCCAGCCGGCCAGGGCGGCGGTGAAGCCTGTTCCGGGCGCTGCATCTCTTTCTTCAGCGCCGCTTCGATATCGATCATCTGCGTCCTGCCGGCGTAGGAGCGGTAGCGCACATCGGTGACCTGGCGCAGCACCGTCATTACCTTCTCAATGTTCTGGATCCCGGACTGACAGCGGGCGACGATTTTTAGCAGGTTTTTATCCTGCGGTTCCTGCTTCTGCAGGCCTTCCTCCAGCAGGGTGACCCCGCTCTCCAGGACCATGAGCTGGTTGTTGATATAGTGAGACAGGGTGACGACGGTCTCCTGAACGGTTTGCGCTGCGATCAGGTTGCGTTCCAGTTCCGCCTTCTCGCGCAGCAGGCGGGTTTCTCGCAGCGCTCGGTCGACCGTGGCCTGGATTTCCTCAATGGTGAAAGGTTTGGAGAGATAGTCCCTTACCCCCAGGCGGAACGCCTCCACGGCCAGATTTTCGGAGCCGTACATCGTCATAAAAATCACCGGGACCTGGTTATCCGCCTGGCGCAGCGCCTGCAGCACCTGCAGCCCGTTCATGCGCGGCATGCTCATATCCAGCAGGATCAGGTCTACCGGCTGGGATGTGGCGAGTTTGAACCCGTCCTCACCGTTGGGCGCGGTAAGCACATTGTAGCGCTCGGCTGGTAAGGCTACCTCCTGTACGAAGCGGACGATATCGACGCTGTCATCAATAACCAGGATGGATTCTCTGTCAGTCATTTCGATGCGAGTCATCTCAGCCTGACGGTTGCCGGCAGGCTGGCTCCGTCTCCATTTTTTTACACGGTAATGGGCCCGTCTGCGTATCATAACCGAAAGGGGGGGATTCGCGGTCATTACAGCGCCGCACTTATCATTATTGTAAAGATCAGGGAGTTGACAGGTCTCAGGTCAGCAGACCCTGATAGAAGGCTTCATAGGCCTGAATGGTGTACTGCTCGGCGTGTGCACGGCCAATATCCAGGCTCGCCTGCCCGAAGCGGCTCCTCAGATCAGCGTCTGTCAGGATCGAGGTGAGCGCTTCAGCAACCAGCTGTGGATTGTCGGGTGGAACCAGGCGGCCGTTGACGCCATCCCGGATGAGCTCGGGCAGCGCAGCGGCGTTCACTCCAACGACCGGCAGCCCGCTGACCAGCGCCTGCAGGGTGGGGATGCTCTGCACCTCACAGATGGAGGCGATGGCAAATACATCGACCCTGCGGTACAGGGCGGGCAGGTCCTGTTCGGGTATGAAGCCGAGAAGATGGACGCGGTCCTGCAGTCCGCTGCTGTTAGCCAGTTCCTGCAGCGCCTGCTTTTCGCTGCCGCGCCCGACGACCAGCAAATGCGCGTTGACTTCAGCTGGGATGTAATTCATTGCCTTTACCAGCAGGTCGATGCGCTTATCGGGCATCAGGCGGCCGACAAACAGGATGCGCTTTCCAGCAGGCAGCTGATAGCGCCGCTCGATGGTATCGGTGTGACCGTTGGCGGGCATGTAGCGGCTGGTATCCACTCCGTTGGAGATGACGGTGGTGGGGACTTTCAGCCCGTGCTGAAGGTAGTCCTGTTCCTGGCTGTGCGTGGAGAAGATCACATGGTCGTAGCTGTTCAGGTTGCGGATGATGTAGGTCCAGATGAGCTGCTGGAGCGCCTGCCTTACTGGCCCCAGGCGTATGTAGTGAGTGACATAGCGGGGCAAAAAATAACAGGAGGAGACCAGCGGCATCTTCAGGCGCTGCCGCATGCGTAAGAGCTGGGTGCTCAGGAACACATTTTCATGCGTGTGGATGATCTCCGGTTGGAAGTCAGTGATCAGGTCATCCAGTTCGCGCCGGCTGACCCAGGGAAAGGGCCCCTCGGACCAGAAAGGGTTTCTGCCTCCCCGGATCCGGATCAATTCAACCCCCTGATCTATGGTGCGGTATGGTGTACGGCGTTCGCTGGCGGTGATCACTCGCACCGTGTGCCCGCGCCGGACCATGGCGCGGGACAATTTCTGCACGACCAGTGTCACCCCGCTGATGGTGGGCGGGTATCCGTGGCTGAGCATCAGAATGCGCACCCTTCACCTCACCTTGGTAAGTTGTAAACCTGGCAAATATTAATCCTGAGCAGAGTTCGCAGTCAGCCCGGACCGCCGGATAAGCCGGCTGTAGAACGCCAGGCTGATAAAGTAAGGGAGAAAGTAAAACATCCCCCTGAAAAGGATCGAGGAAAGGACCGCGCGCTGGAAGGAGTACCCCAGCAGGGCGAAGATCCCGGCCATGGAACCTTCCAGCACACCCATACCGCCCGGGATCATGGACAACGCACCGGCTACAGTGCCGATCACAAACCCCGTTAACAGGTCTCCGGGACCGACACTCGTTCCCAGAGCTGAGAAGCAGAAACCTAAAGTCGCCACACTGGCCGCCCAGTCGATCGTCACCAGCAGGATGATGGTGGCGAAGGTGGCCGGTCGTGTGCGCAGCACCCGCGCGCCGTATGATAAGTTCTCGTCAAACTGCTGCAAGCGCTCGCCGATATCACGCCGGGTCACCAGGTGCACAATTCTGCGCACCAGGCGCAGGACTGGATAGCGTGATGAGCGGGCGGAGAGCAGCACTCCGGCCAGCACAGCGCCAATCACCAGAAGCGCGGTGATGACCATCAGGGCAATGGAGATCCCCCGGGAGACGCTGGCGTTGAGCAGCAGGTAGGTCGTGCAGACCGGCACCATGGTGAGCATCACCAGCGAGGTAAGGTAGAAGTGCAGCACCGAAGTGGCGATCACCTGTTCCGCCTTCGCGCCGTTGGCCTGCATGAAGATTAAGCGCAGGGAGTAACCTGCCAGCCCGCCGCTGGAAACGACGTGATTCAACACCAGGCTGACAAAACCGATCATCGAAAGATCGCGGTGGTTCATGGGGACACCGAGCATACGGGCGATGATCGAAAAGGCGATGCTTGTGGCGATAAAAGAAACCATCGTGGTAAGCACCGCCCCGAACAGACTCGCGGGATTGGCCTCGTTCAGGACCCTGGTGAGCTGTTCACGTTCGGAGAGCGCCACAACGGCGCCAATCAGGGCAATAAAAATGATGACCCCAAGCAGGATGCGGCGGTGCGTTTGATTCCATTGATTCATGTCGGTGGGATGCTGGTCTCCCGTGGGAATCAGGGCTGTTCCTGCTTGGACAGTTCGTTTGCCTGCCGCAGGGTGGAAACGATGAAGGCGCCGATTAACAGGATCGCGGCTGCTGTTCCAATCATGTCAAAAAGCGCGATCGAGCCCCAGGAGAACCGGATGACCAGGTTACCGGTGAAATAGACGATGGTGTTGGTGAGAATTGCGATCAGGCGCAGTTCTGTTGGACCGATCCCCAGGTAGGAAATTTTGAATACCCCGTTGACGCAGGTACGCACGTATACCAGGATCGACATCAAGAGGTAACCGGTCAGCGCCAGGCTGGCGACCTCGAAGCGCACATAGGGCGAGAGGCCGAGACCCATAAACACCAGGACCTGGCTGAGGGAATCAAAAGTGTGGTCAACGAAAAAACCATATCGCGGACGCTGTGCGTTGCGATAGCGCGCCAGCGTGCCGTCCATACTGTCGCCAAACCAGTTGATTACAAATCCCAGGCTGGCCAGCCAGAGGAAGTTTTTATCGATATTGGTCAACCAGTAGCTGAAGAAGATAATGACGGAACCCAGCAGACCAATCGCGGTGAGAATATCTGAGTTGATCCACGCTGGCATGTGTGCAGCAAACCATTGGAGGGCAGGTCTCTCGAGCGGGGCTAACAGGATTTCGTTTACCCTTTGATGGGACTTGATATCGCGCATGCGATGTCTCCTTGAACCTGGTTTAGCTGTACGGACGTTAAGGGACCTCATTTTCTACTTCCGGCCATACAGGATAAAACATCGACCACTGAACGGGAGCCATGCGAATGTAGTCTTCCGCAATCTTGAGGATGGTCTCAGCGTTTTCGATCAACTCAGTCTCGCGGTCTTTGTAGCGCTGCATCTCAATCGGCTCGGAGGTGTGAATTTCGTAGGTGTGGTCGGGTCGCATAATTGCCGCAACAACATACACTGGCACGTTGGTTTTGAGTGCAAGCTGGACGTGAACCACCGGCAGGGAGGCCGGGCGGCCGAAGAAGCGTGGGCGGTAGCGAGTATCGGCAATCGGCCGGTCGATCCCGGTCATCACCGTGCCGCCGGCCAGCAAACGCTCCTGTGCCTTGCGGATCGCTGCTTTGGATGCGGGAGTGATATCAATGCCCACCCGCTTGCGCAGATGATTCTGCCACACATATCCCCCGGTGGGATTGGCAATCGTAATGGCCTGTGCCTGCAGTCCCCGGCAGGCGGCATTCTGCATGGTCATATCAAAACTGCTCATGTGAACGCCGACAATCATCTGCCCCTGTGTGCGCCGGATGCTCTGTTCGATCATACGGTCGGTCTGGGGAGTGAAGTGAATCAGTTCACCAGCGCGTTCAGGCGACCCCAGATTGCGGTACAGGTCATATAAACAGTGTGCGTTGTGCCGGAAAGCTGCGCGTACAGCCTTGTCCAGGTCCTCTGATGTACCTCCGCTGACCACCCACTGGTTGAGACGAACCGCACGTACCATCGGCCAGTTTTTTTGTGAACTGATCCGGTCTGCAATCCAGTAGGCGACTTTATAACCGTAGCGCCGTGGTACGCTGCGGCCCAGGCCCAGTGCGACGCCCATTCCGAGACGACTGTTGATGATGGACATCGGGTTCAGACGCATTGACGATGATAACCTCCCAGTCGATATTATTATTCCGGGTAGACCTCTTCCTTGTTCTCTGGAACTGCTGGTGAGAGTGGATAATACCAGGTCATCTGGTGGTTGCAGCGCGGCTGCGGAACTGCCAGCCCGGCTGCATATTTTATTTCTTTCATTATACCCTGTTCAACCCGGGGCAATAAATGCTTGTCTCCGGCGGCAGGTGTGAAAACTGTCGAAACATGGCTGTCTGAAATAGACGCCAATCCGCACTGCGTGATGGCAGGAGGTTGGTGGTCGGGCGCTGTACAGCAGGGCATCCACAGCGAAGCCTGGCAGGGGAGGGCACTGTCAACTCACCGGCGCATTAATGCAGCAATCCCCGGGCTGTCTTACTCAAGCCCGGGGGCACCTGTTTTTCGAGTTATCTGTGCTGCGAGACAGGATTATGTTAGGATGGCGGCAGGTGGAGCAAAGGTGTAATACCAATGTCCGTAGAAATTAATCAACCTGCATTATGTGTCAGGCAGAGCTGGTGATCATCTGCCGCGGCCTCGACCACGCCCTGGACCGCCACCGCCGCCTCCACGGTCTCTGCCTCGACCCCGATCGCGGTCGTCGTCATTATCGTCATTGCCCGGGCCTCCACCTCCGCCAGGACCGGGATTCCCACTGTTCCCTGGCCCGCTGCCAGGCCCGTTCCCCGGACCCCGGCGGTCGTCGTCGTTATCGTCATTGCCCGGGCCTCCCCCTCCGCCAGGACCAGGGTTACCGCCGTTTCCCGGTCCGCTTCCAGCGCCATTCCCCGGGTCCCGGCC
>JAAYXE010000148.1 GCA_012516075.1 Chloroflexota bacterium | reverse complement strand
GCTGTGGGTCCCAGGGTAGGGGTGTGATGGATGGTCGGCGATGGTGTGGGAGGATTAAGCGTCACGCGCACCTGGGGCTGCGGCAGCGGCGTGGGCATGGCAGATGCCGGCCGGATGTAACCGCGCAGATAAGTAAGGGCAAAATCGACTCGCCAGGAAAGCCGCTCGTGGATGGGCGGCAGCTGGTAGAGCATGACGGCCAGCACGATCAGCACTGGCAGCAGCATGAGCTTAAGTCCACTTTTCTTGTGCATGGCGGGTATTGTAACATCGTTATCACGACAGGTCCCCTGGCATGAAGGGCTTCCGGACACTTCTTAAGTTTCTTTTAGATTTGCTGTATACACAGCAGCCTGCTTCCGGTTATACTATGTCCTTTGTGGAGCTCCTTAAACGGGAAGCAAACATTCCGTGTTCTGGCTGCCGGAGCACAGGCAAAATTCAGGATCATCTGCTGTCGTTAAGATATAATACCGGACATGAAATATCATATTTGGACTGCTGGTTGTCAGATGAACGTCGCCGATTCCCAGCGCGTGGCTTCTGCCCTGGAGCGCATGGGGTACCGTGCCACGCGCCGGGCTGAAGAGGCGGATGTCATTGTATTAAATACCTGTGTTGTGCGCCAGAGCGCAGAGGACAAGGCATACGGCCGGCTGTCTTCACTGCGGCCGTTAAAAGAACAGCGCCCGGATCTGGTGATCAATTTGATGGGCTGCCTGGTCGGTGTGAAGGGGCATGAACGCCTGAAACAGCGCTTTCCTTATGTCGACGTGTTTTCTCCGCCGTCAGACCCAGGTCCGCTGATTTCCCATCTCACGCAGGGAGAGACTCGCGCTCTGGAGCAGAAGGAGACGGAAGCACGTTTTGCCGCCATGGACGGCGAGCTGATCTTGCCCGTCGAAGAACGGGGAAAGCTGGTCGCCACGCATGTCCCGGTGGTGCTGGGCTGTTCGCATGCCTGTACTTTCTGCATCATTCCTTACCGGCGAGGCGTGGAGCGCAGCCGGCCGGTGGGAGATGTGGTTGCAGAGGTGCGTTCACTGGTCAGGCAGGGCGTAAAAGAGGTTACACTGCTGGGGCAGATTGTTGACCGCTACGGCAAGGATATCCCCGATGGTCCTGATCTGGCTGCGCTGCTGCGCATCATCCACGAGGTGGATGGGCTGGAGCGAATTCGCTTCCTTACCTCGCATCCCAACTGGATGACCGATGAACTGCTGGATACGGTGGCAGAACTTCCCAAAGTAATGCCGCACATTGAGGTGCCTGTACAGGCCGGCGACGACCAGGTGCTGGAAAACATGAAGCGCGGTTACACCGCCGATGATTACCGCCGCCTGATCGAGCGCATCCGCCAGCGGATACCGGGAGTGTCGATCGCCACAGACATCATCGTCGGATTCCCTGGAGAGACCAGCGAGCAGTTCCAGCGCACCTATGACCTGCTGGCCGAATTAAAACTGGACGTCGCCCATCTGGCTCGCTATTCCACCCGCCCCGGTACGGTGGCGGCACGGCGGCTTGGTGATGACGTGACCGAAGAGGAGAAGTGGCGCCGCTTCAGAGCGCTGGAGGAACTGCAGGAAGGCATCGCCGCAGAAATCAATGCGCGCTACCTGGGACAGACGGTGGAAGTGTTGTTTGAAGATAAGGTGCGCGGGCGCTGGCGCGGCCGCACCCCCACTAATAAACTGGTATTTGTTGAATCCAGTGAGAACCTGCGCGGCCGCATCCTGCCGGTGCAGATCACCTGGACAGGTCCCTGGTCCATGCAGGGGGCGCTTCCCACCCGGCCGGTTTTTGAGCAGTCCGCTGAGGTGATTCCGCTCTCCGCGTAATCATTCTTCCTCGACAACCGCAGAAATAGAGGCGGGATGACCCTGTCATCCCGCTTTTGATTTCCGTGCCCGACTGCACAATAGAATCCCTTGCCCCTTTTTCTCCTTTGCGTTACGATTATGGCGCAGATGAAAATGAGAGAAATATCTTCAAAGCAAATTGCTTTAATGCTGGGGGATGTACTGGCACTGGCAATTGTCACCCTGTTTGGGTTTGCCAGCCACGGCACCGTCGGAACAGCAGGGGCGCGTATGCTGACCACCTTCCTTCCACTGGTGGCTGCCTGGTTTTTTGCAGCTTCCATCTCCGGGGCTTTTGATATGGACAGTGTCAGTGATCCGCGCCAGCTGTGGAAGCCTTTTCTGACAATGATCCTTGCCGCGCCCTTTGCTGCCTGGCTGCGCGGAGTGATGCTCAATGCTCCTGTTCTGCCGCTCTTTGTCCTGGTGCTGGGCGGTTTTGGTGCACTCGGCATTCTGCTCTGGCGCAGCCTGTTCTGGCTGCTTACGATGAGAAAGAGTTACCAAAATGGATGAGAGCGCATTGATCGCCAGTGCGCAGCAGGGGGACCTGGATGCGTTCAATCGTCTGGTTCTGGCCTATCAGGATCTGGTCTTCAGCCAGGCGTACCGGATGATGGGTGAGGCAGAGGCTGCCGAGGATATTACCCAGGAGGCTTTTATTTCAGCCTACCGGAAGATTGATTCGTATCGCGGTGGTTCTTTCAAGGCCTGGCTGCTGCGCATCGTTACAAATGCCAGTTATGATGAACTGCGGCGCCTGAAGCGCCGTCCAACAACTCCACTGGAGCCCCTGGACGAGGATGATGATGAAATCGAGTCCCCACGCTGGCTGGCGGACCCTGGCGAAACGCCCGAAGAGGTGGCGGAACGCGATGAACTGGGCAGGGCGCTGCAGCGGTGTTTAGGGGAACTGCCTGAAGAGTTTCGTTCCGTTGTTGTGCTGGTTGATATGCACGGGTTAGATTATGCCGAAGCTGCCCAGTCGATGGGGAAACCACTGGGCACCGTCAAGAGCCGCCTGGCCAGGGCGCGTCTGCGCTTACGAGATTGTTTGCAGGGCTATTGGGAACTTTTACCGGCCTCGCTTCGTCTGGTAGATGAGAGTTAATAACCATGACGAGACAAATTTCCCCTCGAGAATGGGAAGCCTTATCGGCCTACCTCGATAGAGAACTAAGCCCCAGAGAGCAAGCGAAGTTAGAGAGCAGCCTGGAGCGATTCCCTGAACTGCGTTCGGCACTCGAAGATCTGCGGCGTACCCGCCTCATCCTGCGCAGCCAGCCGCTTCTGCGCGCTCCGCGCAATTTCACGCTGACTCCGGAGATGGTCGGGCAAAAGCGGCCGGCACCTGTGTCGCGTGCCTATCCGTTCTTCCGCTTTGCCTCTGCTTTTGCGGCCATTTTGCTGGTGTTTGTTCTGATCGGTGATCTCTTTACCGGTGCCCCAATTTATACGATTCAACCCCAGGACCCACAGATCATTGCAATGGAAGCCGCGCCCGGCGCTGCTCCAGAGGTTGAAGAGGATGCGCGCCTTTTTGAAGCTGTTCCTGCAGCAGGCGAGATGGAAGATTCCGGGGGTGAAGTGGAAAGTTTCAGCTTGCCTGTAGAGAAAACCCCCGCTGAAGAAACCCTCGCAGCACTGCCAGCGCCAGAAACAGCCAGTGGTACCAGTGAACCAGAATTTGATACAATGGAAGCGCCGGCTGAACCGCCAGACAGCCAGCTTCAGCAGCCTGCTCCCAATGACAGAGGTTTTACAGATACAGCTGCTGCTCCTGACCAGGTTCCGTCCATCACTCCGCAAACGGTGCGAATCATCGAAATTGGACTGGCGATTGCCGCCCTGCTGGCCGGCGCAATTGCCCTCATCCTTCGCAGGACCATGAGCTGATGCTCGCCGATGTAATAAGGTTTTGTCCCCAGTGCGGGACAGCTGTCGTTGAAGAAAAGCGCTTTGGCAAACTGCGCCCGATTTGTCCTGCCTGCGGATGGATCTATTTTGCCGATCCAAAGGTCGCCGTTGCTGTGCTCATCGAACGCGGCGATCAGGTACTGCTCGTGCGCAGGAACAACGATCCCCAGCGCGGCCTGTGGACTCTCCCGGCTGGTTTTATGGATGCCGGCGAAGACCCGGTAGAGGCCGCGCAGAGAGAATGCCTGGAGGAAACAGGTTTACAGGTCCGGGTGACCTCTCTGCTCGATGTGCTTTCCGGTCAGGAACATGCCCGGGGAGCGCATCTGGTTATCTTCTACAGGGCTGAGCCTGTTTCAGGTCAGTTAAAGGCTGCCGATGATGTTGACCGGGCAGCCTTTTTCTCGCGTTCTAATCTTCCCCCCCTTGCTTTTAATACCACCAAAAAAATTTTAGCCGCTACCTCTTAACGTTACCATCGCCGGTTTTTTCCCCCTTTACCAATTTTCTTGCTCTTTTCCTCGTAACAGTCTTCGTAACGTTTGGGGGACATGGCTGGTGTATAAACGTGAAGAAGATTGAATTTGGCTGCTTTGGGCGATGGGAAGCTCCCAGAAGGAGAGGGACCGATAAGGGTTGGAAAATAATTAAATCAACATAAGAATTATGGTAAACTGAGGCGAATTTCTCCGATTTCTGATTTATAGCACGTGAGAATAAACATCACACCCATACATGATTGTCTGAAGGAGAAGATGCGATGAGCACAAAAGTATTCAAACCGGTGGTTTTCCTGCTGCTTCTGGTCATGCTGGTGAGTATGGCCTGCAGCTTCGGTTCAGGCAGCACATCCACCGAGGAGCCCGCGGTTCCAACCGAAGAAGTCCAGGTAGAAGAGCCGACAGAAGAAGCACAGGTTGAACCAACTGAAGAGGCAGCCGCTCCTGGCGCAGTAGCGACCCTGCAGGATGTCAGGAAAGCAGTTATTCAAATCGAATCCCAGGGGACTTTTATTGATCCCGAGTTCGGTCTGGTGCTGAACGGCGCCGGCCGCGGTTCGGGCTTTATTATTGATCCTGAGGGTATTGCCATTACGAACAACCATGTCGTCACCGGAGCCGCGCTGCTCAAAGTATGGGTGGGCGGAGAAGATGAACCTCGCAATGCGCGGGTGCTGGGAGTTTCCGAGTGCTCCGATCTGGCGGTCATTGACATTGATGGTGATGGCTATGAATATCTCGACTGGTATCAGGGCACAGTCGATGTGGGCATGGATGTTTATGTCGCCGGGTTCCCTCTGGGCGATCCGGAATATACGCTGACCCGCGGCGTGATCTCCAAAGCGAAAGCATCGGGTGAGTCATCCTGGGCCTCGGTCGATTCTGTCATCGAATACGATGCGACCACCAATCCCGGCAATTCGGGCGGTCCGGTCATCGATCCTAATGGAAAAGTTATTGGCATCCATTATGCAGGTAACAGCAGCACTCGCCAGGCTTATGGTATTTCGAAGGATATTGCTCTGCGAATCATCGATGATCTGCGCGGCGGCAGGAACGTTGACACCATCGGTATCAACGGCCAGGCTGTGTACACTGAAGACGGTACGCTGACCGGCATCTGGGTTTCTTCGGTCCAGTCGGGCTCTCCGGCGGATAAAGCGGGGATCCAGGCCGGTGATATTGTCACCATGCTCGAGAACCTGGTGCTGGCGACCGATGGTACGATGGCGGATTACTGCGACATTCTCCGCAGCCACCAGCCCACCGATACCTTGAATGTTGAGGTCCTGCGCTGGGCCTCCGGCGAAGTCCTCACCGGCCAGATCAACGGGCGCGAGCTGAGCACAGCCTTCGTTTTTGACCCGGGCACCGAAACCGAATCACCTTCTGACCCCGGCACCGGCTCTGGAACCACCATTGTCAACCCTTCACCCAGCGGCTCGGGTGACTTCTTCTACTACACAGAGTTCGATGATGATATGTCAGACTGGGGCTGGTTTGTGGCGCTGGGCGATGACGATGCTTTCACCGCTAAGACCATCAACAGCCGCCTGCGCTTCGAGATCAATGAGACCGATACCTATACGTACATGATTTACCAGCCCTGGCTCTATGACAATGTGCGTATTGATACCACGGTTGAGAACCAGGGGCGCAACAATAACAACGTGAGTCTGATCTGCCGCTACTCCGAAGACGGCTGGTATGAATTCAACGTTGCCAATAACGGCGAGTGGAACATCCTGCGCTTCGACCAGAGCAAACTCAATCGCGGGGAATGGCCCTGGGTAGCTCTGTACACCGGCGGCACCACATTGATCGATACCAGTCAGGGTGCAGTCAATATTTACACCGCCATCTGCGATGGGAATGAGCTGACGTTGGGCATCAACGGCGTTGAGATCCGCACGGTCAGGGACACCTTCTTCAAGACCGGGCAGGTCGGGCTCTCAGTGTCTTCGTTCAATGTCACCCCGGTGATTGTGGAGTTCGATTATTTCAGTGTAACCGTTCCCTGAACCCATCCTGCAGTTTCAGAACAAGGCAGGAATCAAAGCGCCCGTGGTAACCCACGGGCGCTGAATTTATTTAAACCGGGTGTGCGTGAGGCTGCGGCTGGCGAGGATCTATTCCACTATAAACTCGATCGTGATCTCGTCTCGATTACCGGCCCGGTCGATGGCGACCAGGCGCAGTTCGTGATCCCCGGCTCTGGCCCGCCAGGGCGCAGCGAACGGCGGTTGGGTCAGCGTCTCGACCCTGCGGCCGTCTACGTAGAATTCCACCTGCCCGATAGCCAGGTTGTCTTCGGCGTTGGCCAGCAGGGTGATATACCCACTGGATGGGAGTTCGATCGTCTGTCCATCATCCGGGTAGGAGGGGCGCACACTGGGCGCCTGGTTGTCTACTGATACCTGCAGCACAGCCGATTCGACGCTCCGGTCCTGGCGTACGACCAGCAGTTGAACGGCGTACAGGCCATCCAGCCCTTCCGTATCCCACTCCGCCAGGATCCCATCCTGAACCGGCTGCGAACCATCCTCCCCAATCTGAACCCAGCGATTGGGGTTTAGTCCCTGCCCTACCTGCACACGGTAGAAATCAAATCCTTCGCCGGCAGCTGTACCCTGAATGGCAACCTGGCCGCCCACGTAGGCAAACATCTCGGGCGAGTCGATGTGAACGTCTGGCGAGAGTCCCTGAGGAGGGATGGGGTCATAAGACTCCGGGGGAATTGCTATCCCTGAAGTGTGCGCCCACTCCTCCGCCTGTTCGGGAACCAGCATATAAACCTGCTCGTCAATCAGCTCCGAAGGCGTGAACAATGTTGCCAGGCGGCCTGTTTCACGATTGATCTGCAGCTCCTGATACAGATTGTCGCGCTGAACCGGTTCGTTCCCCTGCAAGAAAACTTCGCTGACGACCGATGGACAGGATGCCGTCGGCAGCAGGCCGGAAGGATCGCAGACCTCCACCGTACTGATTCCCGCAGGTGCATCCCAGCCGGCAGGGGGAAGATCGCGGCTGGTGTACTGCATGATGGCATGCCAGAGTGCGGCAGCCGCGTTCACCGGCAGGCGCTCAGAGAGCTCAGTTTCCGCTGCGGATGCCTCTTTTTCAGCGGTTCCCGTCAACTGTCCCGGTCCGGGACCGGCCTCACGGCCCACCCAGACGGTCACCACCCGCTGGGGCGTGTAACCCACCGTCCACGTATCCGCACCTCTGGCGGTCTGGCCGGTTTTAACCGCAGCCGGCCTACCGATTTCTAAGGGATTGGGATGTCCCATGCTGGGCCAGCGGGCGGCTTCGTCACTGAGCACATGGGTGATTAAATATGCAAGCTCCTGGTTCAGCACCGGCTGGCTCTGGGGTTCCGTCCAGTCCAGAATAACTTCTCCATCCAGGCCGGTGACACGCAGCAGCGCAGGAGGCTGCAGCAGGCCGGCGCCGGACTGCGCTGGCTGGCCAGCGGAAAAGCCCTGGTTAGCGAAGATCAAATAGGGCCGGCTGGCCTCCAGGATGTTGAGGTTCCCCTGACTGAGTGTAGGGGATGATAATGAAAACTGGATCGCCCCCAGCCCCAGCTGGTGCGCGGTGGTTGCTGCATTTTCTGCACCTACCTGTTCCAGCAGCAGTGCTGCAGGCACCAGGTAATCGTTCGAAAGCGCCACGCGTAAACGGGCTGGCCCGTGGTAGCGGCCATCAAAGTTTTGAATTTGCACATCAGAAGCTGGCAGCTCACCGGGGATATCCCACACGAGTGAACCAGGGCTCATGCCGCGCGTGAAAGCGGTCAGGTAGACGATTGGAGTAGTCAGTGAGCCGGGATCATGCGTGGGAAGCTGGGTTTGCCCGGCCAGCAGCCTGCCGGCTGGCTCCCTGTTCGAGGGCGGCTGGCTCACGAGAGCCAGAATCTCGCCGCTCTGAACATCATGCACGATCACTTCAGCGCCCAGCGTTGCGGTCTCATCTTCGGCGCTGCTCAGAACCGGCAGGGTGGGAAGAAGGCGGGCTGCCTGGCAGGAGGCAGGTTCAAGCGCACCCTCTGTCTGGGGGGGGTTCAGGCGGGAAAGGTGAACTGCCACGGTGCAGATCACTTCATTCTGCAGGTCATAATCCAGCGTCGTGAACACCTTCATACCCCCGCGCTGGTAGTTGGTCCCCGGGAGCTGCGCCTCCAGCTGCCGGACCGCCAGTGAGGTGAAGGCAGCAAACGGATCGTGTTCATCAGGTTCAGGCTGGTGGAACACAAGCTTCTGTCCCGCGGCCTTCCGGGCCATTTCCTGGTCGATCAGCCCCTGGCCGGCCATTTTTTGCAGCAGTTCCCGGGCCTGCGCAAGGGCAGCGTCACGCTGCTGGCTGCCGTGCAGTTCAGGCCGGTCGGCGATGACTGCCAGATAGGCGGCTTCTGCCAGGGTAAGGCCAGCAGCGGATTTGCCAAAATACACCCGGGCAGCGGCGTCGGCGCCGTAGACAAGTTCGCCGTACCAGGCGCTGTTCAGATACCATTCGAGAACTTTTTCCCGGCCAAAGTGGCCGGTGACCTGCCACGCCAGCAGCCGTTCCCGCAGGGCAGTGCGCAGGCCAGGAGGTTCGTTGTTCAACAACAGGCTGGCGACCAGGCGCCCTGCGATTGTGTCATGCTCACCCGTGCGAAGCGCGGAAAGAAAAAACCCCGCATGCGACCAGAAATCGGGATCCACAGCAGCGATGGTGGCTGAAATCAGCGCCGGTGAGAATACATCCTCAGCCTGGGATGCATCCGGATTTGATTCTGGCAGGGTCAGATAGCGGTGCCCCTGTGCGGCGGGGTGTTCAAGGGTGAGCAGAACATGCTCGCCGCTGCGGTCGTATAACACGGTTGGCTGTAAAAGCCTGCCGTTGGGGGGATCTAACAGAGCAGGGAGGGTTTCGAGAGAGGGGAGGCCCTGTGAAATGTCCGCATAAATCAGGGCCGGAATCAGCAGCCCGGTGAGCAGCAGCAGGCTGCTGAGCAGGCTGGCGGCCACTCCGGCGCGGTATCCTGAACGCACCCGGGACGGTTTGCGCCGGCGGCTGCGCATGGCAACAATTTGAGGGACGCTGGGCATAAAGGAATTTTACAACGGATTGGAGATTACTGTTGTGCGCTTCTCCACGGATTCGAGCAGTTCACGGGCAGACTGCAGCGTCCCCTCGCTGACTTCACCCATCATCTGGGCCAGCTCCACCACGCGTGCCTGTCCGGTCAGTTCTTCGACCTGAGTGGATGTACGGTCGCCCCGGACCAGTTTACGCACCTGATAGTGCTGCTCACCGAAGGCGGCCAGTTGAGGCAGATGAGTGATGCACAGCACCTGGTGCTGGCGTGCCAGTGACCAGAGCTTCTGACCCACCACGGAGCCCACGCGGCCGCCGATCCCCTGGTCGATCTCGTCGAAAATCAGGGTCGGGATGAGATCCGCCTGGGCAAGGACGTTTTTCAAAGCCAGCATCAGGCGCGATGTTTCACCGCCGGAGGCGATCTTCGCCAGCGGTTTGAACCCTTCACCCGGATTGGGGGCGATCAAGAATTCAACGCGTTCCAGCCCGTTGGCGTCAAAGGCGACCCGTCTGCCGTCGGGCAGCAGCACCCCCTCAGGATCATCGCGCTGCTGAAAATCAACCGTAAAGCGGGCGCCTGACATCTGCAAATCCTGCAGTTCCGCTTCTACGGCGCGCGAAAGTTCTGCGGCTGCCGCGTGGCGTTTCTCAGAAAGGGCCTGTCCTTCCCTGGCAAGCTGAGCCAGAAGGGCTTTTTCCTCTTCTTCCAGCTCGCGAATGCGATCCTCCGCATGGGTGATCGCCTCGAGCTGTTTGCGGGCCTGTTCGGCGAATTCCAGGATTTCAGGGATCGAGTCGCCGTATTTTCTTTTCAGGTTGTGGAGCAGGGAGAGGCGCTCTTCCACCTGATCCAGACGTTTGGGGTTGAACTCGATGCCCTCCAGGTAGGTGCGCAGGGTAGCGGAGAGGTCGCTCATGCTGTCCAGCAGGATTTCAGCCTGTTCCAGCAGGCTGGACTGCGATGGATCCAGACGCACCAGGGCATTGAGCGCCGAAACCACCTGGCCCACCAGGTCAGTTGCCGCTGGCGATTCGGGCGTCCCCTCATCGAGCGCCAGCAGGGCCGCCTGAGCCTGGGTTGCCAGTCCTTCAGCGTTTGCCAGGCGGTTGCGTTCATCGCGCAGCTCTTCTTCCTCGCCTGGTTTCAGGCGGGCCGCTTCGATCTCGTTAATCTGGAAGGAGAGCATGTCACTGCGGCGGGCGCTGTCTTTTTCGGCCTGGTGCAGTTCGGCCAGTTCTCGCCGCAGCGACTGCAGCCGGCGGTAGGTGCTGCGGTAGGCCTCAAGCAGGTTTTTCAACTCGCTGTCTCGCCCGGAGGATGCGTAGCTGTCCAGCATACCCAGATGCTGGTTAACGCGCAGCAGGGAGAGGTGCTCCGACTGCCCGTGCAAATCCACCAGATACTCGCCCAGTTCACGCAGCAGGGAGGTATTCACGCTGCGCCCGTTCACACGCGCGACATTGCGACCGGATGTGCGTATTTCGCGTCCAATCGTGATGTATTTGTCGTCCTCATCCAGCAGATCCTCGCGTTCCAGGATCTCGATAATGGGGGCGTACACAGCGGGCGAGAGATGGAATACGCCCTCAACAACGGCCCGGTCTGCACCGCTGCGCACAAAGGTGGCGTCGGCACGGCCACCGAGCAGCGTTTCGACCGCGTCGAAAATAATCGATTTGCCGGCACCCGTTTCACCAGTAAATGTAATTAACCCTGAACGAAAGTTCAGCGTCAGCCGGTCGATTATGGCGAAATTCTCGATATTTAACTCGGTAAGCATCGTGCTCTTACTTTCAGGGATCTTACGATCCAATCAGCTTTCATCTACGCCCGATGTGCTTCCTCAGGCGATGTAAAGAAACGATACTCCTGATAATTGTAACGCCTGCTGCGGCCGCGAGCCAGTTCAGCAGGCTGGAGTGAAGTGATGATTATAGTTGAATCCCGCTCAAACGGTAGTACACCGAAGAAGTTACCAGGAAAATATAAAGCCCCTGCCAGATCAGAGCGAAAAGCCCGGCGCCGCTGCTGGAGAGCAGCATGTTTATGATCACTGGAATGATAGGGAGCACCGCCCCCAGCACGACCGCGGCAGCAGTGAGTTGAAACAGCCTTTTGGCACGCCGGCGCTGTATCACGCGGCGAATGACCTCGGCAATGACCACACCAGCCACTGGGGCCAGCAGCAGGGTGAAGAAACCCAGCCGCGGCACAATCAGACTGCCGATAAAGGAAAGTACGCCTCCCAGAACGATGGCGAGCGGGTAGTCAAACCAGCGGGCCGTTTCGAACACCTTTTGCTGCCCGCGCACGCATTCTTTGCAGCGGTAACCGGTCGGGGTCAGGCGGGCACATTTTGTGCAGATGGGCCGGTCGCAGCGGTTGCAGCGTAAAGAGGTCTCCACAGCAGGATGGAAGGCACAGTACTGGACGTTCACTTTCTCTTCGATCATCGGTGATTTCCTGTTGAAGGGTTTTGATTCATATGCACCGTCAGATTGCGGTAAAAATAACCGGGGTCCTGATAGCGCACAAACTTAACGGTATGTTCGCTGGCAAATACCTCGACCCGGTCGCCATCTGCCATGCGAATGGGAACCTGACCATCCACACAGAGCGCTGCCTGGTGGTCGGTGTGGACGATGATTGTGACGGAAGAACCTTCAGCAAGGACAATTGCCCGGTCGATCGACAGGTGCGGAGCCACAGCGACCAGCAAAATGTTACGCAGTTCCGGAGCCAGGATTGGGCCGCCGGCTGCCAGCGCGTAGGCGGTAGAACCGGTGGCCGTGGCAGCGATCAAAGCGTCGGCAACATAGGTGGTGAGATAGCGCTTATCAACATGCGCTGTGAGCTGTACCGGGCGGATCATCTCGCCGCGTGTGACTACCACCTCATTGAGAACTTCCCAGGTCCCCAGGCGTTCATCGCCGCGCCACTGCTCGGCGCACAGCATCATACGTTCTTCCAGCCGGTATTCGCCCTGCAGGATATGCGGCAGCGTTTCGCGCCAGTGCTCCTGTTCGATCTCGATCAAAAAACCAAAGCGGCCCAGGTTAATGCCCAGAATGGGCACACCGGAGGGACCGCATAAATGCCCGGCGCGCAGCATGGTCCCATCCCCGCCAAGAGCAATCAGCAGATCGACTTCGCCCATGCTGACCTTACGCCGCAGCGCTTCGTCATAGAGCAGGCCGTAGATCGTGGATATGCCCTGCTCGTTCAGGAAAGAGACAACTTCCTGGGCGACATTTGCGGCTCTGGTCAGCTGCGGGTGGGCCGTTACGGCAACACACTGGAATGGAGAGGGTTTCTGGGCCATACGAATCAATTATAAATAATGGCTGCCGGTTTTGGCGCCGGGATTAACGTAAAGCCTCTCCGCAGTCCGCACGGTAGCCGCAGCCCCTGCACAACAGGGTGTTGTCGTGGGAACGGTGAACTTCTTTCCGCCGTTCCTGCCTGCGCATCTCCTCCAGCAGATCCAGCAGGGCGTTTTCCAGCTCCGCGGTGTAGTCTATACTGAACGTCCGGTTGGGGTAGTGGAGGATGCCATATGGAGGGCGTACACCAAACTCTCTTTCCACCAGGTAGCAGTACGCGGCCAGTTGATAGATGTGACCATCGTACGGCGCTGCAGCAACCCGGCTGGACTTCACTTCCACCGGTATGACCAGACCGCCTTTCTGGACAAGATAATCCGGTCGTCCGGTCAGACCAGCAGCCGCATCGTAAAGCGGCTTTTCCACTGGTTTCCAGCCGCTCGTATCGGTGTAAATGATGCGCCCACCCGGAATTCCGGCCTCGCGCTGGCGCCGCTGCGCGTACCACAGCAGGAACAACGCCAGGGCGAGAAGCAGGGCAGCAAACAGGATCAGAGGGGGCATGGAGAAGGATGCTCAGATTTACAGGAGGAGGCCTGTCAGATATACCGCGGTTAGAGCCAGCGCGGCGAGGAGCAGGAAGTAAGCCAGAATACGAACGCAGCCCGCCACCATGACCGTCCGTCCATGCCGCTGGTGCAGTTCGGTTCCGCTGACCATCTCGGCCTGATTTTGGGAGGGCACCCCCTGTTTTTGAAGCCACCACGCCCGGTGGCAGTAGACAAAAGCCCCAATTTCAGAGGCGCGAATGGTTTTCAATCGTCGATCTGCATCCGCATCTGGTTTTCCAGGCGTTCCAGGCTCTTTTCAAGCTGTTCCTGCCGCAGGCTGATGGTCATGTCGCCGCGAGTGCGTTCGGTCACCCCGCGTACGATATCGGTCAGCCGCCGCAGGCCGCCGGTGATGGCATCCGGATAATCCATGGTGACCAGAATGGCGTAGATATCATCCATGCAGCTCAAGAGTCTTTCGGCTTCCTGGGAATGGCCGCTGCGCAGGATATCCAGACAGCGCCGGCGCAGTTCACCGGCCGCCTCAGCCAGGCCCTGCAGGTAGGTGGCATATTCCACTTCCAGTTCCTCGGGTGAGGGCAGCGGAGCATTGGTGATCAGAGCGAAGACGATATTTGCCTCGGCGTACTCTTTGAGTGCATCCTGGGTATAACCCGAGTGGTAAAGGTCCGGAAACGTTGCCAGTTCGCTGCGAAGCGTCTCCGCCAGGCGGCGGGCGGTCCCCAGTTCCTCGAGCGCAAGCTCGCGCTCATCGCGGTGGATGGCGCGTATGGCGTTGGCACAGTGGCGGGTTAGGGTCCGGGCTTGAGAAAGCGCGCGATCACGGGCAGCAGTCCGTGTTTCTAAGGATTTGTGTACCCGTTCAATGATGACATTCAGTTCCTTCATGAGATTGACCTACTCCTCCTGCGGAGGGGATTCAGGCGGCTGCTGTGGGCTCTGCGGAGGCCGGAAAAGGAAATCGGCCAGCGAGGTGGTACCGGGGACGGAGATTTCACCGAAAGCGGCCTCATATTTTGCCAGGTTCTCGGCCAGGGCGCGGTAAAACAATTTGGCGCCCAGCGGCGACATCACAATGCGCGAGCGCACCTGAGCCGGTGAACTACCCGGAAGAAGATGAGCAAAATCGAAGACAAGCTCCGACGGTGAGTGAGCAATGCGCACCAGGTTCACATACTCCACCTCCAGGGAGGAAGGCACCTCCAGAGGAGGAAGCTGGTGTGAAGGCCGCGGAGGTTTGGTAGACATAACTTGTCCTCCTGAAATGAGGGTGACTGCTTTCCATAAAAGCAGTCACCCCATATTGTCGATTGTTGGTGATTAAAATGGGATTTCGTCGGGCTCAGAAAGACCGCCGCCAAACGTATCCGTGGCCTGGTACCCACCGTCGTCGTCATTACGACCCGACAGGAAGCGCACCATCGATGCGGAGACCTCAAAAGAAGCGCCCGGACCGTTCTGCCCCTGCCAGACACGGGGTCCGCCTGTCTTAGGATCGGGGATCAGGCGACCTTCAACCAGCACTTTGCTGCCTTTGCGCAGGTACTGATTGCAGACCTCGGCCGAACGACCCCAGGTGGAGACCCTGAACCAGATGGTCTCTTTCACCTGTGTGCCGTCAGAAGCGGTGTACTGCCGGTTAGTTGCCACGTTGAAATTGGTGACAGCCTGACCGCTGGGGGTGTAGCGCATTTGAGGATCGCGGCCTAGATTTCCGACAAGGATGATGGTGTGGTACATGTTTCCTCCAGTTCCGGCAGGGGGGCCGGTTTTTCAGTCCGGATGTCCGCCACCCGTGATCTTCTTTCACTTCCCTGCCGTTTTCAGAACAATTGTACACAACTTTTTGCAGGCTACAAGGGGAAAAATTTCCTGTTTTCCTTGAAATGCGGTTACCGACGCATTTGATCCCATTCTTTGACCTGCTGGAACAGGTATTGCAGGGGGTAAAGATCGCGCACCGGAAGATTGAGGTTGGGCGTGCGTGTGTGATGGTATTGAAATACACGGCTGCCGGCCGGAAGGCGCTGCGCCTGCTGAAGATACTCTCCACGCGCCATAAACCCGGTCAGGAAAATATCCATTCCATAGATCCAGATGTTTTCCCAGGCTTCCGGGGCGATCAGGTAAGGTTCTTTAAAGAGCGGGCTGGAGATGCCCACACGTCCTTCTGGCGGCTGTGACACATGCAAATAGGAGATGCTGTAAAAATCCTGCTGCACCGGAGTGCGCCTCAGCGGCTCCAGGGTGATCTGCTCTGTCTGAAATCGATGATCCCGATCCTGCCCACCGAGTTCCACCTGCAGGGTGTGGGGGATATCGGCCTTGAGTGCCAGCCCGCCCAGAGATTGCCAGGTTTCGGGACGGGACCAGGCCCGTGGAAAGGGGTGGATGAGATAGATCAATTGGCCGGCCGCCACGAGGCGAGAAAAATCATCCAGGCGGGGAGCGATGAGCCCGGTGACAAAAGCGAAGATGTACAGATCATGGTTTTCGAAGCGGGTATTCGTCGCCTGATCCAGCGGAACGAGGGCAGAGGCATCCAACAGGCAGGAAGGGTCGCGGTTGAGTTCGCGGATGCGGTTTTTATCGGAAATGTGGTAGCTCTTGATGTCGCAGCGCCGGCCGCCGAGCGCCAGATCGTAATGGTCTGGGTCTGTAAAGTGGGTTGTGCCCAGGTTGTCGTGCGGGATTCCCTGTGCGGAAAGACGGCGCCGGAAAGCGAGCTCCACTGCCTTACCGATTACAATCCGGCGCATACGGTGTGCAGCCGATCCGCCCATGCGGTTGTACGTGTAAGCCAGCGAGCGACAGGCGTACGCGATCCCCGCCAGGGTCAGGTCAGGGGTATAGTCGATACGAATAAAATCGGAGGGGGTAATCATAGGCCCTCAGATCTACTATACCAGTTTTTTCGATTTTATGTTCTATGAATCTCCTGCGAGCCGCTCTGTTATTAGCCGGTCAGTGAACAACCTCTACAGGGCTGTCTGCTTCAGCATTCAGCCAGGCAGTTACGCTTTCTTTTAGCTGCGTATTATCAACCGCTGCAATATCCAGGCGCTGTGCCTGGACGAAGGTAGATAAACTGGCCAGACCGCGGGCGAAGGCGCGGGCATAGGCCGCTTTGTCATTTACGGCATTTGCCAGGCTGTCCTCTTCCCAGTACCCTTGGATGACCAGTGTTCCGGTGCTGCGGTCGAGTTTGGGGTCCAGGCGGGCTACGAGACGGTCACCAAACAGGACCGGCAGGGTGTAATAGCCCCAGCGGCGCGAGGCAGCTGGCTTATAAACTTCCCAGACATATTCGAAGTCAAAGATCCAGGATGAGCGCCCACGGGCGCTGACGATGTCCAGAGGGGCGAGAAAAACGACCTCCTCCTGGGTTGTGGTACCCACCGGATTCCACGCTGCGGGCACCTCTCCGGCTTCCAACTGCTCCAGATTGGGGCAGTCTTCACTGAGCACAAGCCAGTCTTCCCGGAAGCCTTCGATGCGAACGCGTGAGACTGCACCGGATTCCATAAGCTGCTGCAGACGGGCAAGCGCTTCTTCAGCGCTCATCCTGCGTTCCATGTAATTGGTAAATACGCTTTTCCACCGGCGCTCTTTCAGCAGCCCCAAATACGCGATCAACTTGCGTGCAAAATAAGCTTCGGATTCATCCCGGGTGACTGCGTAATTAAATTCGGGAGGAGCAACACGATCGCGCAGGTCGTAGACCCGCTCAAAGCCCTCCCGGTGGTGGATCATGACCTCACCGGTGAGCCAGAGGTAGTACAGCGCCAGTGATGTATCTTTCCGGCCGCGGTAGCTCTCCACGCGTTTGTTGCCGCTAAAATCTCGATTACCCAGAGGGCCGTTTTCCTGCAGCGCCGCACGTACTTCCCGAATCACTTCCTGATTTTCCTCGGCGAAACGCTTCCAGCGCTTTTCCTGTCCTTTGTTCTCCATTATGGTCCGCCAGTAGGGCAGTTCGGACATTGGATAGATAAAAAGTCCACCCCCATAATCAAAAAACAGGCGGTCCTGATAGAGCGCTTGCTGCAGATACTCAGGCCGGTAGCCGGCGACACGGCTCCAGAGCACGATATCGTGACTGCGCGCGACCACATTTAAAGGGTCCATCTGCACGGCTTCAACGGCTTTCAGGGCCTGAACCGTGCCCTCTTTTCCGGACCAGCGCCGGCCCGGCCAGAGACCCTGCCTGCCGAGAATAATCCTGCGTAGCGTTTGTTTCGAAATTTCGATTGTTTCCATATTTTCCCCATTAAGGAACCGGTTGTTCTGCTCCATTAAACCACAGCATAAACGAAAACTGGCTCCAGATAGAAGAGACAGTTATCAAACCGGGTAAAGCTTGAAGATGGGCTGTAAACTCAGGGGATACGCAGCGACTGCCCCGGGTGCAGGCGGGTGATATCAACAATTTGCGGGTTGGCTGCTCGAATCGCTTCCACCGTTACCCCATAGCGATCGGCAATTTCTCCGATCGTGTCTCCCGGGACGACGATATAGACGCGATATGCGTCCTGTGGGGTGGGGCGCAGGATGAATTCCGGCACGTTGAGAATTGACCCGGCCGGAAGGGGTACATCCGGATCAATCTGCGGGTTGGCCTGAAGCAGTGTAGATTCTGTGATTCCAAAGCGCAGTGCAATTGAACGCAGGCTGTCGCCGGGCTGGACAATATAAACGAGCGGTCCACCAGGGGAAAGCGCTTCATTCAGCGGCCGGCCGTTGACCAGGATATCGACGGTTTCGATATCATCGAACTGCAGCGCAGTCTGCTCAAGCTGGGCCTGGATGCGGGCAGCATCGCAAACCCCATCGATGGCAATTTCACCGGTCAGGTGAATGCGGGCGTGCTGCCCGCTGACTTCTACATTTTCAAGAGCCAGGCTCGAGCGGTGCAGGGCATTGTACAGGCCGGCAGAAGGTGAGGAACCCTCTAAAGAGAGCAGGGCATTCAAGACGCCTGCGAGCGGGGAGCCCGCCTGACTGGCATCGACAGACACCGGTACGAGCGTATCGCCGCAGGCGATCGACTCACCGCCGATACTGGCGCCGTTGATCGCGATCAGGTACAGCCGTGGATTATCCGGAACCGTGATCCCGGTTAATGAAGATGCCTGAGGCACCCCACCCGTATCCGGCAGAATGGGCGAGGCGACCTGTAAAGGTGGATCAGGGACTGCGCTGGTGTCCTCCAGGGCGACCACCGGTGCAGGAATGTTCAGGACCTGGTCGGGGTAGATCAGCGATGGGTTCTGAACACCGGGATTGGCTTCGACAAGGGCCGCCACAGTGGTGTCGAAGCGCTTCGCGATTGCGCTGAGCGTATCACCGCGCTTTACCGTATAAGTATCTGTGCCCAGGGAGTCATCTCCGCCGCCGATCCCCAGACCGGGTCCATTGTTTGGGACGACCGCGCCATCTCTGCCTGCGGACGGTGTGCCTCCATCGAGCAGACCATCGACCGATGTGATAAAAGCAAGGAAGAGAAGCAGTACCAGGAGGATGAATGTGGCAGCGAAATTGAACCCTCCTGGACTGCGGTAGTCGTTATCCAAAGCAAACCTCCATTAAATAACCCCCAATGGATCCTGCTTGCTCAGTATTACAGGAACAAAGAGAAGAGCTGTTGCGGTTATTTCTATTATAAGTGTAGGGTGGAAAGATAAACTCAGCGTTGGACAGGGATTAAGGGAGAAGGAATGTTAACAAATACAGCCGCAGGCGACAATTGCCTGCGGCTGTTCTGATCTGCAGTGTATGTTTCAGACCAGGTCAGGCCAGATTAGCTGACCGACGTGAGGGTCTTATACATTGACGATATTAGGCACAATGACCGGCCTGGACTGCGTCCGGTGGTAGAAGAAATCCTGCAGGGTTTTCTCCACCTGTTGGATGCGGTCACGTTTCTTCGCCCGGCTGCTGCGGCGCAGGCCGCGCTGAAGCTCTTTGATTGCGGCTTCGATAATTTCATCGGATTCATCCGGATGCAGGAAGCCGCGGCTGATGATCAGGGGCTTTCCGGCCAGTTCGTGGCGCTTGTTGATCGGCAGGCTGACAATCACGACCCCTTCCTGGGCCAGGCGTTCACGATCCTGCACGACGCTGGCGCCTATCTCGCCCACCAGATAGCCATCGACGTACACATCCCCTGCTGGGACGGCGTCCTCAAGCCAGGCTTTTTCGCCGTCGGTCGTCCAGCAGGCGCCGTTTTGCAGGATGAAGATATCCTCCTGCTTGAGACCGGTCTCCTGCGCCAGGCGGGCGTGCAGGTGCAGGTGACGCAGTTCGCCGTGCACCGGCAGCAGGAAGCGCGGCTGCACAGACTGCAGCATTACGCGCATATCCTCCCGGCTGCCGTGCCCCGAGACATGCACCGTGGCCAGCGAGCCGTATATAACGTTCGCACCGCGTGCAAACAGATGATTGAGCATGCGGCCGACATCTTCCTCGTTGCCCGGAATGGTGCCACCCGAGACAATGACCGTGTCGCCGGCGTGAATCTGGACCTGTTTGTGCTCGCCCAGAGCCATGCGGTTGAGAGCCGAGCGCGGTTCGCCCTGAGAACCGGTCGAAAGGATCACCAGCTTGTGGTCCGGTACCGGGCTGCGGACGTCGACCAGCAGCCCCTTCGGGATCTGCAGGTAACCGAGCCGGCTGGCCAGCTCGACATTTTGCTGCAGGCTGCGCCCGGTCAGAGCTACCCTGCGGTTGTACTTATGAGCCAGGCGAATGATCTCCTGCAGGCGCGCCAGCAGCGATGAGAACGTAGCGATAATAATCCGCCCATCCCCGGCACCGGCGAACAGTTCGTCCAGTGTATCGGCGACCAGCTGTTCGGTCGGCGTGCGTCCGGGGCGGTCTGCATTGGTACTATCACCCAGCAGCGCCAGCACGCCGTTCGGCGTGAGCTGGCGCAGGCGCGCCAGGTCTGTGGTGCGGCCGCCGGTGGGTGTTTCGTCGAGCTTATAGTCGCCGGTGTGCACGACCGCGCCAACGGGCGTATCGATCACGAGCCCGACCGAATCGGGGATCGAATGCGCCACAGCAAAGGGGCTGATTTTGAACGGGCCGAGCTGCAGTGTCTGTTTATCGGTGATGACCTGCAGATTGGCATACTCCAGCACGCCCATCTCTTCCAGTTTCTGTTCCACCATCCCAATCGTTAGAGCTGTTCCATAAACCGGAACGCCATCGGGCAGGTGGAGGTTTTTCAACAGGTATGGCAGGCCGCCAATATGGTCCTGGTGGCCGTGGGTGAGCACGATCCCGCGAAGAATATTCTGGTTTTTCAACACATAATCGAACTGCGGCAGCACCAGGTCGATGCCGTACAGGTCGCTCTCGGGGAACATTACCCCGCAGTCAACAATAATCTGGTTGCGGCCGTATTCAAGAACCGTCATGTTCTTTCCAACTTCCCCCAGGCCGCCCAGGGGGATAATCTTTAAATGTTTACCCATGGTAATTACAATATTTCCTTATTACTTCTAAGATTTACTGCCCCCATCAGGGCCCTTTACCGGGCCAAAAATCAGCAGTATGTTTTACAGCCTGAAAAAAGTCTGGTGTATGGTCAAGTTCCACGCACGTTCACAGCCCAATACCATCTGTTCCGGTATGGCAGTCTGAAGGTTTCTGAATTCTTTGCGAGACTGGGGGTCGGGCGGGGAATAGTCAGAATCTTGCAGCGAAGGCGTGAACGTTTATCAACGATATGATGATACCACAGCTTTGTTAAAAAACAATATAAATTATCCGAATTCCATCAAATCGGATCAATGTGAACAAGCGCACTTCAACCGCAGCGTTTATTTCACACCACGCGATCGTTGCGAAACTGCAGGCAGTAATGGTGGAACGTGTTGCTCACCCAGGCGTTGCCAAGCCCGTAAGGCGCCAGGCGGATATCGCTCTGGCACCAGATGCGTTCATCTTTTAAAGAGTACGTCTGGTCCAGCCTGCGGGCCAGGTCCCAGGCCAGCGGGTAAATTTTCCCGCCTTTCTTCACATTCTTGACGATAATGGTGAGGTAGGCCCGGGGTTTGAGGAAAGGCCGCATGGCTTCATAGATGGCAGCCAGGCGCTCGATAAACTCATCATAATCGGTAATATTGCCCAGGTCCTCGGGGTCATCGGAATAAAACACATCCAGATCGGGCGACTGGCGGCGCTTTTTCTGGGTTTCGGCGCCGCGTGCGCGCAGCATATCCCAGTAAGGCGGCGAGGTGATTACATAATCGATGGGGGGAATGTGATGGGTGCGCACCAGGTCGGCAATGCAGGCCGCGTTACCGGTGATGACTTCAGCGGTCAGGTTTTCAACCCCGGCAGTGCTGCCGTTCGAACGGGCAATGGCCGCCCTTTCTTCTTCCAGCACCTGGCGGGCTATTTCGGCATAACCGGGATTGAGTTCAATACCGTAACTGTGCCGGCCGCAGCGCAGGGCAGCCACCAGCGCACTGCCTGTACCGGCCATGGGATCCAGGACCACCTGCCCGCTTTTGGTGAAGAATTCGATAAACTCCTGCGCCAGCGTTTCAGGAAACTTGGCGGGATGCCGGATCACATCCTTCCGCCGGGGCGGGGGGTTGTGAACAAACCACGATTTCTGAAACTTTAACCAGCGTTTGGGGTCGAGGTCGTTAAGTCGGTTGCGAAACGGGCGTTTTGTCATGGTCCTTTTATGCTGAATGAAACTCGATCGTATCTCTTTCTAGATTCCGGAGAATACAATTGGGCCGCAGATGGAACGAACTGCCGGCTAACCGATTTCGAACACCTCCAGAGCGGAGAAATTGATCGTCACCGGGGTGTCGCCGTTGGAACGGGCGAATACGCCGATCGTTCCAGATGGCAGAGAAGGATCCTCTACAACAAAGACCTGCTGCCCATTGACGAAAAAGGTCAGTTCTTTCCCCCGGGCCAGGACGCCCAGGCGGGAAATGCTGGGTGCGCCGGGCGGCACTGCGCCGCTGTAGGTGAGGGGATAAGGAGAGGATGCCCGGCCTGAGAAAAACTTGTCCAACCGCACCTGACCGCTGCAGTTCAGACCGAAACGGTAGAACTCAAGATTTTCATTCACCCTCAGAAGCAGTCCGTACTCATCCCCTGAACGGCACAGGTTGGGGCTGGCCGTGATCTCCAGATAAAAATCTCTCAGGTTGGTCTGCTGGCGCAGACTGTACAGGTATGCCCCCGGTTCAGAAATGGCAATCGTCAGCTCGTTCTTCCCCAGGGCAGCGCTTCCAGAGCCTGTCTTCCCCAGCGACCAGAGCTCGGGGTCGCTGAAGTCATCGGAAAAAATCACATCACCCACCACAGGGCGGACATCCACGGTGGGCGTAATCCTTATCGCCGCCGTGGGCGGCGGTGTGTAAGTGGCCGTCGGTGGAAACCAGATGATCGTTGGTGTCGCTGTCTCCGTAGGCGCAGGCGGTGTATCGGTAGCAGTCGGTGGCAGCGGCTCCGCGGCTGCAGTGGTACAGCCGGTTAACCCGACTGCCGCCAGCAGGCTGATCAGGACTGCCAGCGACGGCAGAAGCGAGAGGTTTTTCACGGTTAGCTCCGGACCACGGTGCGTTGGAGGGCGGGAGTTAATATTGAGAATGAACCCAGGCACCCGTAAATCGTACAGCGAGGTCATACAGCAGTCCATCTGTCCGTTGATTTCTTTGCGTAATTGATAGAGGTGACAGGTGGGCCGGGTGATGTAAAATAATCAACACACCCATTCTAGCATAAGATCCAGAAGGAGCGTATACATGCGGAAAAAAGGCATCCTGATTACGGGAGCAGCCGGTGAGATTGGTGAAGCGCTGGTTCATGAGCTTGCCCGGCAGGATGGGCAGCAGCTGATTACCCTGGATTTAAAACCGCTGCCTGAGTCATTCCCCCGGTCTGTTACGCACGTGCAGGGAGATTTGCTGGACCAGGATTTGCTGGCCCGGCTGGTGAGCGAGTACGAGATCGACACGATATTCCACCTGGCAGCGCTGCTGTCTACCCGGGCGGAGTTCACGCCCGAGGCGGCTCACCGCGTTAACGTAGAGGGAACGCTGAACCTGCTCAAGCTGGCTTCGGACCAGTCTCAATGGCGCGGCGAGCCCGTGCTTTTTATGTTCCCCAGTTCCATTGCAGCCTATGGGATGCCGGATCTGGAGACGAAAGCCCGCATCCCGATGGTACGGGAATGGGAATGGAACTATCCTCGCACGATGTACGGCTGCACCAAGCTGTACTGCGAACTGCTGGGGACCTACTACTCAGAATACTTCCGCCAGCTTGCCGCCGATGCACCGGTCATGCTCGATTTCCGCTGTGTTCGCTTCCCCGGGCTGGTCAGCGCCTTCACTGTCCCGAGCGGCGGGACGAGTGATTTCGGTCCCGAAATGCTGCATGCCGCCGCCAGGGGAGAGCCCTACGCCTGCTTCGTGCGCGAAGATTCCTGCATTCCGTTTATGGTCATGCCCGATGCCATTAAAGCTCTCCTGGAACTGTCGCGAGCCCCGGCCGAGAAGCTTACTCGCCGGGTTTACAATGTGACCAGCTTCAGCCTGACGGCCGGACAATTCCGGAATATGGTCCTGCGCTATTTCCCTGATGCCCAGATCACCTTCGAGCCAGATATTAAGCGCAATGGAATTATCGACAGCTGGCCATCCAACATGAGCGATAAAGCTGCCCGGGAAGACTGGGGCTGGAAGCCTGATTATGATCTGGAGAGGGCATTCACTGAATATCTGGTGCCGAATATCCGCAAACGCTACCAGGTATAACGTTCCGTAGACCTCTCAGCCTGCCTGACATTTCCTTTTTAAGTATGGCCTTTTTGATACCTTATTGCCATAGATCTCGCCGGCAGCAGCGGAAATAACAAAAAGGCCGGACTCCATTTGAACGCTTTTCGTGCTGCTGAGCAGGCTGTGCACAGACGGTATAATACGCCCGGCTGTGCACCGGCCCCAGCATCCGGAAAAAGCATTAAAAAGGAGAAAGCATGTCTCAATCCCTGAGCGTTGGTTATATTGGCCTCGGTTTGATGGGTAAGTCGATGGCGCGTAATATTTTACGGGCCGGTTTTCCCCTGGTCGTACACAACCGCAGCCGGGGGGCCGTCGATGAACTGGCAGCCGAAGGCGCTGCAGCCGCTCATTCACCAGCCGAAGTCGCCGCACAGGTCGATGTGGTGATAACCAATCTGCCCGATTCGCCCGATGTTGAACAGGTCGTTCTGGGTCCACAGGGCATTA
Organism: Chloroflexota bacterium; assembly: GCA_012516075.1. Taxonomy (GTDB): domain Bacteria; phylum Chloroflexota; class Anaerolineae; order Anaerolineales; family UBA4823; genus JAAYXE01. The sequence continues at coordinate 13,757 of JAAYXE010000148.1, read as the reverse complement.
TTGAGGCCGCACGGCCGGGATTAATTTATGTGGACCATTCCACGATTAAGCCAGCGACGGCGCGCAAAATCGCTGCAGTACTGGGTGAAAAAGGCGTCGAATGCCTGGACGCCCCGGTCAGCGGGGGAGATATCGGCGCACGAGAAGGTACGCTGACCATCATGGTCGGGGGAACGGCCGAAACGCTGGAAAAGGTGCGACCTGTATTTGAGGCCGAGGGAAAGACGATCACCCATGTGGGAGAAGCGGGCGCGGGGCAGATCGCCAAGGCAGCCAACCAGATCATGGTTGCCGCTCAGATGGTCGCCATGGGCGAACTGCTGGTGTTTGCCCGCAAAGCGGGAGCAGATCCCCGGCGGGTGATCGAAGCCATTCGCGGAGGTGCGGCGCAGTGCTGGACCCTGGACGTCAAGCCGCAGCGCCTGTTTGCAGGGAACCGGGAACCGGGTTTTAAGGCATATCTGCAGGCGAAAGACCTGGCGATTGTGCTGGACACGGCAAAAGAATATGGAATGCCGCTTCCTTCGACCGCGGTGCACGCCCAGTTGTTCAATGCCATGCTGGAAATGGACATGGCCAACCTCGATAATTCGGCGGTGATTGGCGTGCTGGAGATCCTGGCAGGCACCAGACTGCTCGGAGATGACCCTGCAGAGCAGGTTTAAGGATCTGGCCTGCTCCACTTTACTGTTTGAAGCCCGTTTATTGCGTTGCAATTCCAGAAAGGGCGGCATGTGCCGCCCTTTCTGATGTGAGGATGAACATGCAAAACTTATCGACTTCTATCCTGAAACAGTTTGATTTTTCATGGGACGGGTTGAAAGACTACCTGCTCATCACAGCCGGCGGGCTGTTGCAGGCCGTGGCCCTGCGCCTGTTCCTGGTGCCCGCAAACCTCGTCGGCGGAGGCATCAGCGGGCTGGCGCAGATCATCAACCACTACACCGGCTGGCCGATCGGTTTGATGGTCTTTCTGGGCAATATCCCCCTGTTTATGCTTGGATGGCGCTATCTGGGTGGGGTGCGTTTTGCCATACGAACCGCTTTTGCGATTGTCATCTTTTCTATACTTGCAGACAGCCTGGTCTTTTTTCTCCCCCAGGACGGATTAACCTCTGATATCGTGCTGAACGCTCTCTTTGGAGGTGTGATCAGCGGGATAGGCTTTGGGCTGGTGTACCTGGGAAAAGGGACCAGCGGCGGCAGCGATATCCTGGCCCTGATCCTGAACTACCGCCTCGGAGTATCGCTTTCCCAGAGTTATATGATCACCGATGCATTGATCATGTTTATGGCCGGTCTGTCCTTCAGCTGGGAACATGCGCTCTATGCGCTGGTTATGCTGTATATCAGCGGGATTGCCGCTGAGGCGGTCACACAGGGCTCCAATGTGGTGCGTACTGCCCTGATCATCACTTCGCAGCCGGAAGCCGTCACCCGGCATATCCTGGAGGAGATGAAACGGGGGGTCACCATGATCCCTGCCCGGGGTGCCTATACCGGACAGGAGCGCACGGTCTTATACTGTGTGGTCAACAAATCTGAAGTCACTCAAATCAAGGCACTCGTGCGCGAGATCGACCCCAGGGCGTTTATGGTGATTGGACACGCTCATGAAGCCCTTGGCGAAGGGTTTCAGTCGAACTCCCATCCATAACCGTGCGAAGTGCAGGCATAGGTAGCCGGGATTTGAAATAAAATTCAATAAAAGGCTCCTGCAACCAAATGGGGGGCGATACGTATAACATTTAGCAGCACAGTCATCGGTGTCGTGGTTGACTGGTTTGCTGCAGTAACAAAAAGCTGCTGCAGGAATTCTGATCACCTGGGCAGCTAAAAAAATAAAATCAAACAGGGTACTTCAGGAGTCTTGCAGTGCAGGACGATGTGAACCGGTGGGTTGAACTTGCCAGAAACGGCGACCCACAGGCATTTACGCAGTTGGTAGAGCATTTTCAAAATCCTGTCTATAATCTGTGCTACCGCATGCTGAACAACGCGGAAGATGCAGAAGATGCAGCCCAGGAGACTTTTTTGCGCGCTTACCGAAACCTGCGCCGTTTTGACAGCAGCCGCCCATTTGCGACCTGGCTGCTGTCAATCGCTGCACATTACTGCATCGACCAGATTCGCAAGCGGCGGATGGTGGTTGTCTCAATCCAGGACCTGCCTGTGCCTGGTCTGCCCGACAATGAACCCGGGCTGGAGGCGAAGCTGGGTTTAAAACAGGAGCGCGAACGCATTCGCAGTTTACTGGACAGCCTGGATGATGTCGATCGAGCGGCGGTTATCATGTATTACTGGTATGACTTTTCTTATGAGGAGATCAGCACAGCGCTCTCTTTAACCCAGAGCGCGCTGAAGAGTCGCCTCCACCGGGCCCGGCGCACCATGGCCCAACAGTGGCTCAACCAGCAGTCTCAACCCGTGCCGGCGGAAAGGATGAAGTATGAATCACCAACCATATGAAGATTGGCTCTTTGCCGATCCCATTGAAGAGCCGCTGACACCTCAGCAGCAGGCCGATCTTCAGGCTCACCTGCTGGAGTGCGAGTCCTGCCGGAGTTTAGCGGTCGCATGGCAGGTTGTGGAAGCAGATCTTAGAACGGGCGACATGATTGGGCCCCGGGCAGGCTTCACGGCTCGCTGGGAGGAGCGCCTGGAAATTGAACACGCGCGCCTGCACCGCCGCCAGTCACTTGCGATGCTGGGATTCGTGATCGCCGGGCTGACGCTGCTCTTCACTTCGCTGCTGCTCCTTGCGATGCCGCTGCTGAATGCGCCGGAAGTGTGGTTGTGGACCGGCGTCTACCAGGGCATCCAGCTCGTTGACAATCTGAGAGCCATGCAGGAATCGGTTCTCAAGCTGCTGAGCGGCCTTACCGGTGCCGTTCCCCGAGTCTGGTGGGTGCTGGGGTTGGGTGTTTTGAGCCAGCTTGTGGTGCTGTGGATCGTCTCTCTACGTGTCCTGACCAATCCCCGGAGGGTGATAAGATGAAAAGCCTGTCCCGATGGATTTTGCTGCTTATCCTGCTCCTGCTGGTCGGACTGGCCGTGCCGACGACTGCACTGGCCCAGGATCGAAGCGGAGACGAGTTTGTGTTTGGGGGTGTCTTCACGCTGGATGAAGGTGACCGGCTGCGCGGCAACCTGTATGTATTCGGCGGTGTGGCTACGGTTGAAGAAAAGGCCCGGGTCAGCGGCGATGTGATCGTTTTTGGCGGCGCACTGGACATTGCCGGTGAGGTGGAGGGTGATATCACCATTATGGGCGGCAATGTGGAACTGCGCGAAACAGCTGTCGTTGAAGGCGATGTGAACTCTGTGGGCGGCAACATCACCCCGGCCGAAGGAGCGGTTATTGAAGGGGATTTCAATGAAGGTTTGAATGCTCCTTTTGCAATCTTCACCCCTTCGGTTGGCCCGCGAACGATTGACCGTGATATCAAAGTGGACTTTAACCCCATCGTCGATTTTCTGTGGTTTATGTTCCGCACCTTCCTGTGGGCTGCGCTGGCGATTGTTGCCGTGCTGTTTCTACCTCGCCAGACGGAGCGTACTGCAAATGCCGCCCTTGCACAGCCGTTGATCTCGATCGGCGTAGGGCTGCTGACGATCATCGTGGTGCCGATTGTGTTGATCATCCTGTTAATCACCATCATCGGCATTCCGGTGAGCTTGCTGGGAATGCTGGCGCTGTTCATCATCTGGGCTCTCGGGATCGTTTCTCTGGGTACAGAACTGGGGCGCCGGCTGGCGGTGCTGTTGAAGCAGGATTGGGCGCTGCCCGTGTCCGCCGGGCTGGGTACGTTTATCCTGATATTCCTGGCGAATGGAATTGGGCAGGCCGTCCCCTGTGTGGGCTGGCTGGTGCCGTTAGCACTGGGACTGCTGGGGGTAGGCGCAGTGCTGCTGACCCGGTTTGGGACCCAGGATTACCCGCCGGTCTACCCTCCGGCCCCCGGGGCACCGGTTGGCCCTGCGCCTTATGGGCCGCCGCCAGGAACGCCCGGTTATCCGGCTCCCGGCTCTCATGGCCCTGCGGGTTCACCGAGGATCGTCGTGCCCGACATCCCGCCCCATCCTGAGGGAAAACCCTTCCCGGGCGATACAGAGGCATCTGCCCCTGAAGCTGGGGCTGAAAAGGATGACGATGCATCCCGCGGCGCCCAGGTCTTCTAAGGTGATCTGAGGAGACGGCCAGATCGTATTCGTGCCGCAGCTGCAGCGTTCGCTGTGAAGCATCAAAACACTCCAGGCCATCTATCGCAGGCCTGGAGTGTTTTGATGCCACTGTAATGGGGGGGTCAGGAGGAAAGGGGCAGCAGGAACTGGAGCACCGCACCGGCAGTAATCAGAGCCTGGCCGATATGATACGTCACCCTCACCTGCAGCCTGCCGTGCGGCAGCGGTGAGACGAAGCGGTTCCAGGCAAGCAGGGCGTCGGAGAGATAGAAGAGCAGGGCGCCGGCGCTCACCATCAAAGCCGGCCCGACCAGCCAGCCGCCTTCAGCCGGAATATCGCTGCGCACCAGGGTGAGCAGGGCGGAGATCAGCATGAGGTTAAGGGCGATGGAATAAAAAATTATCAAAGCGGTCATCTCGCCCTTCCCGGTGGCCTTAATGCTCTTAAGCACTCGCCGGGTAAACTGCCAGGCGGTGACGGCTACCAGGAGTACGACGAGCAGGCTGGCCAGATCCACTGGGGGCGGCGTCTGGTTAAAACCGATAATATAGGAAAGATGCGCCAGCAGAAATGCAGCCAAACCGGTTGTGAAACGTTCCTGCGGCAGCATCAGGAAAATATCTCCAGCCAGGGAAAACAACAGCCCCAGAGCGAACCAGACAAGCGGGCCCTGAAAACCGCCGGCTTGCCACACCCAGGCAAGCAGTGCCAAATCTACGCCCGGTTTTACCAGGTAGGAAACGTTTTTCCACTGAAAAGCAACAGCCAGCCAGTCGATCAAAGCGATCACCATTGCCGCGGCGAGGAAGGTCACTGGTATGGTCATGGGACAGCGTACGACTGCTTAATAGCCGAATCTTTTCAAAATGTTTTCGTCATTGCGCCAGTTTTTGCGGACTTTCACACGCAGCCGCAGGAAAACCTTGCGCCCGCTCATGGCTTCAATTTCCTGGCGAGCCATGGAACCGATCTTTTTCAGCATGGCGCCGCCCTGACCGATCACGATCGGTTTGTGAGACTCTTTCTCTACAAAAATTGTGGCTTCGATATACGCGCCGTGCTCTTCGCGTTCGGTGTATTGATCCACCCGGATGGCGATACCGTGAGGCACCTCGTCTCTCAGCAGGATGAGGGCTGCCTCACGGATCAAATCGGCGGCGATGTCGCGTTCATAGAGATCAGTTACCTGACCCTCGGGAAAGAACGGCTCACCCTGGGGGAGCACGGCCAGAATGCGCTCCAGGAGCCGGTCAAGGTTTTGACCCTGTACTGCCGATAACGTCAGGGCCTCGTCGTGCGGGATCAGCTCCTCGTATGCGCGCCGGTTCATCTCCAGGGTTTCGTGGTCGACCAGATCCATCTTGTTCATCGCCAGCAGGGTGGGAACTCGACGTTTGACTTCACGCAGAGCGGCAACCAGCAGCTCGTCTTCCGGGTGTGGAGGAACGCTGACATCCACCAGGAAAAGGATCACGTCGCTCTCTTCCAGTGTGTCGATCGCTTCCTGGTTCATGCTCTCACCCAGTTTGTGCAGTGGACGGTGGACTCCGGGTGTATCGATAAAGATCACCTGGGCGGAGTCAAGGGTGAGAATGCCCATCTGGCGCTTGCGGGTGGTTTGTGGACGTGGAGAAACGGCGGCAATTTTCTGCGCCAGCAGTGCATTGACCAGCGTCGACTTGCCCACGTTGGGCCGGCCCATTACCGCAACAAATCCAGCTTTGTATACAGTTTCTGTCGAGTTCGATTCCATCGTTTCCATGGTTTCATTCTATCAGATGCCGTGGTATAACAGAGCCGCACAGGCGGTTGTTTTTATATGCAGAATCCTAATCAGATTCTCATATTGATGAGAGAAAATCCTACTTGACCCGAGCCCTGATTACATATATAATATACTTTCGTCAAATTGGGCCCTTTCATGCCGCCAACAGTGAAATTTCGGTTTCAGTCGTTACTGAGGGGCATATTCACAGGTGATGCGTAAAGCGAGCTAGCAGCGTTTTACGCTTTATGTATATAAAGCCAAATTGTATTCAAGAATTAAGGCCTAATCGATAGGAGTGACAGCATGGCATCTGTATTGCCTAGCAAAAATTACGCGCGTATTGACGTCAAACTCCCCCTTCCGGATCTGATCGAAGTTCAACTTGAATCGTTTGAACGCCTTAAAACCGAAGGACTCGGCGACCTCTTTCACGAGCTGTCGCCCATCGAATCCTACAACAAGGGGATGAAATTATACTTCCCGAGCAACACTCCTGAATCGAAGGAGTGGGGTTTGACGTACTGGTTTGGTGAGCCGAAACACACCATCGATGAATGTATTGAGCGTGACCTGACTTACGCCAGCCCCCTGTATGTATCTGTGCTGTTGGCCGGTCCCGATGTGCCCGAACCCATCAAGCAGGAAATTTTCCTGGGCGATTTCCCGGAGATGACGGAGAAGGGCACCTTCATAATTAATGGTACGGAACGTGTCGTCGTCTCGCAGCTGATCCGCTCTCCGGGTGTTTATTTTGAAGCCCCGGTCGACCGCTCCACCGGCCGCTCGCTGGCGATGGCCAAGCTGATCCCCGACCGCGGCGCGTGGATGGAATTTGAGACACGCAAAAGCGACTACCTGACGCTGCGCTTCAACCGTAAGCGCACTGTGCCGGTAACCATTTTCCTGCGCGCGCTGGCCGCAGTGGATGATGGCCTGGAAGACTCTCCCATTAAAGAAGGCACGGACGAAGAACTGCTGGAACTCTTCAGCGACATCGACAACAATCCTGATCGCATGTTCATTGCTTCCACCCTGTATCAGGAGCCGGAGTGGGACCTTTCTCACGGCGTCACCATCGCTGAGGCGGCACTGATGGAGTTCTTCAAACGTATGCGCCCCGGCGATCCGGCCACCCTGGAGAACGCGCGCGACTTCCTGGAGGAGCAGCTCTTCGACCAGCGCCACTACGACCTTGAGCGTGTGGGTCGTTACAAGCTCAATCAGAAGCTGGATCTGACGGATAAGGTGCCCATTCGTCACCGCACGGTGACCAAATGGGATGTTGTCCAGCTTGTGCGGCGCATGATCATGATCAACAACGGCATGATGGCCGCTGATGATATCGACCATCTGGGCAACCGCCGGGCGAAAACCGTGGGCGAGTTGATCCAGAACAAACTGCGCATCGGCCTGCGCCGTATGGAACGGGTGATCAAAGAGCGCATGTCCATCCGCGATCAGGACCAGCTCTCCCCCATCACCCTGATCAACATCCGTCCGGTGGTGGCAGCGCTGCGCGAATTCTTCGGTTCGAGCCAGCTCTCCCAGTTTATGGATCAGACCAACCCGCTGGCAGAGCTGCGCCATAAGCGCACACTTTCGGCCCTTGGCCCGGGCGGTCTGCGGCGTGAGCGTGCCGGCTTTGACGTTCGTGACGTGCACCATTCGCACTACGGCCGTATCTGCCCTATTGAGACACCGGAAGGACCGAACATTGGTCTGATCGGCCGTCTGGCCTCCTTCTCACGCGTCAACGAATATGGTTTTATCGAAACACCCTACCGGCGCGTGCGCAAGGCGCTCAAACCCGACGATCCGCGGCTGGTGGGCCGCATGCTGCGTGAAACGCTGACCGACCCCGAGACGGGTGAGGTTATCGGGACTGAGGGCGAGCGGATTACGCCGGAGATGGCCGAGGAAATCTCGCACCTGACCGTTCCCGAGGTCCTGGTGGTGCCCTTTGTGTCTGATGAGGTCGAATATCTCTCCGCCGATGTGGAGGACCGCTTCGTGATCGCCCAGGCGAACACGCCGTTGAATGAATACAACGAGTTCGTTCGCCGCCGGGTTTCTTCACGCTATTACTCCACATTCCTCTTCTCAGCTCCGACCAATATCGATTATATGGACGTGGCACCGCATCAGATCGTCGGCATCAGTGCGGCGCTGATCCCCTTCCTGGAGCATGACGACGCCAACCGCGCTCTGATGGGTTCGAACATGCAGGCTCAGGCGGTCCCGCTGCTGCGGCCGGACGTGCCGCGCGTTTCGACGGGCATGGAATATCACGCTGCGGTCGACTCGGGCCAGGTCGTTCTGGCGGAAGAGGACGGCGAAGTGGTTTCCGTTACCGGCAGCCGGGTAGTCGTCCGCAACGCTGAAGGTAAGCAGCGCGTGTATACCCTGCGCAAATACCAGCGCTCCAACCAGAGCACCTGCATTGACCAGCGGCCGGCGGTCGTAAAAGGACAGCTCATTAAGAAAGGCGATGTTATCGCCGATTCTTCCTCCACCGAGGCTGGTGAACTGGCACTGGGTCAGAACGTGACCGTGGCCTTCCTCTCCTGGGAGGGCGGTAACTTTGAGGACGCGATTCTGATCTCCGAACGCCTGGTACAGGATGATCTGTTCACCTCCGTACATATCGAGAAGTACGAGGTTGAATCGCGTGATACCCGCCTGGGCCCCGAAGAGATCACCCGGGATATCCCCAACGTGGGTGAGGACGCAATCAAAGACCTGGACGATCATGGCATCATCCGCATTGGCGCAGAGGTTGGCCCGAACGACATCCTGGTGGGTAAGATCTCTCCGAAGGGTGAGAAAGAACTGACCCCTGAAGAGCGGCTGCTGCGGGCTATTTTTGGTGAGAAGTCTCGCGATGTGAAAGACACCTCGCTGCGCATGCCTCACGGTGAGCGCGGTAAGGTTGTGGAGGTGAAAGTCTTCACCCGCGAGGACAACGCCGACCTGTCTGCCGGCGTGGACATGATGGTGCGTGTTTCCGTCGCCCAGCGGCGAAAAATCACCGCCGGCGACAAGATGGCCGGACGCCATGGAAACAAGGGCGTCGTCTCGAAGGTGGTCCCGATTGAGGACATGCCCTTCCTGGAGGACGGCACTCCGGTGGATATCATCCTGAATCCCCTCGGTGTCCCCGGACGTATGAACATCGGTCAGGTTCTGGAGACTCACCTGGGCTGGGCGGCCAGCCGCCTGGGCTTCCGTGCGGTGACGCCCGTCTTCGACGGTGCAACCGAGGAAGAGATTGAAGCGGAGCTCGCTCGCGCCTGGATGATCGACCGGGCCTGGGACGAGGCCGTGGAAAAAGCCTGGGAATGGCTGAAGCAGCAGGAATACGATAAAGACAGCATCGAGGACGACGATGAAGTGCGCCGCCTGTACCTGGAAGACTGGCTGGGCGAACGCGGCTACGACGTCTATGAGCTGATCTCCGACGTCACCTATGCCCGCCGCTCGGTTCTGCGTGAGTGGCTGCGCGATAAAGGTTTCGACCCGGACACGATCCTGTCCTTCGAGGACGATAAGCGTCCGATCGATGAGCGCCTGGAGAGCGATAAACAGGCCGTGAAAGCCTGCCTGCATCTCTGGCTGCAGTTTGAAGGACAGGATGTTGCGGAAGACAGCACCCTTGAAGAGCTGCGGAAGCAGGCCGACGATTACTCGCTGGAGTCCGGCAGGCCCGTCCCGATCCTGGGTAAGCAGATCCTGCGGGATGGAAAGACCGGCGAGCCTTACGACCAGCCGGTAACGGTCGGCGTGATGACAATGCTGAAGCTGCACCACCTGGTCGAGGACAAGGTGCACGCTCGCTCAACCGGTCCTTACAGCCTGGTATCTCAGCAGCCGCTGGGTGGTAAGGCGCAGTTCGGCGGCCAGCGCTTCGGCGAAATGGAAGTCTGGGCGCTGGAAGCATATGGCGCGGCTTACACCCTGCAGGAAATGCTGACGGTTAAGTCGGATGATGTTCAGGGTCGTGTAAAGACCTACGAGGCCATCGTCAAAGGCGAACCGATCGAAGAGCCCAGCATTCCGGCCTCCTTCCGGGTGCTGGTGAAAGAACTGCAGAGTCTGGGGCTGGCAGTGGAAGCTGTCACCGACAGCGGTGAGGTGATCCGCTTTGGGAAGGACGAGGAAAGGGCTCGCCCGCCCAGGCTGAGCACCGGTCTGCTGGGCCTTGGAGAAGAACTGTAGCGTTTAGAGCTTTATCCAGGGCGGCGCGGAGCTTGCGCCGCCCTGGTTTTCTCAGATAACGGATCGTGAACGGCTGTAGAATTCCTTGACGCTCTATAACCAGCATGGTAAAATCAGCCTTCGTTGCCTTGGTTAACAATAGGGGCGGCTATCACCCCCGCCCGGTAATTGAGCGTCGTTACAACGGTGAGGCCATCATGCAGGTTCGATGGCCTCACTTGACGGATTGAAACAGTAAGTCTTTGTAATCATTTATTCGGAGGCAAAAGGTGCCAACCACCAACCAACTGGTCCGCAAGGGCCGCAAAACGAAAAAGGTTAAGAGCAAGGCTCCGGCGTTGCTGTATACGCTTAATTCGATGAAGCAGCAGCGCACCCGCCAGAGTAAGGGCGCTCCTCAAAAGCGCGGCGTGTGCACCGTTGTCCGCACGATGACACCTAAAAAGCCGAACTCGGCCCTGCGAAAGATCGCCCGTGTGCGCCTTTCCAACGGGATCGAAGTCACCGCTTATATCCCCGGCGAGGGCCACACCCTGCAGGAGCACTCCGTGGTTCTGGTTCGCGGTGGGCGTGTGAAAGACCTTCCGGGCGTGCGTTATCACATTGTACGCGGCACGCTGGATACCGGCGGTGTCAACAACCGCAAGCAGGCCCGTTCCAAGTACGGGGCCAAGCGCCCAAAGGGATAAAAGCTGTCGCTTAATGATTTGGAAGCGCCGGGAATATGTTGTTACCGGCGTTTCTTACCGCAGCGTAGGAGAAATTTGAATGTCTCGACGGAATAAACCAGAACGAGTTGAAACTCCACCCGATGTACGCTACAACAGCGTGCAGGTTCAGGATTTCATTAACCGTGTAATGAAGAACGGGAAGAAGAGCCTGGCCACCCGGCTGGTCTATGATGCGCTGGATTTAATTGAAGAGCGCACCAACCGTCCGGGCCTGGAAGTCTTTGAGCAGGCGATCAAAAACGTTCAGCCGGTTATGGAAGTTAAACCGCGGCGTGTGGGCGGCGCAACCTATCAGGTGCCGATGGAAGTCCCACCGTACCGCCGCTTTGCACTGGCGACCCGCTGGCTGCTGGCAGCCGCTCGCAGCCGTTCGGGCAAGAGCTTCACGGAAAAACTCGCCGCTGAGCTCATTGACGCCGCCAATAACACCGGAGCTGCAATCCGCAAGCGTGAAGAGACGCACAAGATGGCGGAAGCCAACCGCGCCTTCTCGCACTACCGGGTGTAGCATTTCAATCAGCAAGAAGAAGTTCTGGCTGGTAATTTTTCAGGTCAGGTTTTAGCATGGCTCGCATTTATCCGTTGGAACGGTACCGAAATATAGGGATCATTGCCCATATCGATGCCGGTAAAACCACCACCACCGAGCGAATCCTGTTCTATACCGGTAAAACCCATCGCATCGGTTCGGTGGATGAGGGCACAACCGTTACCGACTGGATGGAACAGGAGCGTGAACGGGGTATCACGATTGTCTCTGCGGCCGTATCCGCCGAGTGGAAGGGCTATCAGATCAATCTGATCGATACCCCTGGCCACATCGACTTTACGGCCGAGGTACAGCGGTCTCTGCGCGTACTGGACGGGGGCATTGTGGTCTTTGATGCCGTCCAGGGCGTTGAACCACAGAGCGAAACCGTCTGGCGGCAGGCCGACCGCTATGGTGTGCCGCGAATCTGCTTCGTCAACAAGATGGATCGCATCGGCGCTTCTTATGAGAACACGCTGAAAAGCATACGCGACCGGCTGGGCGCCAATCCAATTGCGGTGCAGCTCCCGATTGGCAGCGAAGCAGGTTTTAAGGGCGTGGTCGACCTGTTCACCGAGCGGGCCATGATATGGGAAGACGATCTGGGGCGTGAGCCGCGGGAGACCGAAATTCCGCCCGACCTGCGCCAGCAGGCTGCGGAGATGCGCGCCCGCATGATCGAGCAGATCGCAGAACTGGATGAGGAGCTCACCCTCAAGTACCTGGAGGGCGAAGAGATCAGTATTGAGGAATTGAAGGCCGGGCTGCGCAGTGCTGTGCTGCGCAACGAGGCCTCGCCTGTTTACTGCGGCAGCTCCCTGCGCAATAAAGGCATTCAGCCTGTTCTGGATGCTGTCATTGACTTCCTTCCATCGCCTCTGGATATCCCGCCGGTGAAAGGTACGGATCCCCGGGCGGATGATGAAACAGAAATTTTCCGCAGCGCGGACGATAATGAGCCGCTCAGCGCGCTGGTGTTCAAAATCGTCACGGATCCTTACATGGGCCGGCTGGCCTACGTTCGTGTATACTCCGGGACACTGGAACAGGGTTCCACGGTCTACAATTCCACCAAGGGCACGCGCGAGCGCATCGGCCGCCTGATCCGCATGTATGCTGACCGGCGTGAAGATGTCGATGTTGTAAGAGCCGGTGATATCGGCGCCATTTTGGGGTTGAAGCAGTCCTTTACCGGTGACACCCTCTGTGACGCTGCTCATCCGATCCTGCTGGAAAGCATTTCCTTCCCCGAGCCGGTGATCTCCGTCTCCATCGAGCCGAAGTCCACTGCAGACCAGGCAAAGATGGCGGATGCACTGCGCAAACTGTCGGAAGAGGATCCCACCTTCCGGGTAAGCAGCAACGAGGAAACCGGGCAGACCATCATCGAAGGAATGGGTGAGCTTCATCTGGAGGTGCTGGTCGATCGCATGCTGCGCGAGTTCCGCGTGCAGGCGCGCGTGGGCCGTCCGCAGGTGGCCTATCGCGAATCCATCACCCGTCCGAATCCCAGGGCCGAGTACCGTTATGTCAAGCAGACCGGCGGCCGCGGTCAGTATGGTCACGTGGTGCTTGATATCCAGCCTGGAGAACCGGGGAGCGGCATTGTCTTCGAAAACGGGATCGTGGGGGGCGTGATCCCCAAAGAGTTTATTCCTGCAGTCGAAAAAGGCGTGCGCGAAGCCGCCGCGGGCGGTGTTATCGCCGGATACCCGGTTACCGATGTTAAAGTACGCCTGATTGATGGTTCTTATCATGAAGTGGACTCCAGTGAAATGGCTTTCAAGATGGCCGGGTCGATGGCCTTTAAAGAGGGCATTCAAAAGGCGGGTCCAGTTCTTCAAGAACCGATTATGAAAGTGGAAGTCGTTGTTCCCGAAGAATTCCTCGGGGATACGATTGGGCAGTTGAACGCCCGCCGGGGAGAAATTCTTGGCATGGAAATGCGGCCGGGCAACGTGCAGGCCATCAAAGCCATGGTTCCCCTGGCAGAAATGTTCGGTTATGCAACCGATCTGCGCTCGTCCACTCAGGGGCGAGGTGTGTTTACCATGGAATTCGATCACTATGCTCAGGTTTCGGAGAATGTAGCCCGAGCAATTACCAGCGGAAGGTAATGTGCAGGCTCACAGCGCCTTCTGGAAAACTTATAAATCATCAAACGACTAATTTTTAAGGAGAGCATTCATGGCCAAGCAAAAGTACGATCGCAGCAAGCCGCATATGAATGTGGGCACGATGGGGCACATTGACCACGGCAAGACCACTTTGACGGCGGCGATCACCAAGTACTGCGCGCTGCGCGGGTACGGCGAGTTTCACGCCTTC
>JAAYXE010000147.1 GCA_012516075.1 Chloroflexota bacterium | reverse complement strand
GCGTGGGGGTGTCTGTAGGCGCCGGCACGTTGAAGGTCAGCCACAGGCGGCCGTCCGGGCTGCCGTCCACCGGGATGACCTCGCCGTACGGGTCGAGCAGGGTGAACGGGATGCTGTAGGCGCCGGGCTCTTCGGGCGCCTGGAAGGCGACGGTGACCCCGGTCTGTTCGCCGGGCTGCACCTGCTCGCCATCGTCCAGCAGCGCCAGGCCGGAAAGCAGCTTAAGATCGCCGTCATAGCTCAGGCGCAGGCGCTCGTCCCAGGGGCAGCGCCCGCTGTTCTGCAGCACCCAGCGCGCTTTACCGGTCTCGCCGGGGGCCAGTTCAAGATGCTGGTCTTTCTCTCGAACAGGCAGCAGTTCTGCGGCATGGCAGCCCGGCCAGACGACGCCGGTCAGTGTGTTGCCGAACATGTCGGTGGGAGTATCGGGCAGGTTGAAGCTTGCCTTGGGCGCCGGACCGAACGGACACGGCTCCGGCCCCTCGCAGTGCGGTCCGCCCGGCAGCCAGCCCGAGTGGTTGAGGATGCTCACGATGGCCACGCTGCGGTAGCTTTTCGCTTCCGCCGCAGGGGTGAACTCGTGGACGAAGGGGTAGCAGTGCTCCTGGCCCGGCGCCAGCACCGGCTGTGCCTGGAGATCCAGCGGCTGGCTGACGTAATCCTGAGGCGGCCCGCCCTTTTTATTGACCTGCACAACGTGCGTGATAGCCAGCCCGTAGGTGGGATAATCGCCCACATTTTTGATGCACACTTCGCCGCTCATCCCGTAGCGGCTGCCGCCGGGGCTGTACTGCCAGAAACCGCTTGCGCTCACCCGGGCCTCGATGCTGGTGCCGCGCATCTGCAGCGATACCGGGTGTTTAAAAGCCTGTATCGTCCCGCCGTCCACCTCCAGCGAGGCGGCGGAGGCGTGGGCGATGCTGAAGAGCATGACCAGCAGGAGCGAGACGATCAGGGAGCGCTGCATGGCGGTTTACCGGGTCAGGTCTCCGTTTCCGTACTTCCCCCCGTGCGGTACAGGTACACCACCTGTCCGTCGGGGACAAAGAACACATCTGCGCCGCTGCGCAGGTTCTGGTGGAAGATCACTCCGCCGTCGCGCTGGGCCAGACGCGCCAGGTCCTGCATGCCAGCTACCTCGATCTTTTGCGAGCAGCTGCTCAGGCTGGTGTTGGTCACATGCACGATCTGGCTGCCGTAGCGGGCCTGGACACGTGCTGCTTCGCTCATGCCAATCCCCAGGTAGAACACTGCAGCCAGCAGGGCGCACAGCAGCACGCCGGCGATAGTCGTGTACAGTCCCGCCCGGCGCAGCAGGTCGACCGGCAGTTCATAGTTCAACACGCGCAGGGTATTGGGCCGCAGCACCTGCTGTTCGACCGTCCTGACCTCGGAGCGGGCCAGCTCGCCGTCCAGGTCGATCGTGGCGCTGCCGAGCTGCAGGCGGAAGGCGGGCGCGTAAGTCTCATTAACCGGCACACCGTCCACCTCGCCGCTGATCTGCACATGCGGGATGAGCGAAATTTCATAGGTGCCGGGCTCAAAGCCGGTCTGTTCTTCGACGGTCTCCAGGTAGTGCATGATCTGCTGGAAGTCGATGGATGCCTGGGTGCGCACCTCCGTCCCGCTGAAGCCGGCTGCGGGCGTGAGCGTCTCGACTTTGGTCCAGCCCTCGCCGGCTTGAATTTGCATATCCACGCGCGCCTGACCGTGGACATCGGCCGGCAGGTCGCTGACCAGGCGGTAAGTGAAGGCCAGGTCCAGGGAGCGGGCCAGGCGGGTGAAGACCGGCGGCCCGGCCTGTACGGGTTCACCCTCGCTGTCCCCTGCCAGCAGAGGATTATCAGCGTCCCGCACCGTCAATCCGCTGGCGCTGTCCGGCCCGATCGGTCCAATGACCGGCTGGGGGTTGAGCAGCGAAGGCTCGCTGTGCAGGGTGTACTCGAAGGCGCCCTGGTGCTCGTAGCGCAGACGCTCGACCGTCTCGGGGCGTTCGGCCGGCAGCAGGTGGGCGTAAACCGCCAGGGCGGCCGCCAGGAAGGTGACCAGCGCCAGGGCGCCGAGCAGGCTGTTTCCCCAGGATGGCGCCCGCAGGCCCCCCTTATGGCTTTGCTGCGTGCCGTGTTTACCGTTCATTCGCTTTCCTTTCCGCTTCCGCCCGGTTTGCACTTTTTGAGTATCGTCCAGAAATAAAAACGCGGCCAGGCCGCCCAGTGCAAGGATATATTTGGGCTGCCGCAGCACCTGGAGGGGTCTGCCGCCGCCGGGGATATGGAACCACATTCGCCCGGCGATATCTTCCGGCCTGGGCCGCCAGGGGTCGGTGGATGTCTTGTTGTCGCCCCGGGTGATAAAGCCCTCTTCCGCCGAGCCGCCCACGATGCGGTGGATGACGTGGCCGCCTGGAACGCGAAAAGCGACGATATCGCCCGGCGCGTAAGCAGCCTGGCGCTGCATAACTGCCAGGTCGCCGGTGTACAGGGTGGGCTCCATGCTGACGCCGCTGACGATGATATAGGAGGCCGGCCCGCCCAGGAAAGCCGGGCGGAAGTAAATGAACCACACCAGGGAGAGCATCACCGCTAAGAAGGAGAGAATTTTGCGCACGCCAGGGCTCCGTTTGGGATGAATTGGGCTGGCATTAAGGCTTTTTTGTTATTTGTGAATTTTCAATATGGATGGACCGGGTTTTGAAGGGGACTCCCCTGAGGGTAATCCTCAGGGGAGATCAGGTACAGAAAGCCTGGACATTTCAGGCTAACGGATTATTTACCGTTTGGCCCTTCGATCCAGATCTTGAGCACCTCAATGTCATCGGTTACCAGGTAAGGAGCAGGGAAAGAGATTGTGTGCTGTGTGCTGCTAATAGTAACCTTGCCCTGATAAAGTGGTTTATCGGCTTTATCAAAAATATGTACAAACATTTCGTTGCCCTTGCAGGCTTCGTCGATACCTCCGATCCGTACAGAGCGGACGGTATTGTCATTCGTCCCAACCCAGTACCTGGACGCCATCTTGATCACAGTAGAGGCTGCTGTCGACGCCTGCCTGGATCGCGCCACCATTTACATTCAGGGTAGCGGCGGCGCCGTATGCGGCGGCCAGTACAACGGCCAGAATGGCCAGAACTGCCAGTTTCCGTAACATGAACTTCTCTCCTTAAGATTCTGTAGGTTCTGTGTCTTGTAAAATCATCCGGATTCTGGCATAATCGATTCAGCAGAGAAGCGCGGCGATTATGCCAACCTTCACCTCAGCCCTGGCAATTGGTCCTTGCCGGGGCTTTCTGTTTGCCAGACAGAGACCCTGCAGTTCCACCTCCGGCGTGTAACATATTCTTTTGTCTTGTTTGCTTTACTGGTTATTTACACTATAGCACCGGTTTCGGGAGCAGTTTTTAGAAAACTCAAAGATTCCTTTAGAAAAGTTATGCGGCCTCCCCGGCGGGCGTGAACACATACCCCTCGCCCCACTGCGTGCGGATGTACTGCGGATGGGCCGGGTCGTCCTCCAGCTTCTCGCGCAGATAGCGGATATACAGCGCCAGGTTGCCCACGGCGTCGCGGTAGGCCGGTCCCCACACCTCCTCCAGCAGGCGGGTGTGGCTAAGCACCTGCCCCGGCCGACCGGCCAGGGCTTTCAGCAGGCGCATCTCCGTGGGCGTCAGATGCACCAGCTTCCCGCAGCGGTAAACGCGCCCGCGCTCCAGGTCGATGCGCAGCACGCCGTCGTTGTAAACCGGCTGGGCCTCCTGCCGGCTGGCCCGTTTGAGCAGCGCTCGCAGGCGCGCCTCCAGCTCGCGGAAGGTGAAGAGCTTGCGCACATAATCGTCGGCGCCCACCTCAAAGCCGCGGATCACGTCCTCCTCGCGCGATTTGGCCGTCAGCATCAGGATGGGCGCGCTGGTCAGCTCGCGCAGGCGCTCACAGGCCTGGTAGCCGTCCATACCCGGCATCATGATGTCCAGCACAATCAGGTCGGGGTGGGTCTGGTAGGCGGTTTTCAGCCCCTCGCGCGCGCTGTGGGCTACGGTCACGTCAAAGCCGGCCGGCTTCAGGCGGGTGGCCAGCATTTTCGTCAGCACCACGTCGTCATCGATAACCAGCACCTTCTCCTTGGACAACTTAAGCCTCCTTGCAGGGTAAGGTAAAGGTAAAGCGGCTGCCCTTCCCGGGCGTGCTCTGCAGGTAGATGTCGCCGCCCATGGCGCGCACCAGGCTGCGGCAGATGTACAGGCCCAGACCATGCCCGTAGACCGTCTGGGCGTCGGAGCCGTCCACGCGGTAGAAGCGGTCGAAGATTTTGCTCTGGTGCTCGTACGGGATCCCCGGACCATAGTCTTCCACGCTGACCAGCGCCTGCCCCTCAGGCACCCCGGCCACGCGCACGACGATCTCCGGGCTGTCCGGGGCGTAGCGGGCGGCGTTCTCCAGCAGGTTGAACAGCACCGACTGGATGGCCGCCTCGTCGCCCCACACCCACGGCGCACGCTCCGGGATCTGCAGGCGGATGTTCACCCCGGCGGCGTTGAAGCGCCAGGCGTGCACGGCCTCTTCAATTACCGGTCCGATCGCCAGCGGCATGCGCTGCAGGTTGAGCCGGCCGGTATCGATGCGGTGCACGTCGAGCATACGGTCGACAAAGCTCGCCAGGTGCTGGCTCTGCCCCAGCAGCAGCTCCAGGCTCTGGCGCTGTTCGGGGGTGTACGACTGCGCGCCCTCCTCCAGCAGCATCTCGGCGATCATGCGGATGTTGCCCAGCGGCGAGCGCAGTTCGTGCGAGAGCGAGGCCACCATCTCGCGCTGCAGGCGGTCCTGCTCGTCCTGCGAAGTGATATCGTGGAAGAGCACGGCTGCCCCTTCCACATCTTCGCCCGGTCCCAGCAGGGGGGCCATGCTGAGTGAGATCACCCGCCGCGCGCCGGACCGGGTGTGGATCACCTGGCGGGGCCTGTGAAAGGCCCTGCGGTCGCGCAGCACCCGCTGGAGCGACCCCTCCTGTGGACCGGAACCGTCGTTGAGCTGCAGCACCCTCGAAAGCGGCAGCCCCAGACATTCTTCCAGCCGCCAGCCGGTCAGGGCTTCGGCCGCCGGGTTCATCAGCAGGATGCGGCCCTCAACGCCTGTGGTAATCAACCCGTCGGCGATGCTGTGGATGATCAGGCTGGTGCGCTGCTTTTCGCGCTGCACCTGCTGGAAGAGGCGCGTGTTCTCCAGCGCCGTGGCGGCATGGTCGCTCAGGATCGAGAGCACGTCGCGCATTTCGGCGTCAAACGCCTGGGGCGATGACCGTTCGACCAGGATGAACCCGACCGGCGTCTGCTCGCGCACGATGGGCGTGAACAGGCGTGAGCGGGTGGTGGGCCGCAGGTAGGGGATGATGCGCTCCTCCAGCGGGGCTTTCGCCCGCAGAAGCAGGCTGCTCACCCGCAGCGCTTCCTCCAGTATGTCGTTTTCCACCTGCATTCCCAGGCCGCGGTACAGCAGCGGGAAGTCGCCGTCCAGCAGGGCGACCAGCCCGGCATGCGCCCGGGCGATCTCGAGGGCACAGGCCGCTGTCTGGTCCAGGATGTGACTGTAATTCAGGGTGGCGTTGAGCTCACGCGCCGTGCGCTGTATGGCGGCGAGCTGCGCAACCCTCCCGGCCAGGGCACGGTCGGTGCGGGCGAAGCTTTCCGCCTGCTGCAGGGCTTTCTGACCGCTGGCGAGCAGCTCTTTCAGGCGTTCCAGGTCGCGGCGCTGGAAGCGCCCGTCGATGCGGTTCACCGCCACCAGCCAGCCGTACGACGGCTGCTCCCCGCTGCGCAGCGGAACGGCCACCAGCGAACGCAGCCGGCGCGGCGCATTGACCGGCTGCAGCAGCCAGCGGTCGGGGTGGTCCAGCTGGTTGAGCAGGACCGGCTCCTGCTGTCTGAGCAGCCAGGAGACCAGCGGCTGCCCGCCGTTGTGTGCCTCTTCGGGCTCCGTCGACAGGCGCACGCTGGTGGTCTCGCGCTCGGCGATCACTTTCCACTGCGCGTTGAGCGTGTCGTGCAGCAGGAAGACGGCCGCCTCAGCGCCGGTGCTGAGACGAGCCTGCTGCACCAGAAATTCGATCACCTTCTGCGGATCGGTGGAGCGGTCCAGCAGCGCTTCCTGCCCCTGCAGGGCGGCTTTCAAATGAAACTGCGCCCGGATCGAGGCCGACAGGTCGGCAAAGGCATAAGCCAGCAGGTGGATAAAGGCCAGATAGAGCAGGTGCTGCAGTGCTCCGGCGGTAAAGCCCGAGCGCGCCACGATCTCCACCAGATCGATATAAGACTTCAAGCTGACCAGTGAGGCGGCGGCCAGCGCCGGCAGACTGCCGTAAAAGAAACCGACGATCACCACCGGCAGGATCCCCAGGTAGCGGAAGAGATAAGCCTGCGGAGGCTGCAGGTGTTCCACCAGGAAGAGCGCCGCGAAAGTCAGCGCGAAGGTCGCGAACGTCAGCAGAAGCTGGGCGGCGTCCGATGGCTCATCGTTCGCCGTGCGCACCGGCTCCACCGGGCGCTCGAGGTTTGGTGATTCAGCGGATTGGCGGGATGTTAGAGGATGGCTGACCATAATATCGTACCGAAGATGACATTGGCCACCAGGCCTGGTAGCAGGCTGCCCGTGCGCTGGACCAGGAAAGTGTTGAGCAGAGAAAGCCCGCCGCGATACAGCCACACCAGGGCTCCTGTCGCAGAAAGCAGGCCCGGTGCGGCTGCCAGGGATACGGCGTCCAGCAGCAGGGTCAGTAAGATGACCTGCAGCGCCGCAGCCCAGAACGGCACCCGCAGCTCTTCGTGCAGCAGGTGGAAGACCCGCCCGCGAAAGAATACCTCCTCACCCAGTGCCACCAGACCGAGCTGGGTGCACAGGGCCCAGATCACCGGCCCGGCTGAGAGCGGCAGCGTAATGATCATATCCAGGGTTTGAAAGATATAAGCCAGGTGAAAGGCGATCCCGGTGCCGGCGCACAGACCGGTCAGCAGGTGCGCCAGCCACGGGGAGGGGCGCCTGTCCGCCCACAGCGGCAGGGCCAGGCCGCGCCGCCGCCAGAAAAATAACAGGATGGTCACACTGAGCAGCGGGATCAGGCCGGGCAGGAGCAGCCCGGGAAGGGTCCCTCTCGCAGCCAGGATTCCGTTCGGGTGCAGAGCAGCGGCCAGGGCAGCCGGGAGCAGAAAGGCCAGGAAGGCCGGAACGAAGAGCAGCCGCTGCTTCTCAGCCGGGACTCCAGCAGGCACGGTGACCGCGGCCAGGAAAACGGCTGCTGAAACGGCTGCCTGCAGGCCAGCTTTGATATCGGGAGAAATGGGGAGGAGCCGGGTCAGCAGGATCCCCGCTGCGCAGATGCAGACCACAATCTGAATCCGCAGCAGGCGCTGACGGGCGGCAGCCCGTTCGCTTGCTTTAAAGGCCTGCCAGTCCTGCCGGATGGGTAGCTGAAGATAATGCATGTTCCTTACTGCGCCGCGTTGAAAGACAGGTTTGTAGCGATCAGGATGACGTATTTTTTTTGTGGGAAAAGCCCTGAGTGAAGGGAGGAACCTTACAGGTTTGCAGCTGTAAAGGATTACATTCATCTAAACGCAGTGGCAACGAATCTGTTACACTTCTGTGCCAGCTTTATCTCTGCTCCGGTAGATTTCAACCAGAGCCGTCCGCCCCCTCCTCAGGGCCGGTGTTGAAATATTCCTCGTATTCCTCCGCCGGGAGGACCGTCTGGCTGCGGATCCAGATCGGGTCACGGTCATCAAAGCCGCTGCTGCTGATATTGACCGCTTCACTGCCGTCTGCATTCATCACCCAGATCTGCCGGTTCCCTTCCTGGTCCTGCAGCGTGAAAGCGATGCGGCTTCCATCGGGAGACCAGCTCGGGTGAGAAGCGCTGCCGGGCAGGTCGTTCGTCAGCGAATAGATCTCCATGGTCTGCCGGTCGAAGACCAGGATTTCGGTTTCCCCACCGGCCTGTCCGCTGAAAACGATGCGCTCCCCATCCGGAGACCAGCTTGGGTCGCGGTCATCGCCGGGGCGAGTCACCAGGGGCACGATCCACCCGCTCGTGATGCTGTACAGGAAGATATCATCATCCGTCTGGCTGCGGGCCGAATACACCACAGCGCCCAATTGTTCGGAGGTGCTCTGCTTCTGCAGGGCCTGCAGGTAGTGGTCCAGGATCAGGGGATCTTCTTCCACCCGCACCTGCTCGCTGCCGTCGGGGTTCATCAGATAATAAGCTTCATCCCCGTCGCGGTTGGAAGTGAACAGGATTTTCCCCACCCAGTCTGGCAGCGGCATGGGGGTAGGTTCGGCGGTGGCGGATTCCGCCCCGGATGGAGAGCGCCGGGGCAGGAGCGTAACCAGCTGAGCCGGAAGCGCCGCTGTGCCCGCGCATTCCACGCTCAGAGTGCCGCGTTCCGGTGACGCCTTCCCATCGCGCAGCACCTGCACCTCCAGGGTGACCTGCGGTAGGCGGCTGCGCGTCCCGGAATCCGTCACGAAGAAGTCCAGTGTGTCTGCGAAGCGGTCGGTGTTTATCGAGCCCGAGTTGAAGACTTCAAAATCATCGACGAACACCAGCACCGACAGAATGCGGACATCTTCCCGGCTGCTCTGCGCCAGGTATACCAGGCGGGCCAGGCCGTCCTCGCTGCAGCTTTCAAGCGCATAATTCAGCCGGAAGCCATCGTCCTCCGCCTGCGAGCCGGAAAGATGCGACGCGGGCAGTGCCCCCGGGCCCTTCACCCACACCGGGAGGCGGTCGCTGAACTTCCCGCTGCTGATGATCGTCTGCTTTCCATTTTCGATGTTGACCACACCGATCTGCTGTTTACCATCGACGTCTGTGCTGAAAGCGATCTGCTTCCCATCCGGCGACCAGCTCGGCGCATCCCACGAGCTGATCCCGCCGGTGACCAGCACGTCTTCCTGCGTGTCCACATTAATGACATGCAGGTCGAAGCCTTCACTGCCCCGGGCCAGGTAGGCGATCTGCTCTCCGTCGGGCGACCAGGCCGGATCGGAATGATACGGCTCGCTGATGGGCAGACGCTGAACCCAGCCATCTTCCAGCGACCGCAGGGCCAGGATGTCTTCGTCCCAGAACGCCGCTCTGCGGCGATCGGGCGAAAATTTTTCGTGTTCCCGGCTGATTTCATACAGATGTGGATCCAGCGGGCGCACGTCCGAACCATCGGGCTGCATCACAAACCACCCGCCCCCGCCGCGCTGCGAAAAAAAGGCGATCTGTCCGCTGTAGGCTTCCAGATCGGCCGGGCCGGCCGGCGCGGCGGCCTGTGCCTGTCCGGAAGCAGGCGGCAGGATGAAACTGACGGGCGGCTGCGCCAGGACCACCAGAATGGCCACCAGGAAGGCGAAGCTGAGCAGCAGCAGGGCTGTGCACAGCAGGTGAAAGCGCTGCCTTGAACCGCGATCCATGTTCAGAGAAAAGAGCGGGCTTTTCATCGCATGCTCCGCGGGTCTCTCTCGTCTGCCGGGCGGCCGGCCAGGAAAGAATAGACTTTGCTCTCCGGAGCTGCAGGCTGCTGTTCGGTCCGCAGGCCGGTTTTATGGTTAGAGCCGGCCGCAGCCGCCAGCCGCTCTGCTTCAATATCCTCTGGCAGGAAGGCTTCTGCCTCTTCCTGTCCGGCACGGCTGTGATATTCGAAGCGAAACGAGCCCGAGCTGTTGAAGAGCCAGTAATCACAGCCCCGGGCGTGTCGTTTGAAAATGATCGGGTGCAGGGTCTCTTCTGCCAGCCCGACCAATTCTTCCAGGGAGACGGCGTGGATCACAATCTGATCCGCCGGGAAGCGTTCGATCGAACTGGTTTCAACCAGCAGACCTTTCAGGCGTTTCTGCGCCGTGCGCAGCTCCTGCTCCACGGCCGATGGCCTTTTGTGTGCAGACAGCACGCGCAGGCTGATCACCGCCAGGGAGATCAGGATGCCAGCGATGGAAGCCGCTCGCAGACCGTTCACCCAGGGGCGGGCGGTGATCTGCGTGGTGGTGATCTCACCCGGCAGGATCTGGCTCAGTTCCTCTGAAATGGAGAGCACACGGCCTTCGAGCGAGATAGCCAGGGTCTGTTCAAATGGATCCTGGATGGGGCCGTAGCCGGTGGTGACCTGGGGTTGCACCAGGACGGTCAGGCGGATTTGCGGGCTGGGAATGTTTGTGCCCGTCTGCTGATCAAAATTTTTGATCAGGGCGGCCCAGTCCTGCAGAGGTGGGGTGAATGAGACAGAGAACCGGTCTCCTTCGGCTGTCGTGGTCGGGATCAGGACTTCTTCTTTTTTCCACAGTTCCTGCGCGCCGATGCGGGCGAGTACCCGGTATGTGAACGTTTTTGCTTCGAGTTCTGCGTCCGTCGAGAACTGGTAATTAAAGGTAAATGGGATGCTGTCCAGGTAATCGAGGATGTATTTTTGCCCGGGAGGTAGTTCGGTTTGCGGGAAGAGGCTGTTCGGCTGCAGGTAGACACGGTAATTAAAACTGCCCTGCTGGCTGTACTGCACCTGCGGAAGGCTGTCTTCTTCATAGGCAGGGGTGACCAGAGTCACGACCAGGGCAGCGGTTGAAACCAGCAGCAGCACCACAGCGAGCGCGACCGGCAGGTAAACGCTCATGTCGATATTTTTTTGGGTGAAGAACTGGTCGATCTTGCCGGTGATTTGCTTCCCTTTCTGTACCATTGTTCCTCCGTGAACGGGCAAGTTTGTTTACATACAGTAAATCAGATAGCGAGCGCTCCGTCTACCGTTCACCAGCGATATGCCCGCTGCCAGTGTGCGGACCGCTGGCTTCGCTGGCTGCGGAGACCGGGCTGCTGCGAGCCGCGCCCGAACAGCAGATAACAGATCACTGCCAGCGCCAGCGCCGGTATAAAAGCGGCAGTCAGTTTGGCTGCCGGCAGGCTCCACGTGAAAAGAGCCTGCAGCACGCCCGCCGGCAGCAGCGGGAAAAAATAAGCCGTGGTCAACCACTCGTAACCGCTTCCGCCGGAGACGGAAATTTCCTTCACTTCGCCCGGGTTGAGCCAGACGGCCTGCGGCTCCACGCGCACGCGGGGGTCCTCACTGCGGGTTAGGAACATCACGGGTAGAGGGCCGCCGTTCTGTACGCTGCCCCGGGCGCGGTAGAACGCTGTGGAATCCGGTCCACGATTGACCCCGCTGAAAGCCCGCAGGGTCTGGTGCCGGACACTGCCTCCCATGACCAGGGTCAGCACAGCGCCAGCCAGCAAACCGGTGTATAGAAAAGTAAAAAAGGAACTGCGCGAGAGTGCGGGTCTCGGGCGCCGGCGCGGCGGGCGCAGGAGTTTCTCAGAATATAGATAGTCGCGCACTTCCAGCAGTGCCAGCCCCGCCGCCGGCAGCACGACCAGCGCAATAAAGCCCTGCCGGGAGCGCAGTCCGCCGGCCAGGTATCCGAGCTTCGGGATGGCATAGATCACCTTACCGAGTACATCCTGGTGCGGGATGACCCACTGGTCTGCCTGTTCTTCGGCGTCTCCCTTCGTACGGTAGGCCGGGCCTTCACCGGTCTGCAGCACCTCGATAACCCGGTGCGAGACGGGGATATCCATGCCTTTAACCCGGAAGGCGATGATGTCGCCGGTCTCGACCTGCATGCCGGGGTGCAGGCCCTCCAGCAGCACCAGGTCTCCGACGTCCAGGGCGGGGACCATGCTGCCGCTGATGATCACGTTGGGGCTCAACCCGCACAGGGGCAGTGCGGTCAGGGCGATCACCAGCCCCAGGGCGAGCAGGGCTGCACCGGTTTTGAGCACAACCTTCAGCATATCGTGCATGATCAGATCCGGGGCTCGACCGTGCGGGTCAGCTTGCGGCGCTAATTCTCAACCTTTACCTGGATATTCGCAGCCGAAGTCTGGCCAATGGCGTCCACCGCTTCTAATGTCAGGGTGTGACCGCCGTTTGTTACCGTGCCGCTGTTCCATTCGAAGGTGTACCGGTTGTCGGAATCAGAGCCCGGTTTGCTCTCTACCAGCACATCGTCCACATACAGCCGCACCTCGGCTACAGCGAATTTATCGCGCGCTGTACCTTCAACCAGCACCTTACCGTTCAGCACCCCACCTGCCTGGGGAGAAGTGACGCTGATGCTGGGAGGCTGGGCATCTGTACTCACCGGGAAGGTGTAGATGTCCTCATCGCTGAAGCCGGCGTTCCAGGCGCGCACCACGAGGTTTAGAGCGCCCTCCTTACCTTCATACAGCCCCGGTGTGTGCCCGGGCAGCTTGACCCTGACCGTCAGGTTCTCGCGTTCACCCACATCCAGCGAGCCTTTGCTGCCATCCGAAACCAGCGCGCCGTCCAGACCGCCGTCTGAGGAGGCCCGGGCCTGGTATTCAAACGGCAGTGTGCCCGCGTTCACGACGCTGAAGGTCAGCGTCACATCGTCACCGGGGTTCATGGCTTCCGTGCTGCCCGTGAGGATAACGTTTTCCAGGGTTAATTCCAGGGTTCCGGCGGTAAATGTATTTGCCTTGCTGTCTTCCGTATCGAAGAACGAGGCGTACAGCCCGCCGATCAGAGCGATGATCAGGCCTAATCCGATCCAGCTCAACAGGGTTTTTTTCACAGCACTTCCTCCGTGGTTACGTGATCATGGTAATCCGGCGCTGTGGAAAAGAGGTCTGTGCCAGGATGGACACAGACCTCTCTGCACTCAGTAATGCAACTCAAATATCCGGGTGAGGGAGGTAACTTATTTGACCCGCTCGTCCACCTGTTTCAGGTCGAAGACGATGTCGAACTCAACCTTGTCGCTCTGGATGATGTTGCCAGCGGTTTCGGGGACACCAAAGCACACTTCGATCGGAACGGTTTTGCCCGGTGTCATAGGATTCCACTTAACACCCATGCTGCGATTGGGAATCGCAAGGTTATTCCACTGGTTCACCTTTCGGCCATACTCAGTTCCAAATCCAGGAGCTTTGATGCGCATGTGCAGATATTGACCAAGCTCACCAGTCAGGCTGCCGCCGCAGTTGCTGTCTTCAAGGAGTTCTGGCTCGGTGCAGCCCCAGTCGTGGTTTCGGACATTCTCAACTCGAACGGAGAGCTCGCCGGCGACAGTCCCGGTATTGGTCAGGCTGTAGACGTGGCAAATGCTGCCTGCCTGCTTGGGGCCCAAAACGCTGTTGCCACCGGGGGCGTAGCCGTCGCCGGGTTTAATGTTGTCAAACTCAATATGTACGACTGCGGGATCATCCCGGCCATCAACTTTCAGATCCAATGTGCCAGCAGTGAAAACGTTATCGGCGCTGGTCTCTGTATCCGAGAACCAGGCGGCGAAGCCGGCGCCCACCATGGCGACCAGCAGGCCGAGGGTCAGTAAAAGTACGAAGATGCGTTTCATGGTTCAGGTCCTTTCCTTGCACAGGTGATGAAAATGTGGTCCGAAATGAGAAGAGGGTTTGCCTGTTTCGCGTCCAGAAGATCCTTCCCTTTGATACACCTCCTTCTGCTTATGGACGCGAACCTGTGCTGAAAAGTTGACCTGGCTCGCGTCCTGCCCTGTTTTTGCGGGAGGGTCTGTGTCGTTCTCCCGTTTTTGCGGGGCAGGACCGGCTGCTTACTGCACAGAGGAGCTCAGCCCTGTACCCCTGGTTGGTCCAGCCGCCCGCCAGCGGCTGTTTTCGTCTGTGAATAATATAACAAAGGAATGACACAAAAACATTTAGAAATTATCAAGAATTTCGCCCTATCATTCGAATCTATCCACTTTCTATGACGGGATCGGGCCCGAAGCGGTAGCCCCGCCCCCAAACGGTGTGCAGGTACTCTGGCTTTTTGGGGTCCCTCTCGATCTTCTCACGCAGATAGCGGACGTAGATCGAGAGGCAGGCTGTGGCATCCTCATAGCCCTCCCCCCACACGTTTTTCAGCAGCTCGACGTGCTCCACCACCCTGTCCTGGCGTTCGACCAGATAGCTCAGCAGGCGGTACTCGGTCGGGGTCAGGTGGACCGCCTGGCCGTCGCGCAGCACGATCTGCCGCTCCAGGTCGATGGTCAGGTGCTCGTCCTGAAAGCCTCGCTGGGCCGGGTGCTCGCCGCCGTTGCGGGACTTCAGGCGGGCCTGGATGCGCGCCTGAAGTTCGCTCATCCCGAACGGCTTGCGGATGTAATCGTCTGCTCCCAGGGCAAAGCCCCTGACGATGTCTTCTTCGGTCGATTTGGCGGTCAGGAAGATGACCGGCACATCGTTCTCCTCCCGCAGGCGCCGGCAGACCTCAAAGCCGTCCATCCCCGGCATCATGATGTCTAAGAGCACCAGGTCCGGATTTTCTGTCTCAACCAGCCGCATTCCTTCCACCCCGTTTTCAGCGATGCGGGTCTCGTATCCACTCAACGTCAGGCGCCTGGCGACCATGTTCCTCAGAACAACGTCGTCTTCGATGATCAGTATCTTCTCAGCCATTTTCAACCTCAAGTCGTGAGAGCGTAAACGTAAACCGGCTGCCCATGCCCGGCTGGCTTTCTACCCAGATTTTGCCCCCCATGGCCTCCACCAGGCTGCGGGTGATGTACAGCCACAGGCCGTATCCGTAGACTTCCTGGTCGTCCTGTCCGTAGATCCGGTAGAAGCGGTCGAAAATATAGGGCTGGTGCTCAGGGGGGATGCCGATGCCCTGATCGGCGACAGAGATCTGCACCATGCCATCCTTTTCAGCCACTTCCAGGCGAATCTCGCTGCCGGCCGGTGAATATTTGCAGGCGTTTTCCATCAGGTTGACCAGCACCGAGTAAAGCGCATTTTCATCGGCCCACACCCACAGCGGCGTACTGGGTCCGTAACAGCGGATGGGATGGTCCCTGCGGGTTTTGCACAGCTGGTCCGCCAGGTCGGCGGCGAAGTGGTTGACAGGCACCGGGCGCATCTCCAGGGCCATCTTGCCCGATTCGATGCGCTGCGCGGCCAGCAGGCGGTCCAGGAAGGTGGACAGCCGGTCGCTCTGGCGGATCAATAACTCCCACGACTCCCTGGCATCGCTGCCGGCGGCGCCGGAGCAGGGGGCGGCGAGCAGCTCCTCGGCGACCGAGCGGATCACGGTCAGGGGGGAGCGCAGTTCGTGGGAGATCGAGCTGATCAGCTCCTTCTGCAGGCGTTCGAGCTCATCGCGGGCGGAGATGTCCTGAAAGAGCAGCACCGCGCCCTCAATGCGCCTGCCTTCCAGCAGGGGAGCGATGCTGAGGGCGATGACGCGCCGGCTGCGCAGCTTATCCATCATCACCACGCGGTCATACTTCACCAGGCCCTGCTGCTCCAGGCCGGCTGGCAGCAGACAGGTGTGCTCGCTGCCGTCTTCACCATCAATCCCCAGCACATGGCACACGTGCTGGCCAGCGGCTTCCTCCTGTGTCCAGCGCGTGAAGCGCTCCGCTGCCGGGTTGAGCGAGGTCACCCGGCCCTGCGGGTCAACGGTGATCAGCCCATCCGCCAGGCAGCGGATGATAGTGCTCATACGCTCCTTTTCACCGGCGATCTGGTGCAGCAAGCGCGTCTTGTCGAAGGCTGTGGCGGTGTGGCCAGCCAGGATGGAGAGCGCATGGTGGGCGGAGAAATCCTCCTCCTTACGGTCGGGCGCTGCCAGCCAGAGCACACCGCGAATTTCGCCGCTGTTGCTGATGGGGATCTCAATACTGCGCGGCGTGGTGATCGCCGAGACCGCCGCTCCGCGGCCCTCATCGTGGTCTGGTTTGGGGTTCTCATAGCGGGCGAGGATCTGCTTCACCAGGCGCGGCTCCATCCCCCTGGAGCAGGTCTGGTTCTGACCGGCGGAGTGCCAGATGGAGATCATCCCGGCCTTCCCCCGGCAGAGGCTCAGGGCGCAGTCCAGCGAGTGGCTCAGGATTGCTTCCGGCGTCGCTGCCTGGTTAATGCGCTCGATGGCCTGCTGCACGGCTTTGAAGCGCTCCAGCTCGCGCGCCAGCGCCTGGCTTGAGCGCGCATACAGGTCGGCATGCAGCAGTGCGCTGCCGCATACTTTGACGATATAGTCCAGGGTCTCGAAATCACGCTCGGTGAAGCGGTCTTCCGACTGCTCAAAGAGCACCAGCCAGCCCAGCACAGCGCCGTTCTCGTGAAAGAAAGGCACCGCCAGCATCGAACCGAAGGCCTGGTCGCCCTGCGGCTCAAAGACAAACGGCGAGACGACCGGATCGGTCACACGCAGGATAAAGCGGCCGGAGTGGCGAAACAGCCAGTAAGCCAGGGTGTCCTCGCCATCATCCCCGCAGGAGCAGATCTGCATTTTGCCGTCTTCCAGACCGGCGGCTTCAATCTGACCGGTCACATGGTTCTCGTAGACAAAGGCGGCGCGCGCCGTCGGGAACTGTCCCTGAGCCTGAGCCAGGATCATCTGGATGACCCGCTCCAGACTGAGCTGGCGCGACAGCAGCTCCTGGCCTTCGTGAAAGATCAGGCTCAGGTCGCGCTGGAAGCGGGTTGTGCGGGCGATGTCAGCGACGAAGTAAGCCAGCAGGTGCAGGAAAATGGTCAGCGAAATCAGGGCAAAGGCGCCGCGCGGGTTGTGATCGGTGGTCAGCAGCCAGTGGATCTGGGGCACCAGCGAGACGCTGAGGTAAAAAGACAGCCCCAGCCCGGCCATCACGCCGAAAGCGTTGGCGGTGAACAGCACCGGCACCAGCAGCAGGATGTTCAGTAAAAATGCATAGCGGTGCCCCTGGACTGCAGCCACATAGACGACCAGCAGGCAGCAGGCCGTCGTCGTAAAGACAAACAGCAGCTCGATATCGCGCTGCTGCGCCCGACTGCGGTTGGGCCAGAGCTGTTTTTTGAAGCGCTGAAGCATGGATGTGAACATCTCGAGCCGGTCCCTGGCTTTCCGTTGTATTGAATGAGCTACACCACCAGCACCCAGAGGATGGTGTGCGCCACCAGGTTGCAGGCCAGGCAGGCGATCAGGCTTTCACAGCGTATGCGCAGCACGGTGGAGAGCACAGCCAGAAAGAAGTTGAAGGCGATGAGCATCACCCACAGCAGGAGGGAGTTCAGCAGGGGGAACAGGACGATCGTACCGAGCAGGTTCAGCAGGCTTAACATCAGGATGCTGGCCGTTCTGCTGCGCTTTAAATCTGCGCGCAGGGTGGAGAAGCCGATGCCGCGGAAGATCCACTCCTCCGCGAGGGCGGCGAACCCGATTTGAACACACAGCACCCAGATGAAGAGACGCAGATCAAAGGCATTAAATTCCGGCCGGCTGCTCACAAAGCGGTCAAAGCTGGTGAGCAGGAAGAGCAGCATCACGCCCCCCAGCAGCCCGGCAGCCAGATCGCGGTAGAGATGCGCCGCCGAGAAGAGCTTCTCGGCGGGCTTCGGGTTTCCCCGCAGGCCGGAGTACAGGGCCCCCCATGCGCACAGTGGGATGCAGGCGGTCAGCAGCAGCCGGCCGCCCTCCACCGGCCACGCTGACGACGGCGAACCGGGGCGCGAGAGAACGGCCGCCGCGCCCGCCGCACAGGCCAGGGTGAGGGCCAGTGGGTGAGGCAGGCGCAGCGCGGCGTGTGTACGTCTCTCCAGCAGAAGGAGCAGGATGATGAAGGCCGCCCAGTGATAGAGGACCAGATGCAGGCTCAGGGGGATGTGCAGCAGGGTCAGCAGCAGCCCCAGCGCAGCCAGACCGCTGGTGCAGGCCACAAACCAGGTCCACATCTTCTGGTTCTGGAGCTGGTTTTCCTGCTCAATTTCCTGCCAGCGGGGCTTGACTTTTAAATTCAGGTACTGCATCGGGCCTCCCGGGGATGAAGCGCGGCTTACAGGATCGTTAACCAGTTGGCGAGCTGTAATAATTTTGCTATAATGGTGATGCACAGAGGAGTTCAGTCGAACTCTTATGTCAAAGACCTCGGATGCCCGCCAGCTCCGAGGTTTTCTTTATTTCTCGGGTTTATCTGCAGCAGAAGCCGGAAACCGAATACGGAGAAGGTGGTCTGCTTTTGAGCGCAGCGGGGCAGCGCTGACCGGAACCGGTGAGGAGGGGCAGCGCGCTGTGCACAGGCAGGCCGCCTCTATCCATTTGATTTCAACAACAGGTGAGTGTAACAATCATAACGCAAAAGCACTTAAATTGTTACGTTCCGGCGTAGAACAGGCGTTTTTTCGGGATCCCCCATTGGGTTAACCCTCTTTTCCCCTTCAAAATCCCCCGCTGGGGAATAGTCAATTCGATCCGCTGCCGTTATCTTTGAGGTATGAAACTGATACCGGCGATACAGAGCGGGCAGATCTGCGTGGTGATCGGCCCGGCAGACCTGACTCTCAACGCTGCACTGGAGGTGGTAGCGCACCTGGCCGTGCGCGGACCGCTCATGCTGATCGACGGCGGCAACCGCCTCGACCTGTTCCGTATGGCGCGCCGCATCCGGCGCCAGACGCTGCGCCTGGACGAGTCCCTGGAGAACATCCGCCTGGCGCGGGCGTTCACCTGCTACCAGATGGTGGCGCTGCTGGAGGGTGCCCCGGCCGGGCCGCAGCCGAAGGTCGCCCTGGGCCTGCTGTCCACCTTTTACGACGAAAGCGTGGCGCTGGCGGAGAGCCAGCGCCTGCTCGCCATCTGCCTGCATCATCTGCGGCGCCTGAGCCGCCTCGCCCCGCTGTTAATCACCTCCGCGCCGCCGCGTGCGGAGCAGGCCGAACGGGAGTCCCTGCTCGCGCAGCTCGAGGCACTGGCCGATCCGCTTATCGTGCTCGAGCACCCCCGTCCGGTAGACCAGCAGCCCCTGCGGCTGTTCTAGGAAGGATTATGGGCCGTACACTTGCTACTGCAACACAGATCATCTTAGAAGAACAAACCGCCTTTGCCGACTTTCGCCGCACCCTGCGCGCCAGCGACCAGCAGATCTTTGACGCCCTGTTTGCCGGGGCGCGCAAACACACGGCGGCGATCTCGATGGCCGCGCACGCGCTGCCCTTCGAGTCTATCCTGCTGGCCATGCTGCTCGAGGAGCACCGCAAGGTTCAGGAACTGGACGAGCGCCTGCAGGCGCTCGAACACCGCCTGGCCCGGCTCGAACCGCGCGAATGATGCTGCGCACCGGCTGGCTGCTGGATATCTACCCCGACCCGGAGTCCGGCGGGCTGGCGCTGTGGCTGCTCGACGAGAACGGAGAGCGGGTGCGCCTGCAGCAGCACTTCCCCTTCACCTTTTATGCGGCCGGGCCGGCGCGGCGGCTGCGCGAGCTGTGGATCTTCCTGCAGAGCCAGGATTTCCCGGTCGAGCTGCAGCGCAGCGAGCGCCGCGACCTGTTCCACCCCGACCCGCTCTGCGTGCTGCAGATACGCGTGCTGCGGCCCGGCGATTTCCCGGCCCTGTTCCGGCGGGTGGAGTCCGCCTTCCCCGACCTGGACTATTACGACGCCGATATCGGCCCCGTGGCGCGCTACGCCGCGCAGTACGACATTTTTCTGCTCACCCGCTGCCGTTTGCAGGTCGACGAAAACGGGTGGGTGCAGGCGGCAGAGCCGCTCGAGTCGCGCTGGGCGCTGGAACCCAGCGCGCCGCCGCTGCGCGTGCTCACCCTGGAACCTTCGGACGACCCCGGGCGGGGGCTGCCCGAGTCGATCCGGGCTGGCTGGCCGGGCGGCAGCGCTGTGCTGCGCCTGCAGCCCGAACGCGCGCTGCTGGTGGGGCTGAACGCCATCCTGCGCCGCTGTGACCCCGACCTGATCCTGACCGACTGGGGCGATACCTGGCTGCTGCCCTACCTGCTCGACCAGGCCCAGCAGCGCGGCATCCCCCTGCAGCTCAGCCGCGACAGCGCGCTGGGCGCAAAGCACAAAAAAGAATACACCTATTTCTCTTACGGGCAGATCGTGCACCGCGGCCAGCAGGTGCACCTCTACGGCCGCTGGCACGTCGACCGCCGCAACGGGATGATGTACAGCGACTACGGCCTGGAGGGGATCTTCGAGATGGCGCGCGTCACCGGTCTGCCGCTGCAGGTGGCGGCGCGCAATTCCCCCGGCGCCGGCATCACGGCCATGGAGGTGATCACCGCCCTGCAGCAGGAGGTGCTGACCCCCTACCGCAAGCAGCAGACCGAGCGCTTCAAGACCGCCAGCGACCTGATCCACAGCGACCGGGGCGGCATGATCTACCAGCCGCAGGTGGGGCTGCACGAGGATGTCGCCGAGCTGGACTTCTCCTCCATGTACCCCTCCACCATCGTGCGCCTCAACCTCTCGGCCGAGACGGTGGGCGTGATCGGGGAGGAGACCCTGGTGGTGCCGGGCCTGCGCCTGCCTGTGCGCCAGGATATTCAGGGGCTGCTGCCGCGTACGCTGCACCCGCTGGTGGAGAAGCGTATGGAACTGAAGAAGATCCTGTCCGAGCTGGACCCGCGCGACTGCCGCACGCCTGTCTACAAAGCGCGCTCGACGGCCCTGAAGTGGCTGCTGGTGGTTTCGTTTGGCTACACCGGCTATAAGAACGCCAAGTTTGGGCGCATCGAGGCGCACGAGGCGGTCACCGCCTACGCCCGCGAGGCGCTGCTGCGCTCCAAGGAGGCCGCCGAGGAGCTGGGGTTTGAGGTGCTGCACATGTACGTGGACGGGATGTGGGTGTGCCGGCCCGGCAGCCGCCGCAAAGAGGATTACCAGGAGCTGCTGGACAGGATCTTTGCGTGCACCAGCCTGCCGGTTGCGCTGGACGGTATATTTAAATGGATCGCCTTTCTGCCCTCGCGGCTGGACGAACGCGTGCCCGTGCCCAACCGCTACTTTGGTGTCTTCCAGAACGGGGAGATCAAGGTGCGCGGCATCGAGGCCCGGCGGCGCGATACGCCTCCCTTTGTTGCCCAGGTGCAGATGGAGATGCTGAGGATCCTGGCGCGTGCCGACCGGGTGCACGAGCTGCCTTCCCTGCTGCCGGAGGTCTTCGCCCTGCTGCGCCGGCGGCTGCGCGAGCTGCGCAGCGGGCGGGTGCCGCTGGAGAAGCTGGTTGTACGCCAGAAGATCAGCCGGGCGCCGGGCGAATATCACACGCTTTCGCCGGCTGCCCGCGCAGCCATGCAGCTGGAAGCGGCGGGCCGGGAGGTGCGCGCCGGGCAGAGCATCCGCTTCGTGTTTATGCGCGGCGAGCCCGATGTGGCCCCCTGGAACCTGCCCGAGACCCTCGACGCCGGCAGGGTGGATGTGGACGAGTACACAAAGCTGCTCTTTCGGGCGGCAGAAACGGTGCTGCAGCCGCTGGGGGTGGATGCCGGTGCCCTGCAGAGCTGGGTCCTCGATAATGCCGGCTACGCCTGCAGAGGGTTTTGCAGCCACAGCCCGCTCTACAGCCTGCCGATGTGGGCCGCTGCCGGATAATACTGATGAAACTAACAGGATTTTAATTTGAAAGTGGACATAAAATTCGCGATAATAGGTCCGTAGCCCGGAGACACCCCCGGGCCTGGAAACGGAGAAGCTGCCGCTCCCCAAAAATCGGCAGCAGCGGGGGTAGAGTAAAAGGAGGGTTGTATATCGAGTGATTCGGACGGTGGAGTTTGAAGAACCAAATAGGATCTGCCTGATGCCGGCAAGGTTCTTCTGCGCATCAGGCATAACAGGTATCAGAACCAAAGCAGCCCCATAATGGATATAAAACGGCTGCACAACTGGAGGAGATCCTTCAGTTTAGGGCTGATGAAGACCTGTGAACAGGCCAGAAGGGGACTGCGGAGGTTCTGGATCCGGCCGCTGTGACCCCGCAAGGGCCGGCGGATATTCGATAAACGGCAGGTAACAGATTGACAACTCTATACCCGGGTGGTTGCAGAACCACCACAGAATGAAGAGACTCTGTTCGCATTTGGCAGCAGGGTCTCTTTTTTGTGCAGCTGTCCCGCAGGCATGCGGAGCGGCATGGACATGCCGCGCGTGTCAGGCCTGTCAGGCATGTTATGACTGACAGGAAAGCATAGGGCCGTAAGCCCCTGCAGTCGAAGCGGCCTGGGGGAAACGAGCTGCTTAGCCGGGCATCTGATCGGAGCGGCCGTTCAGGCGAACAGGGTACAGGATGCGCTGTTCCCACCGTTGACCCTGGGACGTGATATTGGTGTATCTCTGCGCGCCCCTGTAGACGGGGATGCAGGCGCAGCCGGGGTAGGCGCTAAGCGTGTGTAAGGCAAGTAAAGGCGCGGCGCAGGCGCGCTGTTTATTCACCCCTTGGGATGCGAAAAAAGATGGGCTACAATAAGAAAGGCCGGCAGGCATTTACCTTACACTTAACCTGGAGGATTCGTGGAGCAACCCGGTTTATATACCGATTCGGAGGCGCTGCGCCTGGCGATGCGGCGCTGGGCGACAGGCGTTACGATCGTAGCATCACAGCATGCCGGTGTGCGCCATGGCATGACTGTTTCTTCTTTTACCTCGGTTTCGCTGGAGCCGCCGCTGGTGCTGGTCTCTCTGGAACGCACGACCCGCACGCATGAACTCATCCAGCGCTCGGGCATTTTCAGCGTCACCATTCTGACCAGCGAACAGCAGCAGATCTCGGACCGCTTTGCCGGGCGAGAGAGCGAAATGAGCGACCGTTTCGCAGGATTGGAAGTGTACACTCTGGTCACCGGAGCGCCGCTGCTTCAGCAGGGGCTGGCAGGTTTTGACTGCCGGGTGGTCAACGCCCATTCCACCGGCACGCATACCATCTTCATCGGTGACGTGCTCGCTTCACGCGTGCATGCGAACTCTTCCAGCCGCCCTCTGATCTATTACAACCGCGGCTACCGGCGGTTGTGTGATGACGGCACTCAGCAATAACTCTGCAGGCGCCGCAGCGAATGGACATGGAAGCAGAAAATAAACTCAACGCTGAAGAAAAAACGATCCTGTTAAAGCTGGCGCGTGAGGCGCTGGAGCATGTGGTGCGGGGCAGCCAGCTGCCGGCGCTGGATCTACGCCTTTATCCGCCGCGGCTGAGCCTTCCCGGCGCTTCTTTTGTGACACTGAGGCGGGGGGGCGAACTGCGCGGCTGCATCGGCGGGCTGCACGCCTGCCAGCCCCTGGCCGAAGACGTGCGCCAGCATGCCGCCGCGGCCGCCACCCAGGACTACCGCTTTCCACGCCTCTCGCCGCACGAGCTGGATGAGGTAAGCATCGAGATCTCGGTGCTGACGGAACCACGCCCGCTGGAATACACCAGCCCGCAGGAACTGCTCGAGCGCCTGCGCCCGGGGATCGACGGAGTGGTGCTGCAGTACGGGGTCAACCGGGCAACATTCCTCCCGCAGGTGTGGGAAAGCATCTCCGACCCGGCCGAATTTCTGAGCATGCTGTGCCGGAAAATGGGCGCGCATCCCGACCTGTGGTGTACGCACAGGCTCACCGTGCTGACCTATGAGGTGGATGAATTTAAAGAGGGGGCTTCCGGGGGGTGACCCCGGGGGTTCCAACCGCCTG
This sequence comes from Chloroflexota bacterium, assembly GCA_012516075.1. Taxonomy (GTDB): domain Bacteria; phylum Chloroflexota; class Anaerolineae; order Anaerolineales; family UBA4823; genus JAAYXE01. The sequence continues at coordinate 4,908 of JAAYXE010000147.1, read as the reverse complement.
GCACTGTGTTCTAGATCTGGGTGTACTGATCCACAGGCAGGACAAACAGGGTGGCGCGCCGCATGCCAGGCTCCACGGCGGGCGCGGTGCTCTGGCGAATAATCTCGATTGCCTGGTCCACCCGGTCGGCGCTGACGCCGATAATCAGGGTGCTTAAACCGCGCCGCAGGAAGCCGCCCGTTGAGGCGATGCGCGTGACGCGAAAGCCGGCTTCGATGAGCGCCTGAGAAACTGCATCGTTGTCGCTGTCGCGGATCACTGCCATGATAAGCTTCATTGGATTTCCTCGTATCGTTCGACCGGAAGGACGAATATTGTCGCACCACCGACGTTGACCGGAGTGGAGAGGGGCATCTGGTAGGGTGAGCCCTCCAGGGGCATAGAGATATATTCCACGCGCCGGCGGCAGGTTTTTCTGAGGATGGTGACCGCCTGCTCTTCCTGACCGGGCCGCAGCCCGATCAGCAGGGTCGCATTGCGGCGGCCGAGGAATCCCCCCGTACTGGACAGATGGGTAAAGGCCAGTCCGGCCTCTTCCAGCGCATGACTCGCTTTATCCAGATCCTGAAGCTGGATCACCGCGGTCATGATCAACCGGACCCCCTGAGAATCTGCAGGCTGGTGCGGCTCCGGCTGTGGAGCGCTGTTTTCTTGATGCGTCAATTCTCTTTCCTCCTCAACCTGAGATTGCGCCCCCTCCCCGTCTCAACCGCCGGCGGCGGCCTCCGTTTCCAGGGTGACTACGTGCGGACCCGGATCACGAACCACAGCCGTCTGGCCGTCCGGGAAAATCACCATGGTCTTTTCCTTCTGGCACAGGACCGTCATTCCCCGGTATTTTACCGTAACCGGCCAGGGAAACGGGTTGAAACCGCATACCTGCACCCGGTTGGGCGCTAACTGCTGGATGCCCAGGATCTGCAGGAACAGCCCCAGAGGCGGCAGCCCGTGCAGGGCGCTGCGTTCACCGTAGCCTTCACCCCGGTCGGCGTGGTAGAGCCGCCGGAAGCTGCCCTCCTGTTTAATGTTCTGCAGGACAGCCGCCATCAGGCGGTTGAACAGCTCGACGGCTTCGTCCCGGAAGCCGTAGCGCACCAGCCCCTCCCCGATTAGCGAGTTCCACAGCATCGATACGCTGCGCGGTCCCAGCGCCTCAGGCTGGGGGGGCGGGTAAGGGCAGGCCGGGATGCCGTACGGGTGCCAGTAGCGCAGCGGGTCACAGATTGTCCTTTCCACCAGTTCCCGGGCCCGCCCGGCAGAGGGGATTCCTGCCCACAGCGGCAGCAGCAGGGAGTGATCCTGCCCGTCCAATCCCACACTGGTCAGGGTAATCTGGTCAGCCGGGTCCAGCCCCTGGATCTCCACCTCTTCGATGGCGGTATACACCCGGTCGCCTGTAAAGCTGCCCACGCCCAGGTACCACTTGAAGCGTTCTTCGGTGATGCGCTCCACCCGGTGGCTGCCCGAGGCGCTGCTGCCGTGCACAAAGATCTGCGGCCGGCGGGTGCTCTCGCCGCTGGTGCGGATGTGACACTGCAGGCGCACCGGCCGGTCGAACTGGCGGTGCAGGCTGATCGTCCCCGGGCCGGCGCGCTGGCCGAGAAATTCGCTCTGTGGGGTCAGGTGCGTGTCGCGATCGCGATAATGGTAGCTGAAGGTCTCCTCCTGCCAGGTCTCTTCCACCGCAGCCCGCAGCCGGGCCGCGATCTCCTGGATCTCGGCCACCCCCTCCTCCTGACCCAGCTCGGCGGCGATGTTCAGCAGGCTCTCACACTCCTTTACCAGGAAGGCGCACAGCGCCGGGCTCTCTGTGGTGCCGATGTCGATCCCCTGTGACCACTCGTTCCAGTGGGTGAAGGTGGGGATATCCTCCAGGCCGGCCTGCATGGGGTTATCCCATTCGGGGATCCCGTCGCCGTCCTGGTCATGCTCGGGTGAGAACCAGGCAAACAGGAATTTCAGCAGCGCCGGGAAGACCCCGGAGAGAAATTCACGGTCCGGATCGGCCAGATGAATTTGCCAGGCAAGCGATGCCAGCACGGGGGCAGCCATCACCCGGCTGGTTTGCCCGGAGAGGCTGGGCTTCCAGTCCACCATACCACTTTCGTCCTGGGTGGAAAGGAAGTTGCGCAGGATCCCTTTGATCAGGCCGGTCGCCGCCGGCAGGAGCAGGCTGGCCAGGTAATAGGCTTCCAGCGAGGGCTGTCCGCTCCACAGGAAGTTGTAATCGCTGCCGTTGCCGCGCAGGGAGAAGCCCTGATCGGGAAGGCGGGAGAGGACGAAAGAAGGCGCCGGGAGATGCTCGGTCGGGCCGGCAAACAGCCCGTAAGCGGTCTTCTGGGCCAGGGCGAAGGCCAGGTCCCAGTCGGGATTGCCCGTATAAATCTCCACCTGCCCGGTGTTGAACATCTCCACGCGGGCGCATTCGGCCTCCCAGTTGCGGGCTGCGGTGCTGCGCGCCAGGTCAAAGGATGCTTCGCGTTCGGGGAGGGCGGCGTGCACCCAGGTGAACTGGCGCTGCTCCTGGGGGGCCATGTCCAGGTTCAGGCGCAGCGCGGGATACGAGCTGCTGTCGGCCTGCGGCCCGCCCGAGAGAAAGACCACCGGCTGCAGGCTGCCGCTGGAGCCGGCCAGCACCGGGGCGGCCTTGATTTCGGCCGGCGCCATGCGCTCCCCTTCGGTGGGTGTGAGCTGGCCGATCCACTCCAGGCGCAGCGAGGTGGGTTCTGTGCTCCGGTTGGTGACCCGGATCCTCCCGGCCAGCACCTGCGATTGTGGAACCCAGTACTCCATGTGCACGTCTATATCTTCAAACGGCCTGCAGGACAGGCGCAGGAAGTTGGGCGCAAACTGGTGGACAACCGGCGGTGAAGCAAATTCGGCCGGGTCGATTCGTTCTTCATCGCCGGCGAAGAAGCGGGGGAAGAGGCGCACCTTGTAGGCTCGCAGCCCAAAAGTGGTCTGCACGGCCAGTGCGGGTGGGTCTCCGCCCGCCATGGCGAGCTCCCAGATCTGGTCGTCGCAGTAATCGGTGCCGCCCAGGCGGGCATCCGCGGCCAGGATGAACGTCAGGTGAGGATCGAAGGGGATATTCCAGGCTCGCATGGCTTCCATTGTATGGGATGTTCTCTTAACCGTCAAAGGGATTTTTGTGAAAAAGACCGCATTGGGCATGTGATTTGCACCCTGAACAGCGATCTGGTGCTCAGAGTGGCTCCGCTGCAGGCTGTTCAGGTATGGCAGGCCGGTTTTGATCTGTGCTACAATCGCAGATAAATACTGCCGATATCAGAGTCCACAGGAGTAGCCGATGAGCCCCCTTCCTACGACGCCGCGAGGCATGTACTTTGAGGAATTTGAACCTGGACAGAAGATCGTCACCGCCGGGCGCACGGTGACGGAGACCGATATCGTCAACTTTGCCGGGCTGTCCGGAGATTTCAACTGGATTCACACCGACGCGGAGTACAGCAAGACGACGCCTTTCGGGCAGCGTGTGGCCCACGGGCTGCTCGGCCTGTCGATCGCTTCCGGCCTGGCGGTGCAGACCGGTGTGCTCGAAGGAACAACCCTCGCTTTTCGCGAGGTCAACGAGTGGAAGTTCATCCGGCCGGTCTTCATCGGAGACACCATCCATGTGGAGATGGAGGTCAAGGAAACGAAGGCCCTGCGCCGCCTGGGCGGAGGCTCTGTGGTGATTGAACTGGATGTGAAGAATCAGAGCGGAGACAGCGTGATGAAAGGTTTCTGGACGGTGCTGGTGGCTTCCCGTCCGCAGGATTGAGGCTGTGCTCCGCTCATCATAAACGGAAGAGGTTATGTCTGATCAATCGAACCGATCCCCTGAAGAAATACCGAGCGACCGCTTCCGCCGGCTGCTTTCCGAATCCGGGGAAAGCGAGAACCGCATGCCGGAGAGCAGCGAGGCAGCCTCCAGCGGCCCGGCAGAAGTGTTTCCCGCTGCCGGACCGTCCGAGGGGGACGGTGCTGACCATGAACCGTCTGCGCAAGAGCCGGATCTCCAGCCGGGTGACGGTGCACTGCAGGCCGGTGCGGCAGCCTTCCCGGCCCCTGAGGCAGGCGAGCCGCAGGTGAGCGAGGTTGATAGCCAGTCCGAAAGCCAGCCGGCCGGGCTGCAGGGCGAAGAGCCCGCCGTGCAGGCTGACGCTTCTGCAGTGGGCGAAACACCTGCAGAGAGCGCGGCGGCCGTTTCCTCCGCCCCGGAAGGCGGCGAAGCCTCAGATACCGCAGTTTCTCAGGATATCGCTGCCGGTGGGGAGACCGCCGGCCCAGCGGATGAACAGGGCCAGGCAGCCGTGTTTGCCGCGCCGGATGAACCCGAGAGCGTGATCGACTCCGCACCAGAGCCGGCGGATGATAGTTCTGGTCAGCCGGCCGGTGAAGCGGCCGTTTTCCCGGCGCCCGATCAGGCGCAAATCCCGCAGGCAGATCAGGGCGGTGCGGCCGTCTTTGAGACGCCCGAAGTCCCCCAGCTGTCCGCAGATGAGGAACCTGCTGCAGCAGAACCAGCCCCGGGCGAACCGGAAACAGCGAGCACGCCGGAAATCCCGCCCGTAAGCGTGTTCCTGGCGCCTCCAGAACCGGAGCCCGGCCCTGACCAGGACGATACTCGCCCGCTGTACCTGCGTGAGACGCTTGCGGTGACCACAGACGACAGCCCGGGCGAGAGCCCGGATCAGGAGCCCGGAAGCAGCCTGGATGAAACCCGTCCGGTTGCCACCTCCGGCGATACCGCGCCGACGCGGGTCGGTACAGACCCTTCGCATCTGGCCGAGACACGCCCGCTGCCGGTCTCAGGAGAAGAGCGCCCCGGCGAGCTGTATGAGGGCCACACCCCGCCGCGCGGCACGCCCCTCAACGCTCAGGGCACCCCGCTGCCGCGCAGAG
>JAAYXE010000146.1 GCA_012516075.1 Chloroflexota bacterium | reverse complement strand
GCAGGCGGCGGGGCTTCTGTTTCTTCGGTCGCAGGCGCTTCCTCGGGGGTTTCTCCTGCCGGGGTTTCACCTTCAGGGATCTCTCCCTCGGGGGTTTCGCCGCCAGCCGGTTCAGGAGTCTCCTGCGTGCCGATGATTCCCTGCTGTGCCATGGCCGTCTGGGTGGCCAGCTGCCAGATTTGCTCCATCACGTCATCCGCAGTGCCTGGCGTCTCCCCGGTAACCGCTTCGGGCGCCGTGGGAACGGCGTCATTGGGCGCCAGTGAGCGCGTGCAGGCGGCAAGAACGAGGACGAGGATGACAGCTAGAGTACTGTAAAGGATCAGGCGTTTGCTCTCCATCTATAGAGTTCCTCCATCGATTATCCCGGCCGGGATGCCAGGAATGGATTGAAACGATCCCAAAAAATGCTCGTGGAATGGTAATATCCATCCACGATGATCTGTTTTTTGAGATCAATTCCATTAATCTGGCGTGCAGGGCTCAACGACTTTTTAACATTTGCAATGATACTAGCACAATCCCTTTAGAGCGTCAAGCACCTTGCACAATTAATAGAACCAGCCAGCTGCGGCTGCATTCTTGACCTGTGATCGCGTCCTTTGATATAAAGCGGTGTTATAAAACCGGGAACTGCGCAAATCAAAAGGATCTGCCGCAGGCCAATACCAAAGGAGGATTTATGCGCAGAAGAGTAGTCGTCACCGGCCTGGGCTGCATCAGCCCGGTAGGTAACGATGTTGAGACGACCTGGAAACATATCCTTGCCGGCCGGTCGGGCGCCGGACGGATCACCCATTACGAGGCCAGTGAATACCGCACCCAGATTGCTGCCGAAGTCAAAGGGTTTGACGGCGCAGCACTCTTCGGCAGCCGCGAAGCTCGCAAAATGGACCGCTTTACACAGCTTGCCGTCGGGGCTTCACTGCAAGCATTGCAAGATTCAGGCCTGCAGGTTGGGGATGACAATCGCGATCGCATTGGCGTCGTGATCGGCACCGGAATCGGCGGGCTGGGGACGCTGTTCGAACAGATGCAGGTCTTTTCGGAACGTGGGCCTTCGCGCGTCAGCCCCTTCCTGGTTCCGATGATGCTGCCCGACTCGGGTGCCAGCACGGTGGCCATTCATCTGGGCCTGAGAGGACCCAACATGGCCGTCGTTACGGCCTGTGCGACCGGAACCAACGCAGTGGGCGAAGCGACTGAGATTATCCGCCGCGGGCAGGCCGACGTCATGCTGGCGGGGGGCAGCGAAGCCGCCATCATCCCCATTGCCATGGCCGGCCTGAGCGTGATGACCGCCCTCTCTCCGCGCAATGACGAACCCGAGCGCGCCTCGCGTCCCTTCGATTTGCACCGCGATGGTTTCGTCATGGGAGAGGGTGCAGCCGTCCTGGTGCTCGAATCACTTGAACATGCGCGCCAGCGAGGGGCGACCATCCTGGCCGAGGTCAGCGGGTACGGTTCTTCAAATGACGCCTACCACATCACCGCACCGGCAGAAAACGGCGCCGGCGCTGCGCTGTGCATGCGGCAGGCCATTGAAGATGCCGGGCTGAGCCTGGAACAGATCGATTACATCAATGCCCACGGCACCAGCACACAGTTAAATGATAAAAGCGAAACGGCAGCGATTAAAACCGTGTTTGGAGAGCTTGCTTATAACATCCCCGTTTCTTCAACCAAATCGATGACCGGCCACCTGCTGGGCGCCTCGGGCGCTCTGGAGGCGGTTATTTGCGTCAAAACGCTGCAGGACCGCATCCTGCCCCCCACGATCAACTATGAAACGCCAGACCCGGCCTGCGACCTGGATTACGTCCCCAATCAGGCCCGGCCTGCAGACGTCCGGCATGTGATGTCGAACTCATTTGGATTCGGCGGCCATAACGCAACCCTGATCCTCAGCCGCTATGAGGAGGAAACGGCATGAGCCCCTACGCTCATATCACAGGATGGGGGATGGCCGTGCCCGAACGGGTGCTGACCAATCACGAGCTGGCAACTATGGTGGACACCAGCGACGAATGGATTCGCACGCGCACTGGTATTTGCGAGCGGCGGATTGCCAGCGAGGACCAGACCACCGCTTCGCTGGCGACGGAAGCAGCGCTGCGCGCCCTGGCCGTTGCCGGCTTGAACCCTGCCGATGTGGAGCTCATCATCGTCTCCACGTCTTCTCCGGAACACACCTTTCCCGCCACAGCCTGCATCGTGCAGGACCGCATCGGGGCGACCAAAGCCGGCGCATTCGACCTGCTGGCCGCCTGCACCGGCTTTATCTATGCGCTCAACATGGCAGCCCAGTCGATCCGCTCGGGCAGCGTGAAAAACGCGCTGGTGATCGGCGCCGAAACCCTTTCGCGCCTGGTGAACTGGCAGGACCGCAATACCTGCATCCTGTTCGGTGACGGCGCCGGCGCCTTCGTTCTGCAGGCAGGTGAAGAACGTTCGGGGGTGCTCTCCTCGGTGCTGCGTTCAGATGGCTCGGGGAGCGACCTGCTCACCCTGCCGGCCGGCGGCAGCGCCCTCCCGGCCAGTCTGGAGACCGTGCGCGACGGGCTGCACTACATCCATATGAACGGCCGGGAAGTCTTCCGCTTCGCCACACGGGTAATGACCCAGGCCACTCTGGAAGCGGTGGCCAGGGCGAACCTCAGCATGGACGATATCCAGCTCATCATCCCCCACCAGGCGAACCAGCGCATCATCGAGATGGCCGCCCGCAGCCTCAACTTTCCAATGGAGCGCTGCGTGATGAACCTGCACCGCTACGGCAACACCTCCACGGCTTCGATCCCGATCGCCACCTGTGAAGCGGCCCAGCAGGGCCGGCTGCATCCCGGCGATAAGGTCGTCTTTGTCGGCTTCGGCAGCGGCCTCACCTGGGGGGCAGTAGTGGCCGAGTGGAGCGCACCCTTCAGCGCTCAGCGGCGCGAATACCCGACTCGCTACCGCCTCTATGCTCGCGTGCGCTCGGCGCTGCTGCGCCTGCTGCGCCGGCTGGACACGCTGATCGATGCTCTGGTCTGGGACCGGCGGCAAAGAGATTAGGATTAAAAAACATCATCAGAAGCGTTTGTGCGGCGGCGCTCTTGATGATAGAATGTAGCAGGGGGAATTGGGTGACGACTTCAAATTGTTAGAACGTCGTTAGAAAATTCCTTTTGTTAATCTCTTGACTGGCAGTCCGGTAGAGAGGTTGGTATAATTTCTTAACAATTCTGCGGATTGTCATCTAAATTGGAGGTAACGTGAACCCAAGCCGCAACCGATCCTCAATCATTTACTTGCTGTTGTTTGTGGCCATCATCGCTATGGTGGTCTACAACTTCAACCAGCAAGCTTCTTCCCAAGAGGTTCTGTATATTAACCAGGTTGCAGAGGATATTCGACGTGGAATCGTACAGCGCCTGATCGAAGATGATAACCGTGTGCGGGTTATCTACTCGGACGGCGATGAAATGACAACCCACATCGACGCAAACGCCACCCTCGTGGAACAGCTCAAAGAACTGGGTGTAACCACCGAAGATCTGAACTCAGAACGCATTAAGATCGAATACCGCCCCCCGAGCGCATGGCTGGGCATTGCCACGGCGCTGGGCTACATCCTGCCGTTCATCATCCTGGCAGGCGTTTTCTGGTTCGTCTTCCGGCAGGCACAGGGCAGCAACAACGCCGCCCTCTCCTTTGGGAAATCGCGGGCGCGCATGTTCACCGGTGACCAGCCCACCGTCACCTTCCAGGACGTTGCCGGTGTGGATGAAGCCAAAGAAGAGCTCCGCGAGGTGGTCGAATTCCTGCGCGAGCCCGAGAAGTTCATCTCCCTGGGAGCGCGCATTCCAAAAGGCGTGCTGCTGGTAGGACCTCCTGGAACGGGAAAAACGCTGCTGGCCAAGGCTGTCTCCGGCGAAGCCGGGGTGCCGTTCTTCTCCATTTCGGGTTCTGAATTTGTCGAAATGTTCGTGGGCGTTGGCGCCAGCCGTGTGCGCGACCTGTTCGACCAGGCCAAGCGGCACTCGCCCTGCATCGTGTTCGTCGACGAAATCGACGCAGTGGGCCGCCAGCGCGGCGCCGGTCTGGGCGGCAGTCATGACGAGCGCGAGCAGACCCTGAACCAGATGCTCGTGGAGATGGACGGTTTTGACACCGACACCAACGTCATCATCATGGCCGCCACCAACCGCCCCGACATCCTCGACCCGGCGCTGCTGCGTCCGGGCCGCTTTGACCGCCGCGTAGTCCTCGACCGCCCCGATATGCGCGGGCGCGAGGCGATCCTGCGTGTGCATGTCAAGGGCAAGCCCCTCGATCCTGAAGTGGACCTGGGCGTACTGGCCCGCTCCACCCCCGGTTTCGTGGGCGCAGACCTGGAAAACCTGGTCAACGAAGCTGCCATCCTCTCTGCCCGGCGTAATAAGAAACTGATCGGTCAGGCCGAGATGGAAGAGGCCATCGAGCGTGTGATCGCCGGGCCAGAGCGGAAGAGCCGCCTGATCAGCCAGGAAGAAAAGCGCATTGTGGCCTACCACGAAGCCGGCCACGCAGTGGTGATGCACACCCTGCCCCAGGCTGATCCTGTCCATAAAGTTTCGATCATCTCGCGCGGCATGGCCGGCGGCTACACGATGGCGCTGCCGGAAGAGGATCGCACCCTCATGCCGCGCAAGAAGCTGCTGGCCGATATGGTCGGCCTGCTGGGTGGACGCGCAGCGGAAGAGCTGGTCTTCGACGACATCACCTCCGGCGCATCCAATGACCTGGAGCGCGTGACTCGCATGGCCCGCGCCATGGTCACCCGCCTGGGGATGAGCGAAGAGCTCGGACCGATGGTCTACGGGCAGAAGGAAGAGCTGATCTTCCTGGGCCGCGAGATCTCCGAACAGCGCGACTACTCCGAGGCGGTTGCCGAACAGATCGACAAGGAAGTGCGCCGCCTGGTCAGCGAGGCGTATGAAAAGGCGCGCCAGATCCTGATCGAGTATCGCGACAAGCTGGATGCGGTTGCCGAACGTCTGCTGGAGCAGGAAACGCTGACCCGCGAAGAGTTCGAAGAGATTTTCCCGCCGCCCGTACCCAAGACCAGCGGCACACCGGTTCCGGTCACGGCCTGACGCACCAGCGATCATCTGGAACTGTGTATCAATCATTCGCAGGGAAACTTAACAGGGGTGATGACCAGCCGGTCATCACCCTCTCCATCTCTGCAGTAACTTTCTTATTGGTTCAGTACGGGTGTTTGGACTGTAGTGCGCAGCAGTAAAACCGGCTGCGCACTACTTTTTGTCCACGCAGGTTTTATCCAGACAGGAGGGAATTACATGGCTCATCATTCTGCAGATCTTCCAGGCTATGAACAGGCTTTGCAGGGGGCTGTATATTTCCGCCAGCCATCAGGAGGGTATTTCGAGATCAGCGGAGAAGACCGCATCGGGTTTCTGCAGCGGCAGACTTCGAACGACATCCGGCGTGTTGGGCCGGGGCGCGGCGTGCTCACCGTGCTCACCTCGCCAGCGGCGCGCATTCTGGATGTGCTCTTTGTCTTTGAACACCCGCAGAAGGCTGGCGCACAGACGGAAAATCAGACCCTGAGCGTACTCACCCTGCCAGGCAGCGGTGAGCGCACAGCCAGCTTCCTGCGCAGCCGCATCTTCTTCAACGATCGTGTGGAGGTGCGCAGTACCTCCGACCGGGTGACGCAGATCGAGCTGCTCGGGCCCAAAGCAGCGGACCTGCTCAACCAGCTGGGGCTCGAACGCATGCCCGGGGTCAATGAAATCCTGGAAGCCGATCTGGACGGCCTGAATGCCCTGGTAATTGCTGCCCCACAGCCGTTCTGCATGGGCTTTCTGCTGCTCGTTCTGAGCGAGCGAGCGGATGAGGCCGTACAGCGCCTGAGCGATGCCGGAGCGCAGGAGTTGTCTCCCGAGGCCCAGCTCGTCCTGAGGATTGAAGCTGGCCAGCCAGCTGCCGGTTATGAGCTTACCGAAGACTACACACCCCTTGAGACCGGACTGCGAGCAGCTGTTTCGGACAATAAAGGCTGCTACACCGGACAGGAAGTGATCGCGCGCCAGATCACCTACGACAAAATCACGCAGTCACTGGTGGGGTTAAAGCTGGAAGGCCCGGTCGACCCGCAGGATACCGTCTGGGTGGAGGGCAAAGCAGTTGGGAAAGTCACCTCGGCGGTGGTATCTCCCCGTCTGGGGCCGGTTGCGCTGGCCGTTCTGCGCAGGCCGAACAACGAACCTGGCACGCGCGTGGCCGTAGGGAGCCAGATTGAAGAGGCTACAAAGGGGGTTGTGACTGCGCTCCCATTTTCCGAAGCACAGACCTGACCGGGCCGCCGCTATAAAAAACGCAGTCATTCAATTGTCCATCCGCAACGGAGCAGCAAAGCAGTGATAACCGAACAGCTACCCTTTCAAGATAAAGTCGTCCTGGTAACCGGATCAGGGCGCGGCATCGGGCGCGCCATCGCCCTGCATTTTGCCCGCCTGGGCGCGGATGTGGTGATCAACTTTTTCCGCAACCGCCGCCCGGCCGAGGAGACAGCAGCCGCCATCCAGGCGCTGGGCCGGCACGCTTTCCTGGTGAAGGCGGATGTCGGCGAGATTGCCGGCCTGGACGCCCTCTTCCAGGCGGTGGAATCCCAGGCCGGCTGCCTGGACATTCTCATCAGCAACGCCGCATCCGGATACAACCGTCCGGTGATGGAACAGAAACCCAAAGGCTGGGATTGGACGATGAATATTAACGCCCGTGCGCTGCTCTTCGCCGCCCAGCGCGCCGTACCGCTGATGCGCGCTCGCGGCGGCGGGGCCATTGTGAGCATTTCCCGCCCAGGATCCACGCGCGTGCTGCCCGAATATGTCGTCGTTGGAGCCAGTAAAGCCGCCCTGGAGGCCGTCACCCGCTACCTGGCGGTTGAACTGGCCCCATATAACATCGTCGTCAACGCCATCTCCCCCGGCCTGGTCGATACCGAGGCCCTGCGCCATTTCGACGCCGCGCAGGATGAAGACCTGCTGCAGCGCGCCGCCAGCCTCACCCCTGCGGGCAGGCTGGTCACCCCGCTGGATATCGCTCAGGTCGCTGCCTTTCTGTGCTCACCGGCAGCGTTTATGATTCGCGGACAGACGATTCTGGTCGACGGCGGATACACCCTGCCCGTGGAAGGGGCCGTACCGCGGCCGGGCGTGAAATAAGACAAGAGCAAAAAATGCTTAAACGCCCACCAGGATGGCCCGCGCAGGAGCCCCGTCCGAGCCGGCCAGCTTCAGCGGCAGACAGTACAGCGTGTAGCGCCCCTGCGAGACCTGTGAAAGGTTCAGCCCTTCCACAATGACCACCCCAGCGCGCAGCAGAATTTCGTGCGTGGGCCGGCTCTGCTTAAAGGGGGCCACAGAGAGATAATCCACACCTACGAGCTTCACCCCCCGGTCCACGAGGAACTGAGCGCCGTCTTCGGTCAGTCCGGCGAAATCCTCCTGGAAGGTGTGATCCGCGCGCGTCCAGTAAGCCGAATTGCGTGTTTTAAACAACAGCCGCCGGGTGCGGGGAGGAATTTCTGCCTGTTCCAGCACGGCGCGCGTGATGTGTTCGACATCGCTGCCCAGCTCCAGGACGTATGCCCGCCCGGTAAGGATCCTCAACGACAGCTTTTCGACAGTGGCACCTTCATCGCCCAGAAAATGATAAGGAGCATCGACATGTGTACCGGTGTGCACGCCCATTGTGATCTGAGAGACGTTGGCATTGGCCCCCTCTTCAATCTTCTCCACTCTCTCCAGGCGAATAGGCGGGTCACCTGGCCAGACTGGAAGGTCGGGAGAAATGGTCAGAGTGATATCATAGGTTTGCATCTTTTCCTCCTCTAAGTAGAAAAGTATATCTGAGAGCAAGATAAAATGCAAACGCTAGCCCGGTACAGCAAGATATCAAAGATCGGTTTTATACTCTTTATACTGTTCCTCCTTCCAGCCCTGGCCTGAAACTACCCCACGGAGGCGCGGCGCGATCCGCAGGCGGAGCGCTTCCTGCGCCAGACTCTGGCTGCGCAGTTGTTCCCCACCGGGCAGCCAGCCCCGTCCACCCCGGACCCCGATTTGATGGCCACCGCATTGCCATATATGGGTCTGGCAACCGCCACGCCCGGCGAACTGGCCGCACCCCCCCCCACACCGCAGGGCAGCCCGGACCCCAGCGTTTACCTGTACGCCGCGCAGGCGGGGGATACCCTGGACGCGCTGGCAAGCCGCTTTAAAGTGAGCCCGGAACAAATCGCCACTTCACAGCCTTTACCCCGGCAGGGGTTGATCGACCCCGGCACACCGCTGATCATCCCAAACACCATGGGGCCGGCGCCCTACCCGAGCGCCCTGCTTCCAGACAGCGAGATCATCTACTCTCCCTCCCCCGCCGGTTTCTCGATCTCCGATTTCATTGCCCGGGGAGGCGGCTACCTGAGCACTTACGGCGAAAATGTGGACGGGGAATGGATGACCGGCGATCAGATCGTGGCACGCGTCGCCGCAGAGACATCCACCAATCCACGGTTTCTGCTGGCCTTTCTCGAATACCGCGCCGGTTGGGTGTTCGGTCAGCCGCCGACGGCAGAAAAAGAGCGCTACCCCATCGGTTTTTACGTACCCGGCTACACCGGGCTGTACAAAGAGCTATCACTGGCCGCCAAACAGCTCAACATCGCCTATTATTCCTGGCGCTCTGGCACTCTGGAGGAGATCGAGTTTTTCAAAGGCGGCAGGGCCCGCCTCAGCCCCGACTTGAACGCCGGCACCGTCGCCGTCCAGTATCTGTTTGCAACCCTTTATCGCGAAATCGACTGGCAGCAGGCGTTGTACGGCTCCGGCGGCTCATTTATCAGCCTGTACAACCAGATGTTTGGAGATCCCTGGGCGCGTGCAGCTGCAGTGGAGCCGCTCTTCCCCGCCGGGATCAGCCAGCCGCCGCTGGAGCTGCCCTTTGCCCCGGGCGAGCGTTGGAGTATGACCGCCGGACCGCATATCTCCTGGAACACGGGCACTCCGCGCGGCGCGCTGGATTTCGCCCCTGTGACCGGCGAGCCCCCCTGCGCCGTTTCGCGCGCCTGGGCACGCGCAGCCGCACCCGGTGTGGTCGTGCGCGCCGAGCGCAATGCCGTCGTGCTGGACCTGGATGGGGACGGGTACGAACAGACCGGCTGGGTGCTGTTTTACCTGCACATTGCCCAGAAGGACCAGGTACTGCCGGGGACGCGCCTCAACCAGGACGACCCGCTCGGGCACCCCTCCTGTGAAGGCGGCCGCGCCACCGGGACGCACATCCATATTGCCCGCAAGTACAACGGAGAGTGGGTCTCCGCCGACGGCCCGCTGCCGTTCGTGCTCAGCGGCTGGCAGGCGCAGGCGGGCAGCAGACCTTATGAGGGCCTGCTGGTGCGCGATGGCCAGGTGGTCTCCTCCAACCCGGGAGGATCCAGTTCTTCCATCATTGTGCGCTAGAGATCAGAAAACAGGCGGTTGGTGGTTTCTGAAGATAAATTTATAACCACTCGTCTTCCCCTCCCCGCCCTCCAGCATTCCGATCCATCCTGTGATGATGGGCCGGATTGGATCTACAATCGATCAAGGGGGTATTTTGGATCCAGCAGAAGGAGCGAAAAGAATGGCCAATCACCCGCTCAACCTGGCCCTGCGTTTTTTTCTGGAACTGGTGGGATTATTCGCCCTGGGATATTGGGGCTGGACACAGCACAGCGGACTGCTGCGCTTTTTACTGGCGGCTGGCCTGCCTTTGGCTGCAGCCGTGCTGTGGGGCGTCTTTCGAGTGCCCAACGACCCGGGGCAGGCTCCGGTAGCAGTGCCAGGTGTGGTGCGCCTGCTGCTGGAGGCCGCATATTTCAGCGCTGCGGTGTGGGCGCTGTACGCCGCCGGCCGGCTGGGCTGGGGCCTCACCCTGGCAGTGGTTGTGCTGCTGCACTACGCCCTGTCCTATGACCGGGTGCTGAGGATGCTGCGCGGGTGAGGTTCAGCGGCTGCCGGTTTGCGGGAGAAGGGGAGCTGAGGCCGTTTGCCAGGCGCCTCCGATGGAACAGTGGAAATCTGGCACCAACCATTTTGCGGTTCAAGAAACGCAGCCGGGCCGGCTGAATCGGCCGGCCCGGAGAAATTACGGTAAGCGCAGTTATGATGTACAGGGAGCTGGTTCAGTGCTATTGCTCTGGGCATCGCCGGCGATGATCGCCTGTGTCATCCCGGGAGCCAGAGAGGACGTCACCAGAACCTCGTAGCGAGACTGCAGCCGGCATCCCCAGACGACCAGCACACCTCCCAGCCAGATCAGCAAACGCTGGTGCACCTTCACACGGTTGAGGCTCGAACCGGCGAGCTGCCGGTCCAGGCGCGCCAGGCGCGCCTGTTCTGCCTCGTCGATCCGGCGCTGTTGTTCCACTCGATAGGTATGATCCCACACGAACATCGTATACCTTCCCTTTCACTGCCGTACTACACTGGCAGCATCATCCCCCTGCGTCTCTTGATCAACAGCTTCCACTCAATACTGCAGTACAAATTTCCTCAGCGCGCGCAGCGTGTCTTCCAGACGCTCCGCGTCCAGCGAATAACACTTGGCTCCGTCGCAGCGGCGCTCATCCAGGTAACCGGTGGCGGTGAGCTGTGTCAGGTGACGTGATGTCGCCGACTGGCTGAGATTCAGCGCCTGCATAATGTCCTGGGAGCGCAGCTCACCCTGGCGGGCGACCAGCTGCAGAATGCGCAGACGACTGTCATCGTACAGCGCGCCCAGCCGCACCAGCAGTTCGTTCCGGCTCAGGTCTGGCGCATCCATCTCCACTCCGTCCGGCAGGCGTGCTCCAAAGAGGATCTGCAGCGTGTCACCGCTGTGCACTTTGCCCAGGTAGGGTCCGATGTGCGGGTTAGGGATGAACACAAACCTGGTGGCATTGCGGATGTAGCGTTCCCATTTCTGGGTATCCAGGTTCTGCCCGGTGACAATCCTGCCGATCTCCAGCAGGCTCTTGCCGCTGAAGTCGATCTGCCGGAAGGCTTTCACCACATCCTGGAGCATCGGCTCCACCCGCCGCCATTCGACCGCCAGGTAGCGGTCCCACATCTCTCTCAGGTGTGTCACAATCAGGTTCTGCATGCGCGGCGGGTCGATCACATATGAGTACGCCTTCTCCTCAACCTCCTCGTCGAGATCGGGAGCAGAAAAGTGGCTGCGCAGAAAGGCAATGTAGCGATCGACCGACGACAGCAGATACTGTTTGTCTGGCAGTTCATCCTGTGCTGCGCCAGGGCCGGCAGCCAGGCGGACCTTCTCCAGATAAGCATCCAGCAGCTTATCCTGCAGCCTCTCAGGGGGCGCGGAGGCAAGCTCTTTGAGATAAGCGCTGAAGCTCTGCCAGCTCCGCCGGGGCATAACCGCCAGATAGAGCCCGTTTGTCACGATGCGGTTACGCTCAACCTCCTCGGGTGTCATGCTCTGCAGGGTGTCGGTAACCCAGTCGCCCAGACCGGAGAGATAGCTGGCCCGGTCGAGCAGAGACAGGCTGTACAGCGCATTGGTAGCGGGCTCCAGTGATGCACGGACCAGCGGCGCTCTGACGACGGTTTCGAATACTTCTTCAAGGGGCATAGCGCACCTCCTTTCCACCCTGACTGCTTATGTTCATTACCCGCTTATGCGGATATATGCATATTATAGATAATTTATCCGATTTGTCAATAAGCAGTTTTTTTAATATCAGTCCGCCCTGCTCGCCCATCCCATCTCCCTTTGTCAATAAAAGACTAATCGTCTATAATATATCCGCAAAAATTGCCTCGCGAAGTCCGGGAATACCGGGTGAACCATGCTGCCATCAGGGGGTGTACATCATCCCTGGCATCCAGGGCTCGCTCATACGGGCAAGATGGTAAGGGGATGATTGATTAGTCTTGGCAGCCCGCCGCACATCCGACAAGAACCAGCAGCAACCGGGAACTGACCGCATTCATTCACGGGCTGAAGATCAACCGCGAAAGGAAACTGCAGGCCCCATGAACAGCCTGATCAGGGAAGTCTCCCTGTTTGCTTCGCTTCCGCCGGAGGAGCTGGAGAACCTCTCGAAGGTTCTACACACCTACGAATGCCCCCCGGGAACTTTGATTTTCCGTGAGGACGACCCGACCGACCGGTTTTCGATCATCATCGAAGGCCAGGTGGAAGTATTAAAAGCGATGGGCACACCCGAAGAACACCTGCTGGCCGTGTTAGGGCCGGGTGACTTCCTGGGTGAGATGAGCATGCTCTACGAACAGCACCTGCGTTCGGCCAGTGCCCGCGCGCAGACTTTTGTGCGCCTGCTGGAAATCGACTTTTCCGATCTCGAACCGCTGCTGCACCGCCAGCCGCTGCTCGCGCTGCGTGTGATGCAGGAGATGGGCGAACGACTGCGCAACTCTGAAAACAAAACCATCCAGGAGCTGCAGGAGAAAAACCGCCAGCTTGCCCTGGCCTACCAGGAGTTAAAAGCGGCCCAGGAGAAGCTGATCGAACAGGAGAAGCTCGAACATGAGCTGGCCATGGCGCGCAGGATCCAGGAGGAGATCCTCCCCAAGGAGCTACCCCGTTTGCCGGGCTGGAGCGTGCAGGCCTTCTGGAGGCCCGCGCACGCCGTCAGCGGCGACTTCTACGACTTCTTCCCGCTGCCAGAAGGCCGGCTGGGGATTGTAGTGGGCGATGTGACCGACAAAGGGGTGCCGGCCGCCCTGGTGATGGCGATCACCCGCAGCACGCTGCGCTCGATCCTGCTGAGCGCGGCCGCATCGGGGAGTCTTTCCCCCGGCGCACTCCTGGCCCAGGCGAATGAACTGCTGGTGGAAGATATGCCGCTGCACATGTTCGTCACCTGCCTGCTGGCCATCCTGGATCCGCACAGCGGCCGCCTCGTCTTTGCGAACGCCGGGCACAACTACCCGTACCAGAAGCACGGCGTGCGCGAGACCGTCGAACTGCGCGCCCGAGGCATGCCCCTGGGGCTGCTGCCGGGGCTGTCCTATGAGGAGGTTCAGGTGGTGGTGGAGCCCGGGGACAGTCTGGTCTTTTACAGTGATGGCATCGTCGAAGCGCACAACCCCCAGGGAGAAATGTTCGGATTTGAGCGCATGCAGAAAATCGTCGCCAGCTATGCTGAGCCCACACGGCTGGCTGGTTACCTGTTAGAAGAGCTGTCTTCCTTTACCGGGCCCAATTGGGAGCAGGAAGACGATGTCACGCTGGTGACATTGAAACGCACTGCATAACCACCCATCCAGAGAAAGAGACGCAATGGACGAACTGGAACAATTACGGCAGGCGATTGCCGCCCTGGAAAGCCAGCGCGCCATCCTGGGCGATGAGGTGGTCGATACTGCCCTGGCCTCGCTGCAGGAGAAACTGGCCTCCCTTCAAAAGCAGACCGTACACGAACAGCGCAAACTGATCAGCGTGCTGTTCGCCGACCTGGTCGGGTTTACTGCCCTTTCGGAGCGCATCGATGCCGAGGATATGCGCGAGATCCTGGGAGACTACTTCAGACGCTGGACTTCCTGCATTCAGCACTACGGCGGGAGGATTGAAAAATTTATTGGCGATGCCGTCATGGCGGTGTTCGGCCTGGAGGTATCACAGGAGGATGACCCTGAACGGGCCATCCGGGCAGCCCTGGCCATGCGTGAAACACTGCAGGAGTTCAACAATGAACTGGAAAAATCGCACGGCATCTCGCTGTCCATGCGGGTGGGCATCCACACCGGTCAGGCGGTGGTCAGTCTTTCCGGCGAAAGGGTGGGCAGCGATTTCGCAGTGGTGGGCGAAACCGTCAACCTGGCCAGCCGCCTGCAGACTATTGCACCGATCAACGGCATTCTGATCTCCCACAGCACCTACCGCCACGTGCGCGGTGTCTTCGATGTCAAGGTAATGGATCCGGTGCAGGTCAAAGGGATTCAGAACCCCATTCAGGTGTACCTGGTGCTGCGCTCCAAGCCGCTGGTGCTGCGCCTGGTCGAGCGCAGCATCGAAGGGATCGAAACACGCCTGATCGGGCGAGAAGAGGAATTGCAAACGCTGAAGCAGGCGGTTAACGAAGCCAAAGAACAGGGTATCCACCGCACCATCTTCATCGTCGGCGAGGCCGGCGTGGGGAAATCGCGCCTGCTGTACGAGCTGGAAAACTGGCTTGAGCTGCTGCCCGAATATATCTTTTACTACCGCGGTCGTGCCAGTCCTTACCTGCAGAAGCAGCCCTACTCCCTGGCGAGGGATGTGTTCTCCACCCGTTTCCAGATTCAGGACAGCGACCCGCTGGAGACAGTGCGCCAGAAGATGGAGCAGGGCATTGGCGACGAGGAGGCCGCACATTTTATCGGCCAGCTCCTGGGCTTTGATTTCAGCGACAGCCCCCACCTGCTGCCAGTGAAGAGCGACAGCAAAGTGTTTCACCAGCGCGCGCTGGAACACCTGACCCGGTATTTCAGATCCCAGGCGCGAATGAACCCGGTTGTGATCCTGCTGGAAGACCTGCACCTGGCCGACGACCCGTCACTCGACCTGCTGGAGATGGTCTCCGGGCCGTTCGAGGGGCAGCGCCTGCTGATCATCGCTGCGGCCCGCCCGCGCCTCTTTGAACGACGGCCCGAATGGATAGAAGGAAGGGACTCCTGGCTCATCATGAAGCTCGGCCCGCTATCCGAAGCAGAAAGCCGGCGCCTGGCGGATGAAATTTTACAGAAGCTGGATCCGGTGCCCGACCGGCTGCGCAGGCTGCTGGTGGACAGCGCCGAAGGTAACCCTTACTACATGGAAGAGCTGGTCAAAATGCTGTTGGAAGAGGAGGTCATCCTGCGCGATGGCGACCGCTGGCAGGTGGACCTCACCCGGCTCTCGAGCGTACACGTCCCATCAACGCTGACCGAGATGATCCAGGCGCGCTACGACAGCCTGCCGCAGGAAGAACGCCTGCTCCTCCAGCCGGCTGCCGTTGTAGGGCGTATTTTCTGGGACCAGGCTGTGGCCTACATTTACAATCACAGCGCTGAACTGAAGGTGTTCTCCAGAACAGCGGATGAAATCAGCCAGCGGCTGGACCAGCTGCGCAAGCGCGAAATCATCTACGCCCGCGAGCAGTCCACTTTTGAGAACAGCAAAGAATATGTCTTCCGCCATGCGCTGTTTCGCGACGTGATTTACGAAAGCGTGCTCAGGCGGGTGCGGCGGGATTATCACGCGCTGGCAGCGCGCTGGCTGGAGGAAATGACCGCCCGCAGCCAGCGTGCCTCAGAGCGGGCGTCTGTTATCGCCGGGCATTACGAGCAGGCCGGAGAGAACGAAAAGGCAGCCGCCTGGTACCGGCGAGCCGGGGAGCATGCGGTCACGCAGTTCGCCCACGATGAAGCCGTCCACACCCTATCGCGCGCCCTGGAGCTGACCCCTCACGGCGATACGCGCCTGAGATACGAGATCCTGCGCACCCGCGAGCAGGTGTATAACCTGCAGGGCGCCCGCGAACTGCAGCAGCGCGACCTGCAGGAGATGGAGAAACTGGCCCGCCGCTTGAAAGACGATGAGCTGCAGGCCGAGGTGCTGATCCGCGAGGCGAGTCTGGCCTTTGTCACCGGCGATTACCCCACCTCCATCGCCGCAGCCAGAAAGGCCCTCCCCTTTGCACGGGCAGCCGGCAGCATAGAAAGCGAGACTCAGACCCATCTCTGGCAGGGGCGATCGCTGGCCTGGCTGGGGAATCACCAGGAGGCGGCCGCCGAACTGGAATCCGCTTACAACCTGGCCGTGAAAGCCAATTTTCCCTCACTGCAGGCCGAAAGCCTGTGGAACTGGTCGATTGTCGCCTCGAACCAGGCGGACTATTCAGCGGCATACGACATGCTGCAGCGCTCACTGCAGATCTACCGTGAGATCGACGACATCATTGGGGAGAGCGCTGCCCTCGGCCAGCTTGGCGTGGTCCTGCTCTCGCAGGAAGACCATGAAGGGGCGCGCCGGTCTTTCGAGCAGGCTCTGCAGCTTTACCGCAGGATGGGCCTGCGTTTTCGGGAGTGCATCGTGCTCAACAACCTGGGCATCATCGCTTACGAAGAGGGGCGTTTATCGGAAGCGATGCGCTTGCACGAAGAAAGCCTGGAGATTGAACTGGAAATCAACGACCGCTACGGCATCGCCAGCTCGCTGGGGAATATCGGCGACATCCACCGCGACCAGGGTGATTATCCCGCTGCGCTGGAATACTACAGGAAAGCCATCGACCTGGCACGTGAAATGGACGATCGCATGCTGGAGAGCATTTTGATTTCCAGCCAGGCGATGGCCTACCTCCATTCAGGGGATCCCGAGACTGCCCTGGAATACTCCCGGCTGGCCCTGCAGATTGCACGCGAGATGAACGTTCCATTCTATGAGGCCCAGGCGCTGCCGCGCACGGCGCGTATTTACTTTGAGATGGGGGATTACGAGCAGGCAGTGCAGTATTACAAACTCGCCATTGACCTGCAGCAGAGCAAGGCGCTGGAGAACCGCGCCGTAGAATCCACCGCTGGTCTGGCGCGCGCCCTGCTCGCCAGCGGCCAGCAGGAACAGGCTCTGGACGCTGCCGGCCGGGTGGTGGAGTATATCCGGGAGAAAAATCTGGTCGGGGTAGACGAACCGGTGCGCGTCTACCTCAATATCTACCATGTGCTGGCGGCTGGCCAAGACCCGCGCGCCGGAGAAGTGCTGCAGACCGCCTACCAGCAGCTCATGGAACGTGCGGACCGCATCGACGATCCTGAACAGCGCCGCTCGTATCTGGAAAATGTGGCTGCCAATCGCGAGGTGCGGCAGCTCTACTACACCCTTTACGGAGAACCCGGCGCCAGCCGGCGCGAGCGCGTCTGAAGCAGATTTGCCTATTGATTCTTCGCCTGTTTTTTGTACAATCTTAACAACCCAATTGTGGTCTATTTCGGTTAATTAACCAGGCCGCTGCCGGGTGTAAACGGCAGGGGGGAGAATCAGGCCAGCCTTCGCCATCCTTGCTTCCTCCCGCTGATCCACAGATCGATCAGGAGGAAAAAGTGACGGAATCTCCCATGACCCAGGAGGACAAGGTGCGGCACAGCGCGGCGGATTCAGGCGCCTATTTTCGTTATATGACGGAGTTTGTAGGCTTCACCCCCTCCGATGCCGAAGTGATCCGCCAGTCCGGGTTGATCATCGAAAAATATCTGCCATCCATTGTCGCCGATTTTTACACTCACCTGCTGCGCTACCCGCCCACCCGTGCTCATTTTCTAAAGCCCGACGGCAGTGTCGATCAGGACTATCTGCAGGTGCGCATGCAGCACCTGACCAACTTCTGGCGCCGCACGGCATCCGGGTCGTTTGACGACGATTACGCTCGCTATGTCGACTATGTTGGCCGGGCGCACACCGCCCGCGGTGCCGACCCGGGCATTTACATCGCCGAGCGCTACGTCATCGGCCAGGTGGGATTTATGCAGCACGCCATCAGCAAAGCCATAGAGAAGGAGCTGGCCGGGATCGATGAGGCATTCGCCCAGCGCGCCATGCGCGCCTGGAACCTGTTGATGATGGTCATCCTGGAAATGCTGGCGCGGGTCTACGGCGACGAGCATGCCGGCGAGGCAGCCGGCACCACATTCAGCGTGGACCACGAAGCCATGCAGCAGCTCGCCGTCGATGTCTACGAACGCGGCCTGGGGCTGGTGCGTGAGACGCCCCTGAAAGAGATGTTTGTCGCTCGCGTCGAGGAGATCCCCGACGGTGAACGCAAAATTGTGCAGGTGGATGGAATCTCCATCGGGGTGTTCCACCATAAGGGTGAGTGGTACGCGCTGCGCAATTACTGCCTGCACCGCGGCGGACCGGTGGCGACCGGCTGCCTGGAAGATGATGTGCTCACCTGCCCCTGGCACGGGTTCAAGTACAACGTGACCACCGGTCAGATGCTGGTAGACCCGAATGCAAAGCTGGAGATGTACCGGGTGAACGTGCACGACGGACAGGTATACATCACGGTGGCGGAAAGACAGCCGCCGGCTGAGCAGCCTGCAGCCGTCCAATTGACGGCCAGCCAGCCTGCGCCAGCAGCCCCTGCCCCGGCGGCCGCTGCAGACCCGGGTTCGACGGCGGCTCCTGCAGCGGAGCGAAAACTGCAGCGCAGCGAGTTTTACCTTCAGGACCTTCCCCCCGGGAAGACACGCCTGGTTGTTGTGGATGGGACCGTGGTAGCGGTGTACAACGTGGCCGGACAGCTCTTCGCCACACAGAATGAATGCACACACGCTGGCGGCCCGCTGAATGAAGGGACTCTGGAAGGTTACACCATTGAGTGCCCCTGGCACGGGTCCTGTTTCAACGTGCGCAGCGGACAGGTGCAGCGCGGGCCGGCCAGACAGGCGCTGAGAACCTACTCCGTAAACGTGGAAGATGGAGTTGTGCAGGTTACTGCAAGCAGCTAAGACCTGCAGACATCCAGGAAAGGAGCACTTTTATGGATTGGGCCAGCAGTTTACAGATCCGCACCTCCGAAGCGCAGGGGCGCGTCCCCGTAACCGTCCTGCATGTGGAGGGGCGCATTAATATGAGCAATACGGACGCCCTGGAGCAGGCTGCTTCTGCGGCGATCGATCAGGGCGCCCGTTACCTGTTACTGGACCTGAGCAGCGTACCCTCGCTGACCAGCGCCGGGCTGCGGTCGATTCATTTGATTTACCAGCAGCTCAACCAACCTGACCCCACCTCACAGGCTGATCCAGCCGCGGCAGAGGCATCCAAACGTCTTAAGCTGCTGGTCACCAGCCCGGATGTCCGCAAGGTACTGCAGATCTCTGGATTCGACAGCTATCTGGAGGTGTACAGCAGCCTGCAGAAAGCCATCGCCTCCTTCTGAAATAACCTCAGGTCGAATTCCTGGCGGAGCGCGCTTCTAGAGCGCGCTCTGCGTTTTCTATCTTGACGCTTCCGTGAACATATGTTATTAATAACATATGTTCAAATTAACTCGATGAGGTTTTTATATGGATTTACGTTCCACCATCCTGGGACTGCTGAGCTGGCAGCCGTTCTCGGGGTATGACCTGAAACGCATTATCTCCCAGTCCGACATTTTCTACTGGTCGGGCAACAACAACCAGATTTACAAAAGCCTTATCGAGCTGCAGAAAAGCGGGCTGGTGAACTACGAGGTGCAGGTTCAGGAGGGCCTGCCGGCGAAGAAGGTCTACTCCATCACCGAAAAAGGCCGCCAGGAGCTGCGCCGCAGCCTGCTCAGTACGCCGGAGCTGCCGGATCTGCGCAAAGGGTTCCTCATTCAGCTCGCCTGGGCCGATCCTTTAACCGATGCGGAGGTTCTCGAGCTGCTGGAACAGTACGAGGCGGATATCGCCAACCTGCTGCAGATGCACCAGGCGCAGGCAAGGAAACCCGAAGAGCGACCAGAGCGTTCGCCGCGGGAACGCTACCTCTGGGAGCGCATCATGGCCAACATCACCAGCACTTATCAGAGCGAGCTCGAATGGGTGCGCCAGACAAAACAGGAAATTGCCGGAGGATCCTACCGGCAAAAAGAATAGAGAGGTAAGACATGACGAATGGAATGGTAGAAATGATCCGGACGCTGCGCAGGGAGACCGGCGTGGGTGTGATGGAGATCCGCACTGCACTGGAAAAAAGCAGTTACAAATTGGATGAGGCGCGCGCCTTTCTGCTGGAAAATTCGCAGGCAAAGGCAGAAAAACACAGCGACCGCGAGGCGCTGCAGGGCGCCATCGAGGTGTACTCCCACAGCGAGGGGCGCATTGGTGTGATGGTGGAAATCAACACCGAAACCGAGTTCGCCAGCCGCTCAGATGCTTTCCGCCGCTTTGCGCATGAAATTGCGCTGCAGATTACCGCTGCGGCTCCGCTGTATGTGCGCGATGAGGATATTCCAGCGGAAGTTTTGGACGAGCTGGCGCAGGAGGCCGCCGCAGCGGCCCGGCGCCAGGGCAAGCCGGAGCACATCATCGAGCGCGTTGTCAAGGGGCAGCTGGAAAAGTACCGGAATACGCACGTGCTGCTGCGGCAGCCCTATATCCGGGATGAGAGCGTCACCATCGCCCAGCTGTTGAACCAGGCCATCAGCCAGGTGGGTGAAAACATAGTCATCCGCCGCTTCGTCCGCTGGGAACTGGCTCCGGACATTGAGTCCGAGTGAGTTATATCTCATGAAAGACGCCCCACAGGCTTTCTCTGTGGGGCGTCTTTTTCTGACAGGAAACGACCACCTGAACAGCATCTTCCAGGTGGTCGTTATGGATGGATGCAGCGAATTGAGGGAAGGGTTTGTGCTCTAACACCGCAGCCACGCGGACAGGATTAACGAGCGTTACGAGGTGCGTTCGTCAAAGTGTTCCACACAAAAAGCGAGGACTTCCTCTGCAGTAGCGCCGGCGGCAACCGGTTCGGCATATTCGCCTAAAAACGTCAGGTAATCATCCGAGAAATAGGTGCACTGCGTGTACTTACCCTTATTGTTGTCTTTCACCGAGGCCGTGATTTCTACCGTCTGATCATCAATGACAACGTCATTGAAAGAATACTTGTTGGTGGCGGCCAGAGCGACGCTGGTAAACGCCAGGGCCAGAAGCAGGATCACAGCCGCGCTAATCACAACCCTTCTGCGCATTTCCAACTTCCTCCCTTATCAATAATTCGCACAAACCCTGTAATAAATTAATTACCTGAATAAAATCTTCATTTCAATAAGGGAAAACCCTACTCAGGTTCAAGCAGGGGCGGAGAATCTCTTACCGTTAAGAACGGCTGCGGCTGCGCTGCTGCAGTGTCAGACCTACCAGGCGAGAGACAACCACAGCAATATAAGCCAGCACGACAAACTGTTCAAACTTCCACAGCACACGTG
>JAAYXE010000145.1 GCA_012516075.1 Chloroflexota bacterium | reverse complement strand
GGCCCTGAGCGTTACCGGCTACCCCACCCGCCCGGAACTGACTGCCTGGGATTACCACCAGGCCTGCCGCACGCTCGGCGTGTCAGAGGACCTTCCGGTGCTGCTGGTTGTGGGCGGCAGCACCGGGGCGCAGTCGATTAACCGGGCGCTCTGGCAGGTGCTGCACAGACTGCTGGCCCGGGCTCAGGTGATTCACCTCACCGGCCGGCTGGACTGGCCGCAGGTGGATAAGGTCCGCAGCCGGCTGGACGCCTCGCTTTCCAGCCGCTATATCGCTCACCCCTACCTGCACAGCGAGCAGATGGGTGCAGCTTTCACCGCCGCCACCGTGGTGCTCTCACGGGCAGGGGCTTCTTCTCTTGGAGAATATCCGCTGTTCGGTCTTCCGGCGATCCTGGTCCCCTACCCGTACGCGTGGCGCTACCAGCAGGTCAACGCGCAGTTTCTGGCGGAGCGCGGTGCGGCTGTGATTGTTCAGGACGCCGACCTGCCGGAACGCCTGCTCGACACAGCACTGGATCTGCTGCACAACCCGCAGCGCTGCGAGCAAATGCGGCAGGCCATGCGCTCCCTGGCCCTGCCCGACGCGGCACGCAGTATTGCCGGCATTATTCAGGACCTGGCTTTGAGGAACGGTCTCCAAGGAGGCAGCCTATGATGAGCCTGGCAGTCTTCTTCTGGCTGAATGTGATCCTGTTCGCCAGCATCGGTGCCATGCGTGGCTGGGCAAAAGAACTGATGGTTACCTTCAGTGTGATACTGGCTCTGTTTCTGATAACCGTGCTCGAGACATACGTGGGCGTGGTGCGCAACACCATCGTCGCCCAGGGCGGGACCCCGCTGTTCTGGTTCCGCGCCATCATTATTATCCTGCTGGCCTTCTTCGGATACCAGACCCCCAATATCCGTGCACTGGCAGGAGCACGCTTTGCCCGGGAACGCGTTCAAGATACGCTGCTGGGTTTTCTGCTGGGAGGGCTGAACGGATATCTGGTGATCGGATCTGTCTGGTATTACATGCACGCCGCGAACTACCCGGTCGAGTTCATTCTGCCGCCCTCCCCGGCGGATCGATATTACGAAGCGGTGACCGAGCTGATCAACTTCCTGCCGCCCGACTGGCTTGGGATCCCCTGGGTCTACTTAGCCGTCGGCCTGGCCTTCGTATTCGTGATTATTGTGTTCATCTGATCGGACTGGAGTATGGAGCGCGTCCATTTCATCGGCATCGGTGGCACCGGCCTCTCGGCAATCGCCCTGCTCCTGCGAGAGAAGGGGGTTGAAGTGAGCGGTTCGGACCGGCATATGTCTCCCCTGGCCCGGCGGGTGCAGGCCGCCGGTGCGCAGGTGTTTGCCGGCCACCGGGCTGAAAACGTGCACGGCGCCAGCCTGGTGGTGCGCTCATCCGCGATTGGTGACGACAACGTGGAGGTACAGGCAGCCCGTGAGCTGGGCATCCCGGTCCTCAAGCGCTCCGAATTCCTTGGCCAGCTCATGGCCGAGCATTACGGGATTGCGGTTGCCGGCTCGCATGGCAAAACCACCACCACCGCTATGATCGCCTGGATGCTCACCTCACTGCAGATGGACCCCTCGTACATCATCGGCGGGGTAGCCACCAACCTGGGGAAGAACGCCCACGCCGGCCGGGGACCGCATTTTGTGATCGAAGCCGACGAATATGACCGCATGTTCCTGGGCCTGCAGCCGCAGATCGCGGTAGTCACCAATATTGAATACGACCATCCCGACTACTACCCGACGCCAGACGCCTTCTACCAGGCCTTCGTGGATTTTGCAGACCGGGTACCCGCGGACGGGACGCTGCTGGTCTGTGGGGATGATCCCGGCGGCGCGCGGCTGCTGAACCAGATGACCGCACGAGGGAAGCGCGCCCTGGCTTACGGCCTGGAAGAAGGCGATCATTACACTTTTTCGGCCCGCAACCTGACGCGCAACGCCAACGGCGGATTTTCCTTCCAGGTGATCTGCCGCTCCAACCTGGCCTCCGGTGGGCGCCGCTACACGATCTTCCACCAGTCGCTCCTGGTTCCAGGCGTGCACAATGTGCGCAATGCCCTGGCTGCCCTGGCGGTGATCCACCAGCTCGGCATCGATATCCAGCATGCCTCGCAGGCCCTGGCCCAGTTCGAGGGCACCGGGCGCCGCTTTGAAGTGCGCGGCCAGGCGCGCGGCGTGACAGTGATCGACGACTACGCCCACCACCCGGCCGAGATCCGGGCGACCCTGGCGGCAGCGCGCACGCGCTTCCCCGGGCAGACAATCTGGGCCGTCTGGCAGCCGCACACGTATTCACGCACCCGCGCCCTTTACCGGGAATTCTGCGCATCGTTTGAAGATGCAGACCGGGTGCTGGTGACCGAGGTATTCCCTGCCCGCGAGGCTCCGCCCGAAGACGGGTTCTCGGCTGCGCAGATCGCCGCCGATATCCGCGGGCCAAAAGAGGTACTGTTTACATCACAGCTTACGCAGGCGCGCGATTACCTGCTTGCCAACCTGCAGGCCGGCGACGTGGTGATTGTGCTCTCCGCCGGTGATGCGGACCAGATCAGCATGCAGGTCCTCGACCGGCTGGAGAAGCTGCCGGCCCGGCCGGTGGATTCGGGGAAGAGGGCATGATGGAGAAGACCCGCCTGCAAGCACTTCAAAACGCGTTCGGAGAGCGCCTGCAGAAGGATGTCCCCCTGGCGCGCTACACAGCGGCGCGCGTCGGCGGCCCGGCCGACTGGCTGCTCGAGGTGCACAGCGTGGATGAGCTGGCTCAGGCCGTCAGCCTGCTGTGGCGCGAGGACGTGCCCTTTATCGTGCTGGGCGGCGGGTCGAACGTGCTGGTGAGCGACGCCGGTGTGCGCGAAGTGGTGATCCACAACCGGGCACGCACCGTGCATTTCGACGAAAAGGGTGAATACCCTGTGGTATGGGCCGATTCGGGCGCCAACCTGGGCCTGGTGGCCCGCAAAGCCGCTGCCAGGGGTCTGTCGGGGCTGGAATGGGCGGCAGGAATACCGGGCACAGTTGGCGGCGCAGTGGCCGGCAATGCCGGCGCTCACGGCGGTGATATGGCCGGCAATCTGGTGCTGGCAGAAATCTTGCATCGTATGGGAACAGAGGAACCTGTCCGCGAGATGATGACCGCCAGCCGTCTGGAAATGACCTACCGCAGCAGCCTGATCAAGCGCAATCCGGGCGCGGCCGTGGTTTTAGGCGCCAGCCTGCGCCTGGAGAAAAGCACGCCCGAGGCGGTGCAAGCAAAATCGGATGAATTTGTGGCCTACCGGCGCCGCACCCAGCCGCCCGGGGCCAGCATGGGTTCCATGTTCAAGAACCCGCCAGGTGATTTTGCCGGTCGTCTGATCGAAGCTGCCGGGCTGAAAGGCGCCCGTGTGGGTGAAGCTGAAATCAGCACCCTGCACGCCAACTTCTTCATCAATCACGGGCAGGCAAAAGCGGCCGATATCCTGGCGCTCATCAACATGGCCCGCGAAGCAGTTTTTGAGAAGTTCCGTGTGCCCCTGGCGCTCGAAATTGAGCTGCTGGGTGAATGGTAAATCATCCGGACTCGAAAGAACGGATACAGGTGTACGGATTGGATATGGAAACAGGTAAAAAACTTCGCACCGGTGTAATCTTCGGCGGCCGTTCTGGCGAACATGAAGTGTCGCTCATGTCGGCGCGCTCTGTGCTGAACGCACTGGACCGCAGCCGGTACGAAGTGATCGAGATCGGTATCTCGCACAGCGGCGAGTGGTATGTCGGTGAGGGTGTGCTGGCGGCTTTTGAAAACCGTGATCTGAAGCGCCTGCAGCGGGCGGCCGTGCTGCCAGACCCCACCCGCAATGAACTTTACCAGATGACCGGCGAGCAGAACGGTGCCAGCATGCGGCTGGACTGCCTGTCTGAGCTGGATGTCGTCTTCCCGGTGCTGCACGGCACCTTCGGTGAAGACGGCACCCTGCAGGGTCTGCTGGAACTGGCCGACCTGGCCTACGTCGGCGCCGGGGTCGTGGGCTCTGCCGTGGGCATGGACAAAGGCATTTTCAAAGACGTGATGCGCTCACACGGCATTCCGGTGGTAGACTCACGCATCATCCTGCGCAGCCAGATCGAAAAAGATATTCAGCAGGCAGTCCGCCTGGCGGAAGAGCTCGGCGACTACCCCTACTTCGTCAAGCCCGCCAACCTGGGATCCTCGGTTGGGATTACCAAATGCCAGAACCGCTCGGATCTGCTGGAAGGGTTTTTAGAGGCGGCGCGTTATGACCGCCGGGTGCTGGTGGAACGGGGACTCCGCAACGTTCGCGAGATCGAGGTCAGCGTGCTCGGTAACGACGAACCGCAGGCTTCCGTCCCCGGGGAGATCCTGCCCAGCCGGGAATACTACACCTACGAGGCAAAATACATCGACGGGACTTCAGGGCTGCTCATCCCTGCCCCGCTGTCAGCCGAACAGACCGGGCGGGTGCGCGAACTGGCAGTCGAGGCCTACAAAGCCACTGACTGCGCCGGGATGGCCCGGGTGGACTTTCTGCTGGATGAGAATGGGAATATTTACCTCAACGAGTTAAACACCATCCCTGGGTTTACCGGGATCAGCATGTACCCCCGGCTGTGGGAAGCCAGCGGGCTGTCTTACCCGGCCCTGGTCGACCGTCTGATCGAACTGGCACTGGAACGCAAGGCAGACCGTGACCGCACGGAACGCCGTTACACCACGGAAGGTTGAAATGGCGCGCTTACCTGGAAACGACTCACAATCATCACGGCGCAGCGATCAAATTCGCGCTCGCCGCTCAGGGCATACGGCAAAGGCCAGCATCCCCACCCGCAAGAGCACCCGCCAGCGTACTGCAGTGCAGATGGAACGCCGTGATCCGCCGGTGATGGTGCGCGCCATGTCTGCCGCCCGGCCGGCCGCGGCCAGCAAACGCCCCCGCACTCGCCGCCGCTACGATGTGGCGCTGAATGTCCCCGGTGCGGAAATCCGCCTGCCCTCGGTGCCGCAGGTATCCATCGGCTGGCGCCTGCTGTCTTTTGTGGTGGTAGCCGGGCTTGCCTTCCTGCTGTACCAGGTCTGGAACTCGCCCAAATACCGGGTGAGCGGAGCAGAGATCAGCGGTGTGCAGCGGATCTCTGCCAGCGAGGTTTACGCCGCCCTGGGAATCGACGGCGAGCCGGTTTTCATGCTCAACACCGGCGAACTTGAAGCCCGCCTGCTGGAGGCTTTCCCCGAGTTTTCCTCCGCCAACGTGAGCATCAGCCTGCCGGCGAATGTGAGCGTGGAAGTCACCGAACGCGTGCCGGTCCTGCACTGGAAACAGGACGGGCGCTCGCTGCTGGTCGACGCCGAGGGATACGCCGTCCCGCTGCGCAGCAGCTTGCTGGGGCTTGATGAAACGCCCGTACCTGCCGACCTGCCGGTTGTGGAAGCCAGCGGCCTGCCGCGCGATTCGGCGCTGCTGTTCCAGGAAGCCCGTCCGGCAGCCCTGGATGTCATTACCGGCTCTGCTCCGGCAGCCGAAGCGGAAGAAGAAGACCTGACAGCCGCCCCGCTGCTCACTCCCGAAATGGTGCAGGCCGTGCTGCTCCTGGCGCAGCGAGCGCCCGCCGGACAGCCCCTGGTTTACAGCCCGGATTACGGCCTGGGGTGGAAAGTCCCGGAAGGCTGGGATGTTTACCTGGGCAATGCTCAGGATGTCGAAATGAAACTGCATGTGTACGATGCAATTGTCAGCCATTTGCAGGCACAGCAGGTGCAGCCGGCCCTGATCAGCGTGCAGTACGTGCATGCTCCGTACTACCGGCTGGAAAATTAACAGCAAGAGACGGAGGGCTTGCCTTCGAGGCACAGCACACCACAAACATCGGAATGGGTAACCCACATGGATAGTCCAATTGTTGTTGGGATTGACGTCGGCACAACGAAGATCTGCACCCTGGTCGGTCGTGAAGAAGCGCCCGGACAGATCCGCATTCTGGGCGTAGGGATCGAACCTTCACAGGGGATGCGCAAAGGGGTCGTGGTAGACCTGGGCGCAGCTTCCCAGGCTATCGCCCGCTCGATCGACAAAGCCGAACGCACCTCCGGCCTGGAGATCACCTCTGCACTGGTGAGCCTGGCTGGATCGAATGTCTCCTCGGTGAACAGCCGCGGCGTGGTCGGCGTGGTTGGACGCATTATCGACCATGACGACATCGCTCGTGCCGTGGACGCCGCACGTGCCGTCGCGATTCCCCACAACCGGGAAATTATCCATGTCATCCAGCGCGGCTTTAACGTCGACGGGCAGGAAGGCATCCGCATGCCCGTCGGGATGCACGGCTACCGCCTGGAGGTGGAGACCCACATCATTACTGCCGCCGCCACCAGCGTTGAGAATATGCGCCAGTGTGTGGGAGCGGCCGGCGTGGAAGCCTCGCAGTTCGTGCTCAACCCCCTGGCATCGGCCGAGGTGGTGCTCACCGAGACCGAACGTCAGATGGGTGTTGTGGTGTGCGATATCGGCGGCGGCACAACCGATATGGCCATTTACATCGACGGCGATGTTTGGCACACAGCCGTTCTGGCGGTCGGAGGCAACCACATTACATCCGACATCGCCCACGGGCTGCGCCTGCCCATGACGCAGGCGGAGGAAATCAAGATCGAGCACGGCCACGCACTGGAAAGTGAAGTGGACGCGCAGGAGTTCTTCCAGATCCGCCCCTTCGGCGAGCAGGACACGGTAGAGATCAGCCGCCAGGAGCTGGCGCACATCATCGAGGCCCGGGTAGAGGAGATCTTCTCCCTGGTTGTACAGGAGATCAAGCGCTCGGGGTATGACGGTCTGCTGCCGGCCGGCATGGTGCTGACCGGAGGATCCAGCGCCCTGCCCGGGATCCGCACCGTGGCCAGCCAGGTGCTCGGCGTCCCGACCCGCATCGCCCAACCGCAGAATCTGCACGGTATGGTTGACCAGCTTCACTCCCCCGCCTACTCGACCAGTGTCGGCCTGCTGCGCTGGGCGGTGATGATGAGCGAGTTTATGCCTCAGGGCGGAGACCGGCGCCCCCGCACGCACAGTCAGGGAAGCGGTGGGCTGGATATCGACAGCATCAAGAACTTCCTGCGGCGCCTGCTGCCCTGAGCAGCGCGAGCAGATAGGACTGGATACCGGGCACGCGAAACGGTAGCATAACAGCAGCAATGTTGCCAGCGGGCTGAACGCCCGATGCAATAACTTTGAAGGTATCGACCAAAAGAGGAGGAATCCATGACACAAAGCAGTAATATTCCGAACCAGCTAGAGTCCTTCGCCCGAATCAAAGTTGTCGGGATCGGAGGCGGTGGCTGCAATGCCGTCGATCGCATGATCGACGAAGGCCTGCAGGGCGTCGAGTTCGTGGCCGTCAACACCGACGCCCAGGCGCTGCTGCTCTCCAAGGCACCCACACGGGTGCGCGTTGGAGAAAAGCTCACCCGCGGCCTTGGCTCGGGCGGCGACCCCGAAATTGGGCGCAAAGCCGCCGAGGAGTCGTCTGAAGAACTGTACAACGTCCTCAAGGGCGCTGATATGGTCTTCATTACCGCGGGCATGGGCGGCGGCACAGGCACAGGCGGCGCGGCGATTGTGGCGCAGATCGCCAAAGAGGTCGGCGCGCTGACCATCGGCGTGGTGACCCGGCCCTTCACCTTTGAGGGCTCGCGCCGCATCCAGTCGGCCGAGGCGGGCATCACACGCCTCAAAGAGCAGGCGGACACGCTCATCGTGATCCCCAACGACCGCCTGCTGCAGATCGTCGACAAACGCGCCAACCTGCAGTCGGCCTTCCGCATGGCGGACGACGTACTGCGCCAGGGCGTGCAGGGCATCTCCGAGCTGATCACCGTCCCCGGTCTGATCAACCTGGACTTCGCCGACGTGCGCACGATCATGTCCGAAGGCGGCGCAGCCCTGATGGCTGTGGGCACTGCCTCGGGTGAAGACGCGGCCCGCATCGCTGCCGAACAGGCGATCTCCAGCCAGCTGCTGGACATCACCATCGACGGCGCGCGCGGCATCCTCTTCAACGTCACCGGCGGCCCCGATCTGACCCTGTTCGATGTCAACCAGGCTGCAGCCATCATCAAGGAAACGGCGCATCCCGACGTCAACCTGATTTTCGGCGCGGTGATCGACCCGAACATGAAGGACGACGTGCGCATCACGGTGATCGCCACCGGTTTCGAACGCACCGGTGTGCCGCGCCGCATCGAACCGCAGGTGAACGAACCGCGCGAACACACAAATCCGGCTGCCAGGAGCAGCGTCCCGGCCAGCCAGCCTGCCCGGGATTTCCAGCCGCGCGCCTTCAACACCGAAGACCTGGACATCCCTACCTTCCTGCGCAACCGCGGACGGTAGCCGCCAGTACGGCGCAGAAACAGGCACTGCCCTGACCTGCGCACGGATTTTGAAGGACCGGGGCGCTCAACGGTTCCCAGCACGGATGTGTGCGCCGCCGTAAAAACCGGCACAGGGAGACCGAATGGTTTCAACGCGACCGGTAAACTTCACCCAGCATTACGCCGCATGCTGAACGGAACACAGCCCGCGGCCGCTGCCGGATTCCTCCTCCCGGCTGTCGTTGCCTGCCTGATAACCGGATTTGTAGATTTTAGCGGTATGCAGCATGCGGTGTGAGCCAGGTGTGATCCGGTTCCCCAGCCTCATCCTTGCCTTCGCATGAGGCAGGAACCACACCCCAACCACCTCCCGGACTTCTGGTCCGGGAGGTGGTTTTTTTTTAACCTTAAAATAATCCCCATGGGCCTTTTTGATTATTCCCTTTTTCCGCATTTTCCGCTAAGATAATGGGTGGACCACGCAGATCGTCCCTGCCAGTTCACCGGACCGTAAACATTCCCTGACGAAATTTTTAAGCTTCATTGGGTCCATCGGGCCCTTGTCACCCCATTCCGGTTATGCTAGAATGGGCTTCGAAACACCCCATCCGTGGGGGAAGGCACCCGAACAACCCCCATATATGGGGGAAACGTACGTTCTAACCATCCTTGGGGATATATGCGCTGTCCATACTGCAAACATGAACGCTCACGAGTGATCGACACTTCCCACGACGCACGCGGCGGTGTGCGCCGCCGCAGGGAGTGCGAGAACTGCCGCCAGCGCTTTAGCACCTACGAACGACCGATTCTTGCTACACCACTGATCGTTAAACAGGATGGCACACGTGAGGAGTTCGACCGCGACAAACTGATCCGCGGGATCCGCATCTCCTGCGCCAAGAGACCGGTTTCTGCAGCCGATATCGAACGTCTGGTCGGTGAGATCGAAGCCACGCTGCAGGCCATGGGTCGGGCCGAGGTCTCCTCGCGGGTTGTGGGGGATATGGTAATTGCCGGATTGAAGGATCTCGACCAGATCGCATACATCCGGTACGCCATCGTCTACCTGGGTCTGGACGACCTGGGCGCCATACGTGGTGAAATTGACCGCATCTTAGAGTCCTGAACGGCAGCGCGGCGATCACTACAACCAACATCACAGCCGGTACTGCTCGTACAGGGGTATGGGCGCTTCGGCTTTTTTGACCCAGCCTGACTTAACAGTACAAACGAGAGGAGATGTGTCCATG
>JAAYXE010000144.1 GCA_012516075.1 Chloroflexota bacterium | reverse complement strand
CCCAATCTCCTGCCCGGCCTGCACGGTGTCTCCCACTTCCACCAGCAGTTCCGAAAGGTGGCCGTACAGCGTATACACAGGCTGGTCCATCTCCGGCAGGTCGTGCTGCAGCACAACCAGGTTCCCATAAAAATAGGAATACGGTCCGTAAAAAACCTCCCGGTCATCGCCGGCGACCACCACGACCCCGTCTGCGGCAGCCAGCACCGGTGTGCCGTGGCCGTTCAGGAATTCAACGCCGTGGTGAACGTCGCGGGTGCCGTCCTGCGTGCTGGCAAATGGGTAAGAAAGGTCGACCGTCTGGCGTCCTTCCGGGCCGATGGGTCGTGCAAAATGGAGACGCCCTGTGTAAATGCACAGATCGGGCGGACAGGGCGTTGCTGTCGGGGTTGGTGCAGGGGTCGGGCTGGTATCAGCGGCAGGTGTGAGCTGCGCTGCATCGAAAGCGGTGGGGGATGCCTGCACAGGCACAACGGGTGGAGCGGTTGGCGTATCCTGCGGCCGGACATCCACGGGAGCAGATGTTGGTGCAGCGGATGCCGCGTCAGGAAGACTCGATGCCGCCGCCGGCGAACAGGCGGCGGTGAGCAGCAGGATCAGAACCAGCAGGCGCCTCATGCGAGAGGCAGGCCTCCCCTCGTTTTGAGTTCGATGTGCAGCCTTTCCTCGAGCGCTACCGCCCGGCCCTCCAGCTCGTGAAGCTGCTGCAGCAGTACCTGGGCTCCGGACTGATCCTGCAGATCTTTTATATTGATGCGCACATTGAATCCGGCGCTGGTCAGGGCCGCCTTTGCCAGTGCGGCGCCGCTGGCGCCGTCGCTGATGGCGTTCAAATTCCCCAGCGACACGGCCTGAAGGGCCAGTTCCATCACCTCGACAGCCATGCGGGCGACATCCAGCGGAACCCGTGCGGCATGATAGGTAGCATCCTGGATCGCCCGTGCACGCTCCGCAGACGCTGCCGGCCCGTCCTTGGGCATCCTGAACGCTTCCATCAACGCCTCGAACGCGGCCGCATCCTTTTCCACAGCGGCTGTCAGTTCGCGGCGCAGCGCCTCAGCACGCTCCAGTACGGTCTGCATGGTTTCTTCGACTCCGGCATATTTCTTCTTGCCAATGGTCAGGCGCGCGACCATGGCAACGAGCGCCGCGCCAGCTGCAGCACTGTAAGCCGCGGCAGAACCGCCTCCCGGTGTGGGGGTGCCGGCGGCCAGGGATTCGAGGAAGTCGGGCTCCGGCTCGGCCTCACGCTGTTCCAGTCCATCGGACTGCGCCGCAGCCAGACGCTGTTCCAGGATCTGATCCGGTTCGAACTGGTCCATCTGTAAATACCAGCGCGCCGCCTCGACCAGCGCTTCCTGGGGAATCAGGCCCACCAGTTCGGAACGCTGCACGCGCACACCGTAGCGGTCTGCCTCGCGGCGGATCATTTCCATCACCTGTGCCAGCGGCGTACCGCGGAAATTGGTCAGGTTCATCGAAACCTGCGCCTGGCCTTCCACTAGAAGCCCTAATGCCTTCACATAGCGCAGCCCGCCGGAAGAGTGGCGGATGGTTTTGGCGATTTTCTTCGCAATGGAGACATCGTCAGTGGTCAGGTAAACATTGAAAGCGATCAGCGGCTGGCGTGCTCCGATGATCACCGCCCCGGCCGGCCCCACGCGGGCCGGTCCGAAATCGGGGTCACGTTCGGGATTCTTGCCGATCTCTTCCTTTAATGCTTCGTACTGGCCGCGGCGAATATTCTCCAGGTTATGACGTTCGGGCCGGGTGGCTGCCTCTTCATATAAATAGACGGGGATCTGCAGTTCTTCCCCTACCCGGTCCCCTACGCGGCGCGCCAACTCAACACAGGCCTGCATATCGATGCCAGAGACCGGCACAAAGGGCACCACATCGGCCGCGCCGATGCGCGGGTGCTCACCCTCGTGCCGGTCCAGGTCGATTAATTTCGCTGCCTTTTCAATCCCGCGAAAAGCCGCCTCCTCCACCTGCCCGGGAGGGCCGACAAAGGTAATGACGGTGCGGTTGTGATCCAGATCGGAGTGCCGGTCCAGGACCGTAATTGCCGGGACGCTGGATATTGCTTCCAGTATGGCGTTCACCACCTCAGGGCGGCGAGCTTCAGAAAAGTTTGGGATACATTCAACAATGGGCGCTGGCATATGGACCTCGAGAATGAAGATGAAACTATTATACACAAGGAACCCGGATCGCCCTCAGACAGGCAGGTTTTACGCAACTGGCCATCGATGGTAGGCCTTAAATACAGCCGTTCCGGCATACAACCTGCAGCGAGTCAAAGTTGTTTCTGGAAAAAAATGGAATCACGGCTATAATTAGAACATACGATCTACTTACAGCCGACCTTACAGAATCAGAATCCAGCCTGAATAGACAAATATTTCTTGTTACTCCCTTTCTTTTCAGGGTAGAATGACGGAAGAAGCTGACCTATGCAAGCACATCCACTCCGCCCCAACATGGCAATGGTACTGATTGCCTTCGCGTTCCTGTTCGGCATCATGATCGCCGCGGTGCGTCTTTTGCAGCCCGATTCGGCCGCATACTGGAATGTGCAGGAACAGGACGCGTCCGCTTCGATGGGCGCGGCAGGGCTTTCCCCTGGTCTGCAGCAGGGCTCTGCCTCGGGGTATGCAGAAACGCCCACGCCGGACCAACCGCACGCGCTGCCGCCGCTGCGGACTGAAACCGAGCAGTACGTTGTTCAGCCTGGAGATACCCTGGCCCAAATCGCCAAAGAGTACGGCGTCAGCCTGGCCCAGATTGTGCAGGCCAACCAGCTGACAAACCCCGACCTGGTGGAAGTGGGCGTCACGCTGATTATTCCCCCGCCCAACCCTCAGGGAAATGGGCCGGAATTTAAAATCATCCCCGACTCTGAACTGGTTTACGGCCCGGGCACGGTTGGCTTCGATACCGCCGGGTTCATCCAGGGTCAGGGTGGTTTTCTGGCTTCGTATTCAGAAGAGGTCGAAGGCCGGGAGCTCAACGGGGCGCAGATCGTGCAGCGTGTGGCTGAGGAGTTCTCCGTCAACCCGCGCATCCTGCTGGCCGTGCTGGAGTATCAGAGCGGCTGGGTGACGCAGACCGCTCCGCAGGCCAGCCAGGAATTCCCGCTGGGCTGGAAGGACCCCTATCGCGTTGGGCTCTACCGCCAGCTCGCCTGGGCGGCGAACCAGCTCAACCGCGGCTTTTATCTGTGGCGCGTCAACGGCGCCTCCACCTGGGTGCTGGCGGATGGCAGCACGATCCTGATTTCGCCGCTGATCAACGCCGGGACTGCCGGCGTGCAGCACCTGTTTGCCAACCTGTACGACCGTTCGAGCTGGGAAAAGGCAGTGACTGAGGCGGGTGTATTTAACACCTTCAATACCCTCTTCGGCTCACCCTTTGCGCTGGCCGTCGAACCGCTGCTGCCGGCGGACCTGACCCAGCCTACCCTGCAGCTCCCCTTCGAGCCAGGTCAGGTGTGGTCGTTCACCGGCGGCCCGCACGGCGGCTGGGGAGACGGGTCTGCCTGGGCGTCTCTGGATTTCGCCCCTCCCGGTGAAGCCCTGGGATGTGTGCAGAGCGATCACTGGGTGGTGGCCATGGCCGATGGGCTCGTGGTGCGCACCGGAGACGGCGTGGTGATGCAGGACCTGGACGGGGATGGATACGAGCAAACCGGATGGGCGCTGCTTTACATGCACATCGAATCGCGCGACCGCGTGGCCCCGGGGACTTATCTGCGCGCCGGTGACCGGGTCGGCCATCCTTCCTGCGAGGGCGGCGTGTCCACGGGCACTCACGTGCATATCGCCCGCAAGTACAATGGTGAATGGATCCCTGCCGACCAGGATCTGCCCTTCAATCTGGACGGATGGATCTCGGCAGGCACAGGTTATGAATATAACGGTACACTACATCGTAATGGACAGACCGTGGAAGCCTACGCGGGTCGGTCGACCGGCAACGGCATCCAGCGCTAGTCTGTGAGGCTGCAAAGATTTAATGATGAAACCCCTCTACAACCGACTGGCGGTTTTCCTTCTCCTGCCGGTCATTCTGACGGCATGCGCCACCGGCGGAGCCTACTGGGTCCCCCCGCCCCCCTCAGGCCCATCTCCGCAGGCGCTGGCGCTTCTTTCCGAAACGCCCATTCCTACACTCCTTCCAGAAATTCCCGAAACCGTCCCGGCGGTCACCGACAGCCCGACCGATACCTCCGCGGCACAGTATCAGGTCG
Source organism: Chloroflexota bacterium (assembly GCA_012516075.1). Lineage (GTDB taxonomy): Bacteria > Chloroflexota > Anaerolineae > Anaerolineales > UBA4823 > JAAYXE01. The sequence goes on along the minus strand of JAAYXE010000144.1, from coordinate 3,082 downwards.
ACCTTTCTCCCACGGCCACCCCTACGGGAACCATACCGGACGACGCGCCGATTTTATATACAGTCCAGGCTGCAGACACGCTGCCCGTGGTTGCCGTGCGCTTCGGCGTGCACCCGGCAGAAATCGCGGCCGCAGATGGGAGTGAGCTTCCGGAAACCGCTTTCCTGGACCCGGGAAAGCTGCTCATTATCCCCCGCCGGCTGGCCAATACCACCTCTCCAGAGCACCTGATCCCGGACAGCGACGTGGTTTTCTCGCCCTCTGCGGTCGATTTCGATGTACACGCTTATGTCGAACAGGCGGCGGGAAAACTGAGCACCTATCACGACTGGCTGCGCAGCACCGGGTCCACCTCGGGGGCGGATGTGGTGCTGCGTGTGGCCACCGAAAATTCCATCAACCCCCGGCTGCTGCTCTCACTGCTGGAATACCAGAGCGGCTGGGTTTACGGCCAGCCAGACAGCGGCCTGAAAGAGCGCTATCCCTTAGGGAAGATCGATTCGAGCAAGGAAGGGCTTTACAACCAGCTCGTCTGGGCCGTCAACCAGATCTCCACCGGTTACTATTCCTATCGCGAAGGCCGCCTTACGGAAATCCGCTTCCCGGACGGCGTGACCGCCCGCCTGGCTCCTGATTTAAACGCCGGCACAGCGGCTATCCAGTACTTTTTCGCCCAGATATACCAGGGCCAGGAGTGGCTGGACGCCCTCGACCCGGAGACCGGTTTCCCGGCCGTCCATGAGCGCATGTTCGGCAACCCCTGGGAGCGTGCCCTGACCGTCGAACCCCTCTTCCCGCCGGGGATCACCCAGCCCGACCTGATCCTGCCTTTCACCCGCAACTGGCAGTGGAGCTTTACGGGAGGCCCGCACGGAGCCTGGGAGCACGAAGGTGCTTTCGCCGCCCTGGATTTCGCTCCCGGAAGCTCGCAGTCCGGCTGTGTAAAATCCAACGCCTGGGTCACGGCTGCTGCTTCAGGCCTGGTCGTCCGTTCGGGCAACGGCGTCGTTGTTATTGACCTGGACGGCGACGGCCGTGAGCAGACCGGCTGGGTGCTGCTCTACCTGCACATTGCGGCCCAGGACCGCATCGCGGCCGGCACCTTTGTCGACGCCGGCCAGCCGATCGGCCACCCTTCCTGTGAGGGCGGCTTTTCCACCGGCACCCATGTGCATATCGCCCGCAAATACAACGGTGAATGGATCCCGGCTGCCGGACCGATCCCCTTCAATCTGGGCGGCTGGGTTGCTCACCCGGGTGATGGCGCGTATAAGGGCACTCTGACCCGGGGGGATAAGACGGTCACCGCGTGCACCTGCAGTTCGGCAGCCACGCTCATTGTGCGCACGGATGATGACCCCTGACCCTGCAAGTTCACCATGCGAAGAGTATTACGCTACCAACCGCACACTGCAGCGCTTCTGGTGATCGTGCTGCTGACCAGCGCCTGTCTGCCCGAGCCGGCGCAGATTCCGGCTGGCGAGCTTGAAGCGATTGAAGAGACGCTGGCGGCGGAAACGGAACCCACCGAGACTCCGGTCATCCCCCCGCCGTTCCCCACTCGCCCGCTGTATGCGCCGGGCGAACTGGTGGACTACACAGCCCAGGCCGGCGACACGCTCCCGGTCCTGGCCGTGCGCTTCAACACCACCGTCGAAGAGATCCGGGAGGCCAATCCGCACATCCCGATAACAGCCACCACCATGCCGCCCGGGATGCCGATGAAAATCCCCATCTACTACCAGCCGCTCTGGGGTTCGTCGTACCAGATTCTGCCCGACAGCCTGTTTGTCAACGGACCGGCACAGGTCGGTTTTGATATCCAGGCTTATGTCGACGCGCAGCCCGGCTGGCTGAAAAACTTTTACAGCTTTGCCTCCGGAAAGAACCGCAGCGGTGCGGAGCTGGTGCAGTTGATCGCCACCAATTACAGCGTCAGCCCGCGCCTGCTGCTGGCTCTGCTCGAGTACCAGTCAAAGGCGCTCAGCGACCCAACGCCCCCCGAAGAACTGGATTTCCCACTGGGCTACCGCTCCTGGCAGTACAAGGGGCTGTATATGCAGCTCGGCTGGGCGTCGAACACCCTCAACAACGGTTATTATCAGGCTCGTACGGGCAAACTGACAGCGGTCACCCTGCGCGATGGGCGTATGGAGCGGCTGGATCCGTGGTTGAACGCAGCCACCTCCAGCCTGCACTACTACTTCAGCCAGATCCTCTCTCCGGATGAATATGCCCTGGCGATCTCGCCGAAGGGCCTGGCTCAGACGTACGCCGAACTGTTCGGAGATCCCTGGGAAAACGAGCAGCCGCACATCCCCGGCAGCCTGCTGCAGCCCGAGTTCATACTACCCTTTGAAACCGGAAGCGTGTGGGCCTTTACCGGCGGCCCGCACACCGCCTGGGGCCGCGGCGATCCCCGAGCCGCGCTCGACTTCGCACCCCCGCTGATTGCATCGGGGTGCCAGGAGACCTCCCAGTGGGCCACCGCCGTGGCCGACGGGGTCGTCGCCCGTTCGGAGGAAGGCACGGTGGTACTGGATCTGGACGGCGATGGCGACGAGCGCACCGGATGGAATGTGTTCTACCTGCACGTGGCCACCGAAGGGAGGGCGAGGCTGGGCACCAGCCTGAAGCAGGGCGACCCGGTGGGCCACCCATCGTGTGAAGGCGGCTCGAGCACCGGCACCCACGTGCATATCGCCCGCAAGTACAACGGCGAATGGATCCCGGCTGAAGGGATCCAGGGAATTCTGGCTTTCAACCTGGAGGGCTGGATTGCTTACGCGGGACAGAGCGAATATGTGGGCACCCTGCAGCGTTTCTCGCAGGTGGTGACCGCCTGCGAGTGCTCCAATCAGGCCAGCTTTATTAAATCGGATCGCCAGTAAAACTTTCTGCCACTGCAGCACGCTGGCCGCCCGTGGATTTTCGCAAAGAAACCAGGCGGCCAGCGTTTTTTAATTTCCAGCTAGAAGAAAATAAATAAAATCAAAGCAAAAATAAATATTTTTCAAAAATCAACTCGAAAATATTGATATTTATCAATCAAACTCTTGACCAACGCATTAATACCATATAT
>JAAYXE010000143.1 GCA_012516075.1 Chloroflexota bacterium | reverse complement strand
CTTCGGGGCCTCCGCTCAGCGCGCCTGCGGGGGATGGCCGCTCTGCGCGCCTGCGGTAGAGATTTTTTCCCCGCCGGCCGCTTCGACTGCGGCCCCTTCGGGGCCTCCGCTCAGCGCGCCTGCGGGGGGGGCGCTCCGCGCGTTTGCGGTAGAGATTATATTTCCCGCAGGCCGCTTCGACTGCGGCCCCTTCGGGGCCTCCGCTCAGCGCGCCTGCGGGGGATGGCCGCTCCGCGCGCCTGCGGGTGTCCCCAATTCACTTAAACGACACATACCCCTGCAGGCGCGAGGGCTCCTGCGGTGCCGTCAGGCGAATCTCATAAGCGCCCTCATCCAGCTGCAGCGGCTGCGGGTTGATGGTGGCATGCCCGATCTCCACCACTTCCCCGGCCTCCATAAAGATGAACACCGGGCCGTCGGGGCCGGTCAGCGCCAGCTTCAGGGGGCCGTGTTTGAAGTCGTCGAAGACGAAGAAGAAACTGGCCCGGGCTGGTCCATCGAGCTGGAAGGTGTAGATCACGTCTTCACGGTGCGCCTGCCCGGAGCATTCGATGCTGAAGGCCTGCTCGTACCCGGCGGGGACGGCGGCCTCGCGGGTCTCCCTGACCAGCAGTCCGGCGCCGCCGGCCAGCGCAGCCATGAATACCAGTACGACCCCCATGGCCCACAGGGTAGGGCTGTCGCCTGGTTTGTGCAGCGGGGTGCGCATCGTCCCCACAGCCTGGCGCAGGCCGCCGCTCCTGCGCAGGTACAGCCCGACGCCGCCGGCGATGACCAGCAGCGCCGCCGCTGCGACCCGCAGCGGGTGCACGCCGGTCAGGCGGATGAAGTTGGCACTGTCGTCCCTGGCCGTCCCCCCGGCCAGGAGCACGAGCGGGACGATGACCCAGGCCAGCAGGCTGCCGTGCACCCCTGCAGTGCCAACCAGCAGCAGACGGGCGAGCACCGGGTCCCGGGGGGCGGGAGGGACGAGCAGCAGGAAGGCCGTCCACACGACGAGCGGCAGCCCGACCCCGGAAACAGCGATCAGAGCCTGCTGCGCGGTGGTGAATTCGCCCTGTATGCCGGCGTGGGCGCCGAAGGTGATGAAGTCGATGCTGAAGCTGGTCAGCCGGCCGCCGGAGAGCAGCCCCACCAGGGCGTGCCCGGCTTCGTGCAGGGTAGTGTAAGTGAAGATGATGAAGAAGAAGACGAAGAAGATCACCAGCAGGCTGACTGCTGTTGAAGAGCGAGAAGAGCTGGTTGTGTCCAAGGGTCCCCTGTACCTTTCCCACATTCGGTATCGCCGCCCGCAGCGGGCGGCTGCCCTTCTAAGGTACCGGGTTTTTCTGGCCCTGTACAGCTACAAATGTCCTCAAATGTGAGGAAATTGGTCACAGGGGACCAAAGGCCCGCCCCAGAATCCGCCCTCAGGGGTCGAACGGGGCGGTGGAGTACTCGGGCAGGATCTCAGAGGGCATCACCGGTGGGGGCAGGGCGCCCCGGAAGGGTCCGCTGCCCGTGCCCACGGCCTGGCCGTCCAGGCAGTACGGGTCGCCGGGGATGGTGCCGGGGACGCCGGCTGGTTTGTAGCTGAAGTGCACGCAGACCACGCGGCCGGGCTCGAGGACGGGGTCCAGGTTGCTGATCCCGGGGGCGGCGTCCACCAGGAGGAAGAGCAGCTCGTCGTTATCCGCCACCGGCAGGTCCAGGCCGGCGCCGATTTCGGCTTTGCGCTCCGGCGGGTATTCAGCGAACAGGTCCTGCAGGTCCCGGGCCTCCTGCGGCTGCCCCTCCCAGAAATCAGCGATCCCCAGGCGCTCGACCGGGTTCGGTCCGCTGCTCTTGAAGACGAAGAACAGGTACGCTGTGGATCCATCGGCCCCGGCGGCGAGGGCCTGCTGGTGGTAGACGCTGGGGAAGATCTGGCGCGTGCGCCCCTGGACGGCGAACAGGGCGGTCTCGCTCTGCAGGTCGGGGGTGCTGGCGACGTAGTAGTACACGTCGACCACGGTGCGGCCCAGGTCGGCCTGGCGGGTGGACTGCAGGGCCTGGGCGGTCTGGGTGGCGCGCCGGTCGCGGCGCTCGGTGACGGCGCCGGGCAGGTTGATGGCCAGCAGGGTGACGATGGCGATCACGGCGCTCAAGTGCGCCAGGATCATGGGGATGGTGCCCTTCTTCCACAGCTCGAGGTAGGACTTGAGGAAGCGCTCGAGGCCCGTTGGTGGGGGTTCGGGGGTGTCTTCTGTGGTCATTTTCCCTCCTGTTGGGTTAATTGTACCCCTGGCTGTGCCCTGGTGAGGTGAGGACGAATTCCGGGGGTGGTAGGTTCCCTGCACCGCCGCCAGGCATCCGGAGCGGCGGTCAAAGAACGACCGCACGGTCGAAGGGTGCCTGGCGGTAGTGATTATTTTTCCCACAGGCCGCTTCGACCGTGCTTGCGCAGCATGCCGCTCCGCGCGCCTGCGGTAGAGATTTTTTCCCCGCAGGCCGCTTCGACTGCGGGGCCTGACGGCCCCTCCGCTCAGCGCGCCTGCGGGGGTGCTCAGCGCTCCTGCGGTAGAGATTATTTTTCCCACAGGTCGCTTCGACTGCGGGGCCTGACGGCCCCTCCGCTCAGCGCGCCTGCAGGCGGCGCAGGGAACGGATAAAACGGATGATTAATCCGGCTCCCACGCGGCGCGGCATGGTTCCCATGCTCAGGAGCCAGAAGCGCGGAATGCAGACAGCGGATGGCGACCGCACGTCGCCATCCGCTGTCTGCTATATATTTAACATGATCCAGCTCACGCCCTCGCCGGGCAGGGCGGCGTCCAGGTACAGGGTCTCCAGGCGGCCGACGAAGTAGAAGACCACCTCGTCCCCCGCCTCGAGGACCAGCCCGCTGGCGGCGTCCACACCGCCCGGGCCTTTATTCCCCAGGTACACCTCCCCCTGGTTGCCCGGCAGGGCCTTCACCAGCAGCGGCCCCGCAACCGGGCCGCTGCCCAGCGCCACTGCCGTTCCCGGGCTGGCGACCACCTGTCTCCCGCTCACTTTCATCTCCGTCTCCTCCGATCAGCATTTTCAACTCGGCGATGGCCGCGTTGTAGGCGGCCATGCGCTGGTGGGCCCACACGGCGAAGCGCTCGCGCTCCACCTCCAGCTCGCGCAGGCGCCTGTGCAGCGCAAGGCCAAAATCCGGTCCTTTCATCATGACGCTCCTCGGACGCCAGGGGGGCGGCCGGGCTGCGGTTCAGTAAATCCGGTCGCGGGCGTCCATCTTCCAGGGCCCGGTCACCTGCGAGAGGCCAGCGCTGCTCACGATCTCGTGCATCTTCTCGCGGAACAGGTGCTCCGCCGCGGCGCTGCTGGCCGCCAGCGCCGGGGGCAGCAGGCCGGCCTCGTCGGGGTGCAGGGCGTGCTCGATCTCCAGCTTCTTCACCGCCATCCACAGCACGTACAGCTTAATTGCCTCCAGATGACCGTCGGGGATGGAGAGCTGCGAGGCATCGCTCTCCGGGACCCAGTGCACGCCGCTGTAGGTGACCCGCAGCGGCTCGACCTGCTGCGGCGCCCAGCTCAGGCAGAACTGGGCCGGCCCGACCAGGTCCCAGAAGCGGCCCTGGCTGAAGCGCGGGTCGCTGCGGCTCAGGCGCGGCAGGTATTCGCCGTTCAGTTCGACCGTGAGGATGTCGAACACGCCCGCCGGCCCGGCAAAGGCGCTCAGGTCGTAGTCCTGCTGGCCGGGCGTGAGGTTCATCACCCCGCTGAGCACGTTGGGCAGGTACCCGGTGTAGGCCAGGATGGCCTGGTCGATCCAGGCATTGAGCTGTTCGTCGCTGAAGGCGGCGGCGTCGGGCAGCAGCGGGCGCAGTACGGTTTCGCGAAACTGCTGGCGCGTGGTCACGGGGCCTCCTTCCGCTTACGGGCCGCCGGCGGTATGACTCTGCGGGGCGCCGGGGCCGGCGCTGTCGCCCGGGCCTGGGGATCCTGCCATTCCAGGGTGCGCCCGCCGTACAGGTGCAGGCGGTATCGCCCGGCGCCCAGGGGCTCCACGCGCAGCACGGGCAGGTCGAAGCCCAGCTCGCGCCGCGCGCGGCGGATGACCTCCGCCTGGCTGGTCTGCTGCGCGGCCATGCCTCAGCCCTCCAGGAAGGTGAGCACCAGGGTGAAGAAGGCGGGTAGCTCCGCCTGCGAGGCGGCGTCCTTCCCGGCCTTGCCGCCGGAGAGCGGCACCAGCGCGGCGACCAGGGTCTCCCCGCGCGCCAGGCGGGGGTACTGCCCGCCGCGGAAGTCGGCCCGGGTGAAGCGGCGCGGCTGCCCCTGCGCTCCGGTTGAGGCGGCGGGCAGGCAGGCCTGCGGGTCTGCCCGGGTGCCCACGGTCAGGCAGCCCGGCGCGCCCGCGCACACAGCGCTGACCTCCAGCAGCGTGCAGTCCACGGGCAGGGCGGCGGCGATCTCCAGGGGGACGCACAGCGTCCCCGGGACGTGATAGCTCTGTTGAAACAGGGGCATCGGTACCTCCTTTCGGGCCGCCTGCGCCCCCTCTCCGCAGGGGGCGCAGGCAGAAAACGCAGCTCAGACCGGGTTGGACTTGTACAGCCCGCGCCAGGTGATGGGCCCCACGGCGTAGAAGAAGCGCGCCTTGATGGGCATGGTGTCGTGGGTGAACATCAGGCCGGAGGTGGGCGAAGCCACCGAGAACAGCTCCGGCGCCCGGCCGTAGCGGAAGCCCAGCCCGATGGTGGGATACAGGTTGGGGTCGGCGACCAGCGCCCAGTGGGTGGGCTCGCTCCACAGGTCGACGACGATCACCCGCTCGCGGGCCAGGGCCAGGCGCGCCTGCAGGTCGCCGCCGTCGTTGAGCACGTTGGCCGGCGCGGCGGTCCCTTCCGGCTGGGCGTAGCCGTAGTCGTACTCGCTGGCCAGCACCTGCAGCGCCGAGACCTCCAGGTCGGGCGGCACCAGCAGGTAGCGCGGCGCGGTGAGCGCGCCCAGGGGCTCCTGGCTGTTCAGCTCGGTCTGCTTGCGCATGGCGCTGCGCGCCGCGGCGAACGCGGCCGTGGAGAGCGGGGCGCTGCCCAGGTTGCCGTGGTCGGCGTGGAACAGGGATTTGCCGTCGCTCATGGCCGGCCCCACGCCGCCGCCGGCGGTGAAGATGCCGGCGATGGACTTGGCCAGCGAGAGCCAGGCCGCCTGAGCCAGAGCGCGCGGCGCCGCCTGCAGCCTGCGGGTATCGTCCTTGTCGATGCTCTCCAGGGTGATGCCCAGGTAGCCGCCCTTCTTGACGAAGTCGGTGGTCTCGGTCTGGTCGTCCCAGCTCATCTCGGTGTAGGCGGCGCCTTCGGCCACGGTGGGCAGCTCGCCCACCCCTCCCAGGGTGATCCACTTGACCTGCTGCAGGTTGGTGAAGTCTTCGATGGTGACGAACTTCTCCCACCAGCGCGGGTACTGCTGGAACAGGCTGGCCACGCGCTTGTTCAGGGCGTCGGCCACCAGGCCGGCCATGGTGGAGCTGTCCACGCTGGCGAAGCTCACCCGCTCGGGGTAGAAGCGCCCGGTGAGCTCGTAGTCGCCGGAGAGCAGCATGTAGGCTTCGCGGATGCCGGTGAGCGGGCGCACCCCCTGGGGCGGGCGTTCGCCGGCCACCAGGGCCTCCAGCGCCTGGCGGAACTGTTCGAAGCCGCTCAGGCCCAGCGAGATGTGCGGGCTGCGCGGGGCCACCCCGCCCACCTGCACCACCTGGTCTTCCGCCAGGCGCGCCAGGTAGCGGCGTTCGGCCTCGATGGCGGCGTGGACCTGCTCGGGGGTGTCGTACTGCCCGGCGGCCAGGCGCTCGCGGCTGGCCTGCGGCAGGCCCGAGGCCTGGATGATGCCCTCCGCCGCGGCGGCGCTGAGGGCCTGCAGCCATTCTTCCCCGGAAGCGTCTTCCGGCTGGCTGGGGGTGAGTTCTGGGGTTTCAACGGGTTGGGTCATGTGGGTGCCTCCATTTTGATGAGTGAGCTGCTGTGCGGCCCCGGCCGGACTGTCCGGCTGGGGTTGATTCTCCTGATGCTGCCGGCCGGCCTGCAGGGCGGAGAGCACGCGCCCGTCCGCCGCGGGCTGGAAGACCAGGTCGACCGATTCCACGTAGCGCAGGGCCTTGATGCGCCGCAGTCCGCTGCCCTGCCCGGTATCCCAGATGGGGAAGAAGACCATCGACAGGCCCACGTCGGGGCTGTGCTCGCCCTCGAGCAGGATCTCGTCGAGCAGCACGGCCATGGCGCGGCCCAGCGGGGTGTCGTACAGGCGGATGTCGCCCTCCACGGAGCAGGTTTCGGGGTTCCAGGCGGCGGTCCCGGTGACGCCCACCAGGTTGTGCAGGCTGGGGTAATCGCAGCCGGCGTGGTCGACGAACACCGCCCGGTAGTCGAACAGGCCCAGGCCGGCGGCCGTGCGCAGGGCCTCTGCGGTGATCTCGATGCGCCCCGGCTCGCCGCCGGGGGCGGTGATGCGGCCGGCGCGCACGAAGCGGCAGCGGTAGACCCGCCGCTCGCTGGCCTGCTCGCCCAGGCGCATCACCCGTCCGGTGGGGATGCGTAAGGGTGTGGGTTTTTGATTTTCCAATGGTCACCTCCTCTGACAACGGATTTTGAACACGGATTTCACGGATTTGGTTCCCTCCCCTGCGAGGAGCCCGCCGCAGGCAGGTCTCCGAATCGGGGGAGGGTCAGGGTGGCTGACAACGGATTTTGAACACGGATTTCACGGATTTGTCTCCTCCCCTGCAGGGCAGCATGCCTGCCGGCAGGTGTGCTTAAACGGGGGAGGGTCAGGGTGGCTGACAACGGATGGCGACCTGCGGTCGCTCGGGAACGGATTTCACGGATAATGATTTCTCTCCTGGCCAGGGTCATACGACCCGGTACAAAGGCACCCTGAGCGGCTGCTTTGCGAGCTCAGTCGAAGGGCGCCTTTGTGCCGGTTTTATAGCCCGCAGGCACGCGGAGCGGCTTGCTGCGCAAGCCCGGTCGAAGCGGCCTGTGCGCTGGCTGCCTCCCCCGGCCCGTCCAGCTCCTCCAGCACCTGATCGAGCACACGCTCGTCCTGGGGGGCGCCGGCGAAGCGGAACACCAGCTTGAGCAGCAGGCGGTCGAAGGTGCGGCTCTGCCCGCTCCAGCCCGAGCGCACCGTCGCCAGGCACTCCGCCAGGTCACGGGCGCTGCGCGCCAGCGCCTGGTTGTCGGCCCGGCTGATGTCGGGCACCGAGAGCTCGAACAGCCGGCTGTAGTCACCGGTGGGCAGGCGGCGCACGCGCCCCAGCTCAGCGGCGCGCTGGTAGGCGTGGTAGACGATGTCCTGCAGCATGAAGGCGAAGTACTGCTGGCGGCGCAGCAGGTGACGCTCGGTGGGGCTCTGCATGGCCGTGGCCGTCGCCAGGTTGGCGTCGGCGGCCTCGCCGCGCCAGTGCGGCGGGTATCCGCTGCCGGCGTCGATCATGCCGCGCACCGCTTTGAGATCGTGCGAGGCGTCGGCCCCGTGCAGGGTGGGGGCGTACACCTCCCACTTCTCGGCCTCGTCCTTCACCACGATCGAGCCCGGCTCGGGCGGCAGGCGGTACTGCTCCTGCTTGGTGCGGATCTTGCCGGCCGGCACCGTCACCACCCACAGGAAAGCGCGCATGGCCCAGTGCAGGCGCACGCGGTCCTCCAGCATGCGCGAGTAGCGCTGCAGCCAGGGGATCATGGTGGTCAGGTCGCCCTCGCCCAGCAGCGCTCCCAGCGGGCGGTTGACGGCGTAGTGCAGCATCACGGCCGCCGCCTCGTGAGAAGCGGGGTGCGCCGGCGAGAGCCAGACCCGCCGCTCGCCGTCCGGAGCGGTCTCCTCGTAGCTCAGCTCGGTCTCCCAGTCGTTGGGGGCCGTCTCGATGCGCGTGATGCGGTCCTTGGTCACAAAGCGCAGGTAGCTCATGCCGTCCTGCTCGTTGCGGAAGAGCAGCACGAACAGGTCGCCGGCGCGCGCCAGTTCCTCGCACATCGCCTCCAGGCGCAGGTCCATGCGGTTCTTGGGGTGGTTCCAGAAGGCGGAGATGAAGCGCTGCAGGCTGCGGTGCGGCGAGCTGAGGCGGATGCGGTCGCCCACCACGTAGTCGGTGGTGATGGAAATGATGCGCCAGGCGATGGGGTTGCGCCGCCAGGCGGTGAGGGCGTCGGCATACAGCTCCTGCACGCGTCCGGGGTCGTAGTCGTGCGGGCGGCCCGAGAGCGAAGCCCACGCCGTCAGGGGCAGGGCGGAATCGTTCACGCTCGCCGCAGACGGCAGCTCCGTCCGGCCCAGCAGGCGTTTCAGCAGACGGGGGAGCAGGCCTGGCTCAGCCATAGCAGTTCCTCCTGCAGTGGATGCACGTGGTCATGGTGGTCATTCCTCTCTCATGCACATTCCTGGAAGGCGGTGAACGCCGGTTTGGGGCTGTAGTCGCAGCGTGCCAGGCCGAAGTTGTGCTCCGGCAGGGACGGGTCTGTGCCCGGGTCGCGGTGGCGGTGGATGAAGAGCGCCTGCACGCCCGGGATCCCCCGCGCCCGTTCGAACGCCGCGCGGATGTAATCCGCCTGGGCGGCCTCAGACACTGCGATTGCGGCAGTCCCCGTGGGCTGGCCGTACTCGGTGAGCCAGATCCTCTTCTCCCCGTCGCCGTGGGCGGCCATCACGGCCCGCATCTGCGCCAGGCGGTTCCAGCCGTGCTCGGCGCTGGACGAGCGGCAGCAGCGCACTTCGTCGAAGTACAGCGCCGTCCCGGCGGGGACGGGCCCGCTGCTGCGCAGGGTCAGCCCGCCGAAGGCGGCGCCCTGCGGGGCCTGCGCCCGGCAGCCGAGCGGCACCCACTCGCCGGCGGGGCAGGTGCGCTGGTCCCAGAACGAGGACGACAGGTAGGCGTACTCCGCGCTGAACCAGTCCATCTGCAGGGCGACCGGCGTGGAGGCGGCAGCGCAGACCCGGGCCGAGAAGTGGTAGACCTCCCCCGGCGTCACCGTGACCCAGGGGGCGCTGGCCTGCGCCTGCCCGGAGCCGTCGGCCTGCAGGTAGAGGGCGAACGCGCCGCGGTAGACCGGGGCGCTGCTGAGCGCCAGCATCCCGCCCTTCGAAGTCCAGCCATCCAGGCCGGCCTCGAAGCCCCCGTCCGGGATCAGGTCCGGCCCCACGTCGGCCCCGTCGGGCTGTGGTTCGGCCGGGCTGAGCGGGTAGCAGTAGGGGTGGTAGGCCAGCACGTCGAAGTAACCCCCGCCGCCGGCCTGGTAGAGCTGCTCCAGCCAGGTGACGTCTTCGACCACGCCGGTCTCGTAGCCGGCCGGCGTGCCGCCGCGCAGAATGCCCCCCAGCAGCACCAGGGCGCCCGGGTCGGCGGCTTTGATGGCGCTGTAACCCGCCCGCAGCAGGGCAGCGTAGCGCGGCACGTCGAGCGGGTCTTCGTTGAAGTAGACCGTGTTGGGCTCGTTCCAGATCTGCCACAGCCGGCAGCCGGCCCCGCCCCGGTCGCGGTAGCGCTGCACGGCCGCCCGGCAGAAGGCGGCGAAGTCCAGCGGGCTGCCGGGCAGGGTGTAGGGGCTGCCCGCGCTGCCGCGCGCCCAGGCCGGCGTACGCTGCAGGATGAAGAGCGGCCGCAGGCCGCGGGCAGCGGCGGCGTCGAACAGGCGGTCGGCCTGGCTCCAGTCGTAGATGCCCGGCAGCACTTCCACCCGGTCCCAGCACAGGTCCATGCGCACGGCATAGGCTCCTGCGGCGGCGCACAGGGCGGCGTCAGCGGTGATGGTTTCCGCGTCGTAAGCCCAGGCCTCGCCGCCGGTGGCCAGCCCGGCGAAGAAATCCGGCAGGACTGGCGGCGGGCCGGCATACGGCCTGTGTTGGGGCTGAAGGCCCAGTCCAATGCTCAGGCTGGCGGCCATTTCAGCGCAGCCCCACGAGCGCCCCGGCGGTTGTGCCGGCGGCGAACACCTTCCGCACCTGCACCGGCAGCAGGCTGCCGCCCGGCACGCTGCGGAAGGTCACCGTTTCACCATCCAGGGTGACCACCTTCAGGTCGCCTCCCAGGCCCACGTACACGGCGCGCGCCGGCTGGGGCAGGCCGGCCTCGTCATCCGGCGCGATCTCGAAGGCCGAGGCGGCCGGGGCAATGCGTTCTGCTTCGCTGAACTGCACAAATCTGGGCATCGTTGTTCTCCTTTCGGGCTAGAAGATGTCCCGCATGCCGTGCAGCGGGTCCGGTGCGGGGTTGAGGGTCGAATCCCCCAGGCCCCAGGGCTGGCCCTCCAGTGCGGCGACCAGCGCGGCGGAGAGCACCAGGTCGTCGTGCACCAGCTCGCCGCTGGCGGGGTCGCGCGTCCCGGCGGGCACGCCCCAGCGCATGCGCCGCTCGGGCCCGGGGATGATCTCCATCTGGCAGAAGCTGAGCTCCCGCCAGAACAGGGCCTGTTCCTGCGCATAGACGGGAGAGGGGCGGTGTTCGCGGTAGCGCCCGCTCTCGATCACGCTCAAGAAGTCCCAGCCGAGCCGGCTTTTACTGGCCGTGTTGAACTGAAAGGGCAGCACCCGGTGGGGGTAGGCGGCGTCCAGGAAGGAGCACAGCCCGGCGCCCACCCCGGTGGCGTCGACCACGATGCAGCGCGGGTCCCAGGCGTCGATCAGCGCGCGCAGCTGGCCGTACAGGGCGGTGTGGCGCACGCCCGTCCAGCAGCGCCGGCCCACCACGCGGTAGGTGGGGGCCTGCAGCAGCTGGTCGCTCAGGCTGCTCAGGTCGACCTCCACGATGGTCAGGGCGGTGCTGTCGCGCTGCGGGTAGGCCAGGCTTTCGGCGCCGTCCTCGCCGGCCGCGGCGCCCTCGTCTTCACCGGCCACGTCGAGCAGGAAGGCATACACCTGGTCAGGTTCCGGCGCCTCGCGAGCGGGGTGGTCACCGCGCATCAGCGCCGTGCGCCGGGGCGGGAACATCCCGCCCTCCTGGTCGATCTCCTCGGAGAAGTACTGGGTCTTCACAAAGGGGTGCTGCCGGCCGTGGCGGCGGACCTCTTCGGCCACGAACTCGCCGTAAGCGCTCACCTCGGCCGCCACCTGGCCGGCGTCGAGCACGAACACGCGCCGCTGCCCGTCGCGCCGCTCGGCCTCGCGAGCTGCGCGCAGCTCGCGCGCCAGCAGCGTGCGGCTGGTCCAGGCGGTGCCCCAGAACACGCGAGTGGCATTGGTGGAGGCGGCCATGGGAGCGATCTCCTTATCCCATTTGGCGATGAGCACGTCCTGGGCCTCGTCGCACTCCAGCAGGGTGGAAGCCGTGGCGCCGACGATGTTGGCGCCCGGCTGACCGGAGAGGAAGAAGATGCGCGCCTGCCCAACCCGGTAGATATAGCCCTGCTCTTTCTTCCACCACTCTCTGGCCACCACGTTCTTTTCGAGCACGCGTTCCAGGCGGCGCATGGCGTTCAGGCTCTGCGGCTTCCAGGTGGGCGAGACCTTGACGATCTCGGCACCCACCTGCGAGAGCAGGGTGAGCAGGTAGGCTTCGATCTGCGCCTGCAGTTCGTTCTTGCCCGACTGGCGCGGGAAGATCACCACGAACGTCAGCCCTTTGCGCTGCACCACCGAGTTGACGATGCTGCGCGCCACTTCTTCCTGGTAGCGGCGCAGCTTCAGCCCGCTGGCGTGCTCAGCAAAGAGCACCACGTCCGTCAGGACCTCTTTGAACAGCTCGACCAGCTCGTTCAAGCAAATGCTCCCTGAACGTTCAGCCCGGGGGCAGTCAGGCTGCAGCATCTGCGCTTCCTCCTGTGAGCAGCCCCAGAGCCTGTTCGACCTTTCTCAGGCGGGCGTCGAGCGACTGCAGGCTGAGGGCGGGGAGCGGTTCCCGGCCGGCGCACAGCGCCTGCAGGTCCGCCTGGCGGCCGCGGAAGTAGTTCAGGTCCACGCGCCCGTTGATCCCGGGCACGCTGCCCCGCCAGCAGTACTGCCAGAAGTCCCACGCCTCCCAGCCGGGCGGCATGGAAGGGGCTGTACCGGGGTGCGGGGCGCCGCCGGCCCCCGGATTGGCAATCCACAGCCGGCAGCGGCCGGCGACCGCCCGCACCTGGCCCCCGTAGAAGACGTTGGTGTACAGGATGGGCCGGCGGCCGGTGAGCGCCTCCAGAGTCTGCAGGAAGGACAGCGTCCAGCTCGCCAGACCGGCGGGGGTCAGCCCGCCGCTGTCCTCCAGGTCGAGGGCGGGGGGCAGCGGGGCCCGCAGCGCCCGCGGGGCG